>USLU01000004.1 GCA_900555635.1 uncultured Bacteroides sp.
TGAAAGTCGGGGCTTTGTGCGTAAAAAAAGGAGATGTGCATTTTGACACACCTCCTTCTGAATATAAGAATCTCCTGATTCAACAATATGATTCCCTACTTATGTCAATGTGCATAAGCAGGGAATTTCATTACCACAGTCAGCCAACAGAAACCGCAAAATTGGCAGAACAGCAGACCGCTATTTTTGAAGAATAAACAGAATGTCATTGCCATCCGCTTATAACCATCCCCCTTTTTTTGAATATTATAAAAATGATTTCCGTCCGTTACTGAGTCCGACACCGAGGAACAAACCACTGCCTGGTGATGAGCGTAAGACATCTCATAAACCTTTAATCAATCACTTACTGAATTTCTGTAAGAACTCTACCAAATTATCTCCTTCTTCTAAACCCAACTTCTTACGTAGGCGATAGCGGCTGATTTCTACTCCACGAAGAGAAATATTCAGTAACGGAGCTATTTCCTTAGAAAGGAGATTCATATTTATATAAGCACAAAGTAGTTTATCCTTATTACTAAGTTCAGGGTATGCTTCTTCCAGTCGCCTAAAGAAATCATGATGAACAGAGTCGAATGTACTTTGGAATACTTGTAGATCGTCATCATGTTCTATATTCGTTTCTATTTGTCCCAATAAGCGTAGTGTTTTCCGGCGAAGTGATACCAAATTTTCTTCGTTAATGGAATGCGAAATACCCACTACTTCTTTCTTTATATCAAGTAGCATTTCGTTCTTGCGGACAATATTCAAAGTAGTGCGAATCAGTTCTTCGGATTTATGACGCAATTCTGCTTGCAATTTCTCTTCCTGCAATGAATCAATCTTCTGGTCTTTCAGTTCGCTCACCTTCTTAAACTCTTGTTGCTGACGGTAAAGTTCAAGTTCTTTTTGCAGTAGCAACCTCTTCCGGGCAATATTGATTCGCCGGTAAATATAGAAAAGGAACAAACAGGCAACTACTACATAAATCATCATGCTCCACCAAGTTCGATACCAAGGAGGAAGAATTTCGAATGCAAAAGAGGTCATTACAGGCTCCTGGTCTTTGTCTGTCATCAGCTTTACACTAAAGATGTACTTTCCCTCATGCAAACCGGTGAACTCTTTAATTGCATTTTCGCTAAATTCACTCCATTCACCTTTGTCATTATCCACACTTAAGCGATAGGAATACAGAGCTGATTGGGCTGCACTATAATTATTCAAATTATACTCTATTCGAAGAGAATTATGTTGATAAGTAATAACTACAGGGGTATTCTCATAGTGATAGCTTCGCCCATATACCAACGAATCCCTACGACCGGTTAAATAGACCCGGCGTATCTGTAAAGACAATTGTTCCTTATTCATTACAGTCGATGCATGTCGCACTAAAGAGAAGCCTTCTTCTGTTCCTGCTATGGCTTGCTCCCCCAATACGTTGATATGCTCATAATTTTCAATTAAAGAACCCTTCAAGTATGCGTCATGAGGATTTTTATAATAAGAATTCTTCACTGCATCATAACGCAGTAACTTAAGAGTACCACCGGAAACATACCATATATTTTGGGCTACATCCATTGTCAGGTAGGTATAGACTCCTTTACCATCGAGCATATTCTCCAGTTCTTTATATTCTTCCAAGCTATCCGCTATCCGGTTGTAGTGCCATAGTCCATAATAAGATGCAGCTACAATTTCATTATTTATCCGGGCAAGAAAGACATCACGTCCGGAAGGAAAGAATTCACTATTATATTTCTTCATAGTTACCACTTCCCGCAAATCATCGGATAAAACCAGTCTGCATACTCCCCTATCCTTATTGGTAACCCATAACACATTGCCTGTATCTTCTGCCAAAAGACTTTTGGCGGCATATGTGAAATTCTTCAATTTCCCGACGACATGCCAGCGACCATTTTCCTTTTGCAGTAAATGCAATCCGCTATATTTACCGTATGTACCGGCAATCAATACATCCGGGCGGTGATTCAAAGATACCAATACCCTCACACCTCTTATTCCATCCAAATGCTCTACCTTATTGCCTTCTATAATAAAGATTCCATTATCCGAAGCACAAAACAACTTATCGTCATGATGCAGGAAAGACCATACCTGACCGCCTGTTCCGGGAACAAAGTCCATGGGCAGTTCTTTGTCCAGTCCATCAGGAGGCAAAGTCGTATAAAGTCCCTGATTAGTTCCTAAATACAACTTATCCCGATAGAGGAAGGAAGAATACCCCGAACCAATAACCGGCCTGTTACCATATAGAGAAAGAACAGGAGAACTCAGGCATACACAGTCGATACCGTTGTCCAAACCCAACCAAAGATTACTTTGTGCATCAAAGAACATACTGAGTATCGTTTTATTCTGCAATCCATTATTGATAGAGATTACATTCATATCCCCCTTCTTCAAATCCAGCAGACAAACTCCATCCTGCACGGAACCAAGTGCCAGTAAAGAATGATTTAGCGCAGCGCAAAAGATACGGTTACGTAGCATAAAGTCGTCGGCCACACACTTATATTTCTCTATATTTTCTCCATCGTAAGTATACAAGCCATTATAGCGGGTCACAATCAGAATTTTACCATTGAAAGGCAATAAACTCGATATTCTACCCAATACCTCCGAACCCGGCAATAATCTGAACTGTCTGTCCTCCAGAATCATGACTCCCTCAGCAGCGCCAAAATAAAACTTATTATAGAGAATAGCCGAAGTATAAACCTCCCCCGGAGACTCTATATATTCCAATCGATTGTTCTCCCAGTAGAACAGGCAACGGTCTGACTGGAAATAGACTCTGCCTTTATCCTGAAATATATTCCAAATGACACCGATCATAGTATTAGGGGGCAGACCGTCAGAAAGGCAAGTATAATCCAGTCCCCCAAATCTATTGGGGGTAAAGTAACCAAACTGCCCGATTCCACCGATATATATCCGTCCGTCATCGCCTATTTTCATAGCACGTGCTTTAGCATTCCGCATAGGGTATATATTCCACCCGCTGCCATCAAATTCAAGCAAGCCGTTATTGTTGGCTACATAGACCCAACCATTATTGTGCTGCTGTAACATCCAGTTTTGATTCCCTGCTTTATAGGTATGGCGGGTATAATTCGTCACCGGGCATTGCCACTCAGCTTTCAATGCAGCAGATGCAAACAGGATTACGATAAGTACAAGATAAGTTTTACTTTTCATAGCGGTTAGCATTTGTGTTTACGAAGCAAAGATAATTCCTTTCTTCGAGACTGCTATTCATCCCTGCTTTCTTTTACAGATAGAACGAGAAAGAGATATTTATATATATTACCACTCTTTATCAACAACATACGTATCTATTGAGAAAGAAATGATGTAGTCAAGATTCAAGTTTGATGTACTTATGATGTAGATGTTTTCCAACTCCGAATACTATAGAGCAATATATTTGCCATCACTTTGTAGATGATTACATCTGAAATAGTCATCACTTTTTTAAATCAAAATAAAGACAATATGAAAACACTCTTTAGAAAAACATTGGCTTACTTTCTGACTTTGTTGTCAGCCTCAGCATTTGCCCAACAGGCTCCGCAAATCATGAATGTAAACGCACGCCAGACTACCTCTCTTGACGGACAATGGAAAACTATTGTAGACCCATTTGAGAATGGTTACTACGATTACCGTTTGAAACCTTATGATGGCGGTTATGCCCAAGATAAAACCTATTCGGACAAAACCAAACTTCAGGAATACGATTTTGAAACAGATAAATTGTTGTTTGTACCCGGAGACTGGAATACGCAGCGCCCCCAACTCTATTATTACGAGGGTACCGTGTGGTATCGTAAACACTTTGAATATTCCCTTCAACCGGGAAAACGACTATTCCTGAACTTTGGAGCTGTAAATTACGAAGCCATTGTCTGGCTAAACGGCAAGCGTTTGGGCGACCATATCGGTGGATTTACCCCTTTCAACTTTGAAATAACCAATCTCCTGAAAGAAGGTACAAATAGCCTGGTGGTAAAGGTGGACAATAAACGCAAGCCCGAAGCTGTACCCACTGTTAATGCCGATTGGTGGAATTTCGGTGGTATTACACGTCCGGTTACTTTAGTAGAAATGCCTTCGACCTATATTCGTGACTACTATGTACAATTGAAGAAGGATGATAAAAATACCATTGAGGGATGGGTTCAATTGGATGGTTCTGCTAAGGAGCAAAAGATCATGCTCGATATTCCCGAACTAAAAGTAAAGAAGGAGGTCACAACCGATGCCAATGGTTATGCTTCTTTCCAAGTAAAGTCCAAACCTGTTCTTTGGACTCCTGAAAGTCCCAAACTGTATGCAGTGAATTTATCTTCTGAAACTGATAAAGTATCCGATGAAATAGGCTTTCGCACCATTCGTACGGAAGGAACCAAGATTCTGCTGAATGATAAGGAAATCTTCTGCCGGGGTATCAGTATTCATGAAGAAACTGCTTACTATAGTGGTCGCGCCTATTCACGGGATCATGCCCACACCCTGCTAAGTTGGGCAAAAGAGCTGGGGTGTAACTTTGTCCGCCTGGCACATTATCCTCACAATGAAGAAATGGTACGTGAAGCGGAGCGTATGGGCTTCCTGGTCTGGTCTGAAATTCCTGTTTACTGGACTATTCATTGGGAGAACAAAGATACTTACCAAAATGCCGAACAACAACTTTGCGATATGATCGGCCGTGATAAGAACCGTTGTAATATAATTATATGGTCTATCGCTAATGAAACCCCTCATAGTGAGCCTCGTCTAGCCTTCCTGACAAACTTGGCTAAAAAGACAAGAAGCCTGGATAATGTTCGTCTGGTGGGTGCAGCTATGGAAAAAGAAGAAATACAACCGGGAGTTTTGACTGTACACGACCCGTTGGGTGATATTTTGGATATAATCAGTTTTAACGAGTATGTAGGTTGGTATGACGGCGATTCAGAGAAATGTGACCGGGTAAACTGGACATTTGGTACTCAGAAACCGGTATTTATCAGTGAACTTGGCGGGGGTGCCTTATACGGACGACATGGTTCGGTAAAAGAACGCTTCACGGAAGAGTATCAGGAAGATCTGTATATCCGCCACGTCAATATGTTGAAACGTATTCCGGGATTGGCAGGTACAACTCCCTGGATATTGAAAGACTTCCGTTCTCCCCGCCGTCATGTCCCTGAAATACAGGATGACTTCAACCGAAAAGGATTGGTTTCTGATAAAGGACAAAAAAAGAAAGCATTCTTTGTACTACAAAAATGGTATAAGGAACTAAGTGAGACATATAAATAATTTCAGATACTATTATTAACCCTCTAAAAGAAATAATGCCTATGAAGTAAACCTATGAAAGCACATTATTTTGCAAGAAGAGCATTTCTCCAATCTTGTAAGGAACAAGAAGATGATACAATCGAAATCTTCTCACCCACTAAAAATTAACCTTTAATTTATTCATTCAAAATTAAGCCCAATATGAAACATTTTTTGGTATTCCTACTACTCTTTATTGGTATCGGAAGTATTACGGCACAAAACGTAAAAATCACCGGCACAGTAAAAGATAACACAGGAGAGGCTGTTATCGGAGCCAATATAAAAATAAAAGGAGGCACTAACGGCACAATCACAGATATCAATGGACATTTTAACATAGAAGCTTCACAAAACGCTACTCTTGAAGTTTCCTTTATCGGATACATTACCCAAAATGTAACCTTAAAAGGTAAAACCAATATTGTAATTACACTCTTAGAAGACTCACAGGCATTGGATGAAGTCGTTGTTGTTGGCTATGGCACGCAAAAGAAAGTAAATCTGACTGGTTCTGTTTCGGCAGTAAAGATTGACGAAGCTATTGCCAGCCGCTCCATTACGAATGTATCTTCCAGTCTTTCCGGTTTGGTTCCGGGATTGGTAGTTAGTCAAACCACAGGTTTTGCGGGTGGTGACGGCGCATCACTGAAAGTGCGCGGTTTGGGTTCTATCAACAATTCCGATCCGCTGGTCGTGGTAGACGGGATGCCGGACGTAGACATCAATCGTATTAATATGAATGATATCGAAAGTATCTCTGTCCTCAAGGATGCCGCTTCATCAGCAGTCTACGGTTCACGTGCAGCCAATGGTGTCATTTTGATTACCACCAAAAGCGGTTCAAAAGAAGGCAAAGCTAAAGTGACTTATAATGGTTCTTATGCCTGGTCGAATCCGGTGGAATTCTATGACTATTTAGCCGATTACAGTCGTGCATTAACTATGCAGATGCGTTCTGCAGCTACGGGTAATAAATCAACGAACTTCCGACAGGGTACAGCAGAGCAATGGATGGCTATGAGTCTGGTAGATCCTATTCTTTTCCCCAACACTGACCAGTTCGATGAAATGTTCCGCACAGGTGCCATCTCAAACCATACGGTTTCTGCTTCCGGTGGTACGGACAAGATGAATTTCTATACCTCAATCGGTATCATGAACCAGGAAGGTTTGCAAATTCATAATGACTATAGTCGCTATAATATGCGTTTGAACGTAGACTACAAGATTCGTGATAATGTGAAAATTGGTATGAAGACTGACGGAACCTGGTCTGACCGTCAGACACCTCGTGGTGCAGGTTTGGAAACTGCTGGCTTGAAGTATGTTATTTCCGGAATCCTGAACAAGCATCCTGAAACAGGCGAATATGGTGGTGCCATGGCTTACGGAGAATCGGCTTCTGCCGGAAATGCAGTTGCCGAGTACGAAGCCTACCGTACCAATACATCACGTAAAGAATTCAACGGTAATGCATATCTGGAATGGGAGCCGCTCAAAAACCTGAAAATGAATGTCAGCTATGCCTTACGCTACTACAATCAGTTCAGCAAAAGCATTCAGAATGTAGTAAACCAGATGAATTTCCAAACCAACAGCATAGCACGTACCATGCCCGATACAGGCGACCTCATCAAGAACTCCAATAACGAAGGGTATAAAACATTGTTTCAAGGACGTATTTCTTATGAAAAAGAGATTTTCAAGGGACATCACATCTCTGCTATGTTCAATGCTGCCGAAGAATTCTGGTTCGACCGCTACTTGAGTGCAGATCGTAAAAACCGTCTTCATAACAGTCTTGAAGATCTGGATGCTGCTTCCAAAGAAGTACAAACAAACAGTGGTAATTCCAGTTCCGAAGGATTGCGTTCCTTTATCGGTCGTGTCAACTATACCTTATTTGATAAATACTTGTTTGAGTTCAACTTCCGCTCCGATGGTTCGTCCCGTTTTGCTAAAGGACACCAGTGGGGATTCTTTCCCTCGGCCGCTATAGGTTGGCGTATTTCGGAAGAGGCCTTCTTCAGTCCTCTGAAAAAAGCAGTCAGCAATGCCAAATTCCGTGCATCCTACGGTTCATTGGGTAATAACTCCGGAGTAGAACGTTACGAACAGAAAGAGACAATGGGAACTACCAATTACATCGTTGGTAACAGTGGTCTTGCCACCGGGTTCAGCGCCAATAAAATGATAAACACAGCGCTTTCTTGGGAAGAAACCCGTGTTTTCAATATCGGTTTAGACTTGGGATTCTTCAACAACCAACTGAATGCCGAACTCGATTGGTATGACCGCTTCACCACCGGTATGATACGTGGCTCCAGTATATCTTCCTTGCTAACAGGTTACTCAGCTCCTAACATCAATGTAGCCGACCTACGTAACCGTGGTGTCGAAATAAATCTGACCTGGCGTTCAAGTATTCGCAAATTCAATTACAGCATCAATGTGAACGGTTCTTACAATGTGAACAAACTGGAAAAATGGGGGGATTATCTGAGCCGTGGTTGGACCATGCTCGACATGCCTTACCACTTCCTATATATCTATGAGGCTTATCCGGGTTTGGCACAGAGTTGGAGTGACCTCTACAATGCACCTTATCAGGGAGATGCCTACAATGCACCCGGCGATATTATAATCAAGGACTTAAACGGTGACGGTAAGATCAGCGACCTTGATAAGAAAGCATATACCGACAAATATCGTGACACACCTATGGGACAATTTGGTATCACCTTGACGGGAGCCTACAAAGGTTTTGATATACAGGCTTTGTTCCAAGGCAACTATGGACGTGCGGATGTATGGTTAGATGATTTGAACAACACCAAAATTCCGGATAACCGCTTCGCATTCCAACAATTCCACTGGGACGATGCCTGGACATTGGATAACCGCGGTGCATCTCTGCCTCGTCTGTTAAATGGTAGTGGCGGTAATAAAAACCGTGAAGAAAGTACGTATTGGACATACAACACCAACTATTTCCGTTTGAAAAACTTGCAGATCGGCTACTCTATCCCCGAACGTTATATGCAGAAAATCGGTTTCAACCGTGCACGTTTCTACTTATCCGGTGAAAACCTCTTTACATTGACTCCATGGAAAGGTATCGATCCCGAGAAACCACATGGAAACGACCTATATCCATTGGTTAAAACTTACTCAATCGGTTTGAATATTGAATTCTGATAACTCAACTAATAAGAAAGAACATGAAATATATTAAATATATAGCATTAGCCGGACTCCTTGGTGTCACTACTTCTTGCGTAGACGACCTTTTGAACCGTCCTGCTACAACTGAAGTATCTTCGGACCTCTTTTGGACAAGTACAGACGATGCTTTGTCTTCTACATACGGTGTATACAATGCACTGCGTACTTTGCATGCAACCGATTATTACTATGACGGACACGGCGAATTCCAAAACACCCGTGGTAAAAGTATAGGCGATATCTCATCATGGGGTCCCGGAACACCAGGCAGTGGATTCTCCAGTATGTGGAACAATGCATACCGGGTCATAAACCGGGCCAACTACACCATTAAATATGTGGAACAAATGATTGAGGTAGAGCAAAATGCTTCGATCAGGGCCTCATTGGAAGCTATCAATGCCGAAAACTACTTCCTCCGTGCATTGGCCTACTTCCGTCTGATACAAAACTGGGGCGATGTTCCTTATTATCGCCATATACTCAGCGGTAACGATGAAGCATGTTCGCTATCACGCACACCCATTGCTACCATCATTCCCGAATTGATTTCCGACTTGCAGAATGCATCCGAGAAACTTCCCGTAAGCTACGGTGATAAATATGGACGCGCCACACAAGTTGCAGCTTTGGCCTTTAAAGCAAAAATTGAATTATACTACGCTTGCTGGAATAAATACGGGTGGCCCGAACTTGAAGGTTTCCAACCGAGCGGCAGTGTAGCCGAAACTTATTATGCTGCTGCCGCATCAGACTTCAATAAGGTAATCAATGACTACGGTCTTAAAATCCTCGGCGACGGTGACCCCGGAACTTATGAGAAACCCACCTACGGAGAACTATTCCAATATTACAATGAGAATTGTCCGGAGATTATCTTCTCAATTACTTATGGCGGTCCTTCACTCAGCCAAGGAGAAAGTTTGTTGCGCGACTTCGGTACCCGTACCACTGGAAACGCACAATGTTGGATCATGCCGACTGTTCGTCTGGCAAACCGCTACCAGTCCACTATCACCGGTGACTTCTGCAATGAACTCATCTTATCGAAAGACGCCACTATTCCCGACGGTGCCCGTAACCGTAGCAGCTACGAAAACCGCGACTGGCGCATGAAATCTACCATCATGTGGGATGGTGAATCTTATAAGAAAATCACAACGGACGGTCTCACAGTGGGCGATACATATATCTGGAAATTTGAGGAAAGAGATGAATCCAAGGGATACATCAACAATGATGCCAGCGGTCAAACCGGTTATATCTATCGCAAATGGATACGTCAGGAAGCCGGTTGGGAGCGGACAGATGGTCCGCAAGACCTCTACTTGATGCGTCTCGCCGACGTCTATCTGATGTATGCTGAAGCCGTTAATGAAACAACCGGCCCTACCGACGAATGCGTAGCCCTGCTGAACAAGATTCGCAGCCGTGGCAATCTGCCTGCTTTGACATCCGATAAATATGCCAATTCGGAAGCCTTCTTCAATGCCATTGAGCAAGAACGTATTGTAGAACTAGCCACAGAAGGTATGCGTCCTTTCGACATTCGCCGTTGGAGAAAGACGCATGAAATCTGGGGAGAAGCAAACAGTGACGGTTTAACCCTATATGATGTAAATGGCAAACGTATACGTGATGAGTTCAAAAATGCATCCGAATTAACTTTCCAAAAGAGTTATATTTACCAGATTCCCGAAGGTGAAAGAAACCGCAACCCGAATCTGACTCAAAATACTCCGTGGAGATAAACAATAACCATAACGTTCATTATAAACAAAAAAGAATCTTATGAAAAACCTATATAAAATGTTGACTTTGGTCATGATACTCCTTCTATCTCAGTCGTGCAATGATTATCCGGTAGATGATAACGGTTTATTGCTTACAGATAGCGAAGAGTGCTACATCTCTTCATTTATTCTGAGAGGACCGGATGACCGTGATGTATTAATAAGTGGTGCCACCATCGATGATGAAAACAATACTATTACAGGCGTAGCCAAATTTGGTACCAATATGACAAAACTGAAGCCTGAATGCGGAACTGCTAAAGATTGCATCGTGACTCCTACTATGGGAGTATGGACTGATTTCAGCCAGCCTCGTCAATACACCGTAATTTCCGGTAATCGCAAAGTGAAGAAAACTTATACGGTCACCATTACTTTGCAGGGAGAATAGCCAGTCATTATAAACCTTTTAAAAACAGAATATTGTTATGAAACTATTGAAATATGCAATGCTATCTTTTATGGCTCTTTCTTGCTTCGCATGTAGCGATGACGACGAATCCGCCATCAAGAATGACATGATAAAAAAGACAGTTTCCCCCGCCATCGCCGGAGAAAGAATAGAATTTGCTTATGCCATGGGAACTACCAATGGAAGAGTGAGCAAAGCCGAAGCAGTCGCCTCTATTGCAGGAGCAACCGGTACAGGCTTCGAATTGAACTCATGGTTTACTGCACAAACAGGAATGACCTTCAATGGAGTATATTACGGTGCAGGTTCGGATGTACCTATCCAGACCGTCAAAGATACTTCTACCGATGGTAATACTTCCATAGCCAACATGATGGAGAAAGTAGACGAGCACTACCTCAACCCCACTGTTGCCGCCGGTACTAACCAAAGAGACCTGATTGCAGCAACATTGCGTTATAACTTTGTAGTACCCGAAGAAGCCAAAGGCAAAACAGTTCATATTACCTTCACCGCAGTTTCCAGCACCGGTGACCGAGTATCTTATAAAACCCCTGACTACAAAATCTCCAAAATGGACATGAAGCGTCTCATCGAATTGGAGAATGCAGGTGCATGCTACTTCTCTATCGAAGAGATGAAAGCCTATACAAAGGAGGAAGTAATTGCTCAGAACCTGACAGACAAGATTGACTTTATTTACAACTATCAGGCCAAATTAAATGGTTTTGACTACGCACATTCCTTCGTTTCTCCTGCAACAGATCCGAAATATATTGCCATTAGTGATATTGTCCCGTCGGGTGCTACCAACAGTACACCTATGGAACAACGTGCCAATGTGCACGATGCACAGTTGAAAGGAAGTGATCCGGCTGTTTATGTAGATGATATCGACTTCGAGACACTGAAACTCGATGGAGTCATGAACTATATACTAAATCTGAAAAAAGATGACAGTGCCTTCATGAAAACAGCCAATGGCAAATGGGCTGCTTACATCTACATAAACAGCGTTGACAACAGTGGTAAAATGACGGTTAGCATCAAACGCTATCCGCTATAATCTTATGCACAACATGAACCGTATCAAAACATTGACTCTTCTACTCACGATTATCCTCTCCATAGGATTATCTGCTCAAAATCCCCGGTCGGTCTTTACCGGCCGACCGGCGGACGCAGCAGCCATCTATTTCACTCCCGAAAACTTCAATATAAAAGCTGACGGGCGCATGGATGTTTCCGATGCCTTGCAAGAGGCATTGAATACAACCAAGCGAAAAGAAAATGGTTGCGGCATTCTCTTCATTCCCGAAGGTGTTTATAAACTTAGTAAGACCATTTTTGTCCCTTCGGGTATTCGTATTATCGGATATGGTAACAAACGTCCGGTATTCGTACTTGCTGAACAAGCACCCGGATTTCGGGAAGTCACCCGCGAAACGTCCAAGGGAAAATATCTCTTTTGGTTTATCAGCGGCAATTACCGTTCGGATGGCCGTGTGACCGATGCTAATGCAGGTACCTTTTATAGTTCAATGATGAATGTAGATATCCGCATCGAAGACGGTAATCCTAATGCCAGCGCTATTCGTGCACACTTCGCCCAGCATTGTTCGTTATCCAACATCACCATTCATGTAGGGAAAGGGCGCACAGGTATTGTAGATGCCGGAAATCATTTGGAGAATATAGCTATTTATGGAGGAGACTATGGTATCGATACGGACAAATCGTCTCCGGGATGGCCCATTATGTTGTTAAACTCGTACTTCGAAGGACAACGTAAAAGCGCAATACTCACGAAAGAAGGTGGATTGACTATTGTGCGTATGCATGCAAAGAATGTACCGGTAGCCGTAGAAATCAAAGAAAATGCTCCCGATAGATTATTCATGGAAGATTGTATCTTCGAGAATGTACATCGTACAGGAGTTATCTTGACAGATGCAGGAAATGCAGCAACACAAATCAACCTTAAAGATATCCAATGTAAAAATGTTCCGGTATTTGCCTTGGAACGTTTTACAAACCAACAAATAGCCGGTAAAGGAAAGGTATACCGGATGAATCGCTTTACTTTCGGTTTCAATGCCGACAGCTTGGAAGATACCCCCCAAATAACACGCCGGGCAGAAGCGGAATCAATCAAAACAATTACTCCCCTGGATGCCAGTGATACTCCGATGCTTCCTGATACGGAACAATGGGTGAACATTCGTGACCTAGGTGCCAAAGGAGACGGTTTCAGTGATGATACGCCTATCTTCCAAGAGGCTGTAGAGAAGTATTCTAATATCTATATACCTCAAGGCTGGTATGTTGTAAAAGAACCTTTGATACTGAAAGAGAATACTAATATAATAGGTTTGCATCCCGGTACTACTATATTACTTACTTTAGGAGGCAATCCTCTATTCAGTGGTTTTGGTGCCCCACAAGCACAACTTACCACTCCCCAAGGAGGAAGAAACATTGTATGTGGCATCTTTTTGAATGCCGATGCTTATAATTACCGGGCAGTAAACTGTAAATGGATGGCAGGAGAAGGTTCTTACATGTACGACGTGAAGTTCAGCGGACACGATAAGTCCCGCTTTTCTCACAACGGACAGAGTGCGGAGAATCCATTGGAAAAGCCCATGCCCGTCACACCGGAAACCCATAACCTGATAACCCGTGCCTGGGATAACCAGCATTGGAGCCTTTGGATTACCAATGGCGGTGGAGGTACTTTCCGGGATATATGGACTGCCAATGAATATAGTTCGGCAGGACTATACGTTAGTCATACGGAAACGCCGGGACGTATCTATGGCATGTCTCTGGAGCATCACTTACGAAATGAAGCCATCTTCCGCAACGTCGCCAACTGGAAGATTTATGATTTCCAGTTCGAAGTCGAAGCAGAGGGAGTCGACACGCAACCTTTGGAACTGATTGAATGCCGGAATCTGACTTTTGCCAATTTATACTCTTATCGGGTATCACGTATGCTGAAACCATATCCGTCGGCAATCCGTACATGGAATTGCGAAGAGATCGAATTCCTGAATGTACATAACTACGCACATGCTCGTGTGAAGTTTACCTCCAACGCCAGTCTATATGATGTTAATACCCGGCGCGAAGCACGTCGTTGGGAATTTGCACGGTTAAAGTTAACGGGCAAAGAAAGTAGGAAATATCCGCTAAGTGAAGAGAAAAGGAAAGCAGAACCTGTAGTTACAGGCTTTGAATTTATTGACGGATTAGCGCAAGACAGCAAAGGGAATATCTATTTTTGCGAGCACCGCATGAGACGTATCTATAAACTGGACGCCCAAAGCAAGCAAATCACTTCCATTGCCGACTTCCCTTGGAATGCGGTAGCTCTAGCTTGCGATACGCAAGATAACTTGATAGTCGTCACTAAATATATCTCCCAACCCGGATATAACAACGATGATACACGCAATGACAAGCGTCCTTTATTCGGTTGGAAGGGAGCAGGAGGTTTGTGGGGATTCAATTATGAGCCTAAACTTTACGCCATACACCCGGACAATCCGGACGAAAGCTTCCGGACCCTGCCGCTGGTCGACATGAAGCAGGTATCTACTCCGCAGGTAGTCTACTATTTAGGAAACCGCACCATAACACAAAGTGAATATTATAACGATAAGAAGCCCGAACAGTGCTTTGTAGCTCCCGATGGTGTGACTATCATACCTTATTACGAGGACTTGTTCCGTTGCTCTTCACTGGTAAAAGCCATTCCCGGTAAAACCATTTATACCTTGGATGAATATCACCAACGAGTCATCCGTGCAGATGTAGACTCCCGAGGCTTCTTACAGCAATGCCGTATATTTGCCGATGGAGGTGACCGGAGTGTAGCGACTGATTCAAAAGGTAACGTATATGTAGCTAATGGAGATATTTCTATTTTCTCACCGACTGGTGAAGCCATAGGAATAATAGAAGTTCCCGAACGCCCTACATCCTTGCTTATCTCAGGAGATAAGCTCTACGTTACGGCTGTTTCTTCACTTTATCAGGTTATGTTATAGTAACTCACTTCTTAGTGTTTGCCTTATACTCTTTATACACATCTTTTAAAGGTGCAGAACGGAGTATCTCAATTCTCCTCCTCCCGGGAGGAGGAGTACCCCAACGGGGGGAGGTGGTAGGTAAAATTCGTACCTTTGAGAGAAAGATATACTTTATGTATTCACCTACCACCCCACCCTAAAGGGCACCCCTCCTCCCGGGAGGAGGGGAATTAAGATACCTTATTTTATATAAACTAGTTAGGAGGGAGTACTAATTCGCCTCTTTTTTAGTAGATTTGGCAGTAAAATAATAAATTAATAGCTTACAATGAAAAAGGACATAAACGCATCTCAGCAAAAGGTATTCCAATGGGTGGTTGCAACCGCTCTATCTCTTTTCATCCTATCGCCACTGCATGCCCAGCGCGAAACCCGCACCATCAACGACAGTTGGAAATTCCTGAAGGGCGAATGTACCGCTGCCTCGGACAGCGCATTCAACGACAAGGAATGGTCGGATATCCATCTGCCTCACACCTGGAATACCGACTCCTACACAGAAAAAGACTATTACCGCGGAACAGGTTGGTATCGCAGACAAATCACCTTACCGCAGAACTGGAAGGAGAAACAAATCTTTCTGAGACTGGATGCCGCCAGCAAAGCCGCTACGATTTACATCAATGGCAAGAACATAGGCGAGCATACCGGTGGATATACCGCCTGCACATTCAATATCACGTCCTTCCTTACTCCCGATAAACCCAACACACTAGCTATCCGTGTGGATAATGCCCGCATGGACATTCCGCCCATCTCCGGAGACTTTACTTTCTTCGGTGGTATTTACCGGGATGTATGGCTGACAGCAGTTCCCGCCCAGCATTTCAACCTGACAAACCACGGTTCGGACGGTATTTTTATCAGCACCCCACAAGTCTCAGAGGAGCAAGCAACCATATCCATTCGTGGTGAAATAAAGAACGATGCACCCGTAAAGACTGCCCTCGAACTGATACACTCCATTTACAAGCCGGATGGAACTCTACTCCAAACTCTAAAGAAACCCCTGCAACTGAAACCGGGGGAAACTTACGCCTTTCACAATGAAACATCCCCAATACTCCACCCCCAATTGTGGACACCGGAAACTCCGAACCTCTACCGGGTGGAGACTACCCTGCGAGACAAAAAAACAAAAGCCGTCCTGGACCAGAGCAATCACCACACCGGTTTCCGTTGGTTCCGCTTTGATGGCAAGTCAGGTTTCTTCCTCAACGGAAAGCCCTATAAACTGCACGGCATCTGCCGCCACCAAGACCAGAAGCCTATCGGTGTAGCCCTGACCGACGAAATGCACCGCCGTGATATGAAGTTAATGAAAGAGATGGGCGCCAACTTCATCCGCATCTCTCATTACCCGCAAGACGATGCCATATTGGAGATGTGCGACAAACTCGGCATGCTGGCATGGGAAGAAATACCCATCATCGACATTGTACCCGAAACATCAGGTTATGGAGATAACTGCGAACGCAACCTGCGGGAGATGATTCGCCAACACTATAACCACCCATCTATCATAACCTGGGGATATATGAACGAAATACTACTCGTCACCCAGCGCACCTACAAGACCGAAGCAGAGTTAAAACCTGCCATCGAGCGCACATTAGCGCTTGCCGGCAGACTGGAAAAAGTACTGAAAGAGGAAGACACCACCCGCGTCAGTACGATGGCATTCCACGGCAGTAACAGCTATAACCAAACCGGAATAAGCAAGATTACCGATATCGTAGGATGGAACCTATATCAAGGATGGTATGGCGGTGACCTCACCGGATTTGAAAAATTCTTAGAGGAACAACACCGCGACTACCCCACTCATCCGATGATTGTCAGCGAATATGGTGCCGGTTCCGACAAACGGCTACATTCGCTCACTCCCCGCGCTTTTGATTTCAGTATCGAATACCAGCAGAAGTATCTGGAGCACTACCTGCCGGTGATAGAAGAGACTCCTTACATCTGCGGCGGTACGCATTGGAACTTTATTGATTTCGGCTCTGCTCTACGCGATGAGTCTATGCCACGCATCAATAATAAAGGGCTTGTCTATGCCGATCGTACACCTAAAGATGTGTACTATTACTATCAGGCAGCCTGGCGAAAAGACATCCCCGTTCTACACATTGCCAGTCGTGACTGGACCTACCGTACCGGTATACAGAAAGGGAACGCTCCGGTACTGCTTCCCGTCAAGATATACTCGAATCTTCCTGAAGTAGAGCTGTTTATTGATGGAAAGTCATTAGGCAAAAAGAGAGTTGAAAACTATACCGTAACCTTCGAAGTTCCATTCAGCAGCAAGGAACCGTTCCTATTCGCACAAGGAGACTATCAAATGAAAGCCTTCTGCGCACAAGAGAACTTCCAAGGGACATCGGTACAAGACGGTTTGAGAGTACACTTCACTCCTATTCCCGCCCAACTGGATGCACGGAACCTGAAAGATATGGAACTCGCCATAAATGTAGGCAGTAAATGCTTCTTCACTTCCGACGAAAGTGGATTGACTTGGCTTCCCGACCAACCCTACACCACAGGAAGTTGGGGCTATATCGGCGGAAAAGAACAAGATACAAAGGCAGAAATCCATAACACCGCCGATGGTCCGCTATTCCAAACCCTTCGCAATGACCTAGAAGGATACCGCTTCGATGTCCCCAAAGGTGTGTACGAGATAGAACTTCTCTTTACAGATATCTTCCGCCAGAATGGCACAGCGGCCTACCTACTGGATCGTAACGGACAACAAGAGAATCGGGAAAATGCTTTCAGCATCTCCATAAACGGAAAGGTACTTGAAGAATCCATCTCCCCCTGCAAAGAAAGCGGTTACTTTCATGCCCTGCGGAAGAAATACTATATTACAAACGAACAGGAGTATATAGATCTCCGCTTCCAAGCCACAAGCGGGACGTGCTTCCTGAACGGCATCAAACTCCGGAAATATACTAACTAATCATACTAAAACCATGAAAATGAAACTCGTACAATGGACCCTCGCCTTGTTGCTTCTGGCACCTTGCACACAAGCACAGTCCATCTGGAACCCAACACATCTTGCAAACGTAAAACAGTCCATCCACCAACCCTTCTATGCCACTGCCTACGAAGGGCTGAAAGCGGAAGCCGACAGACTACTCGACGTCCAACCCCTTTCCGTCATGATGAAAGAGAAGACCCCGGCAAGCGGTGACAAGCACGACTACATGAGTCAAGCCCGCTACTACTGGCCCGATCCTTCGAAACCCGGCGGACTGCCTTACATCGCCCGCGACGGTGAATCGAACCCCGAACTCAACAAGCTCGACCGTAACCGCCTGGGTGCTACCGCCAACCGTGTCACTACCCTTTCTCTGGCATGGTACTTCAGCGGAGAAGAGAAATACGCCCAAAAAGCTACGGAGCTGATCCGCACTTGGTTCTTCAACAAAGACACACGCATGAACCCCAATCTGGAGTATGCGCAAATGATACCCGGCCACAATAACGGCAAAGGTCGGTGCTACGGTGTACTGGACAGCTATTCGTTCGTAGAAATGCTGGATGCCGTGAAACTTCTGGAAACCTCCAAATCCTTTACCGCCAAAGATGCCAAAGAACTGAAAGCATGGTTTGGCAAGTTACTGAATTGGATACTGACCAGCCCCCAAGGGCAGGAAGAATCCCGACAAGCCAACAACCATAGTACCGCCTACGATGCACAAGTAATTGCTATCGCCCTCTATACCGGCAACCTGAAAGTAGCCCGCGAAGTAATCAACTCCGTACCCACCAAACGCATCTACACACAGATTGAGCCGGACGGTCGCCAGCCACATGAGTTGCGCCGTACCCTTGCCTTCGGTTATTCGCAATACAACTTAACACATTTACTCGACATCTTCTGCATGGCACAGAAGATAGGCCTCAAGATTGACGACGCCACCTCCGCCGACGGTCGTAACTTTTACAAAGCAATGGACTTTCTTGCCAAATACGTGGGAAAAGATGTAAAAGACTGGCCATACCAGCAAATCAGCGAATGGGATTACAAGCAACAAGAGTTCTGTAAAGACCTCTACCGCACCAGTCTGCTGAACCCTTCCAGGAAAGATTACCTCCGTCTTGCCCAAGCCCACCGTGTCATCGACTGGGCAGACCGTTTTAATCTGCTGTACGTTCAACCCACCGATGTAGACAATGCCTACGCCTTTGCCTGCAAGCAACTGACGTTTGCCATTGACTGTGCCAACAAAGCGAAGAAAGAAGAACAGAATGCCGCCAAACGCCGCGTTACCCCCCGCACCCTCCATAAGAACGGTTCTTTGGCTTTGGTGCATCCTCACGACTGGTGCTCGGGTTTCTTCCCCGGCTCACTGTGGCAAGTATATGCCTATACGCACGATGATTATTGGCGTCAGCAAGCCATCAGTTTCACTTGGCCCATTGAAGAAGCCAAATGGCACAAAGGCACGCACGACCTGGGCTTCATGATGTACGACAGCTTCGGCAAAGCATACGAGCTGACCGGAGAACGGTCCTACAAAGATGTAGTACTGCAAAGTGCGAAGACGCTGATAACCCGCTACAGCCCTAAAGTAAAGAGCATCCGCTCCTGGGACCACAACCGTGACAAATGGCAGTATCCGGTTATTATAGACAACATGATGAACCTGGAAATGCTGTTCCGTGCCACGCAACTCACAGGTGACTCCATCTATTGGAAGGTAGCCGTAAATCACGCCAATACCACTTTAAAGAACCACTTCCGTCCGGATTACTCCTCCTACCATGTCGTAGATTATGACTCGCAGACCGGAGATGTACGCATGAAATGCACCCACCAAGGCTACTCCGATGATTCCTTCTGGAGCCGTGGACAAGCCTGGGGATTGTACGGATACACCATGAGTTACCGTTTCACCAAAGATCCGGCTTACTTGAAACAAGCCGAAGGCATCGCCGGCTTCTTCCTCAACTTGCCCAACATGCCCGAAGACTTTGTTCCCTATTGGGATATGAAAGCTCCCGAGGTAGACGGTTTGAAGACCCATGTAGCCGTGCAGGGAGTCCCCCGTGACGCATCGGCTGCCGCCATCTTCGCTTCCGGTCTTTATGAACTATGCAACTATGTATCTGCCGAAAAGAGCAAACAATATCGCGCCATCGCCGACAAGATAGTGACTAGCCTCAACGACCACTATCAAGCTGCTCCGGGCACAGCCTGCGGATTTCTGTTGCTGCACTCTACCGGACACTTGCCCGGAAACAGTGAGATTGACGTACCACTGAACTACGCCGATTACTACTACCTCGAAGCGCTGGCGCGCAAAGCTGCGTCAGACAACCGGTAAGTATGCCCCTTTTTTTGCCATCAAGATGGCAAAGCTTTGCCACCGCATTGGCAAGACTTTGCCATCGGCTTGGCAAGGTCTTGCCATTTCGATGGCAAGAAATCAATCTTAGCACATCACTTACATGAAAATCACAAGATCCCTATTCAGCCTATTACTTACCTGTATATCCATTGCACAAGGGTATGCACTCATTCCTACCGACCACAAACAGCGGCTTACGCAGCATTGGGAGTTTATCCGCCAAGATATGGGAAGCATCTGGGAAGTGATGCGCCCCGTGCCCGGCTCTGGAAAGCCCGAAGCCGTACCCCTTTGGCAAGCAGTCCACCTGCCTCATTGTTTCAATGCCGAAGATGCCGTAGACCCGGACGTGAACTATTACCAAGGTCCCGGTTGGTATCGTACCTCGCTCCTCATAGACAATCCTTACCAGGACGGACGCACTTACCTTGAATTTGAAGGTGCGGGGCAAAAGACCGAAGTATATGTCTACACCACAAAAATAACCTCCCACGTCGGAGGCTACGACGAATGGAAGGCTGATATTACAGATGCCGTAGCACAATTCCGTTCAAATCCCGCTCTTGTGAAACGTTTCGGCGGCAAGATACCTATTGCCATTCGTTGCGACAATAGTCGTGACACCGAGATGATACCTTCGGATATGTCGGACTTCAATCTGTATGGAGGCCTTTATCGTTATGTCAATCTGGTATATGTACCTGCCACACACTTCTCTTCTATACAGATCCATACTGACACGGATGAGAAGGGCAAACTGGGAACGGTAAATATCCAGCTGTCAATTACTTCTCCGTCGACAACAGCAACATCGAACTCAAAAGAAGAGTTTGAACTAAAGATACGGATACTCGCCCCCAATGGCAAAGAAATCGAGTTGAATGAAAAACGAAAAATGAAGAATGAAGAATTGCCATGTGGAGTAAATGCGCAGCCTAATTCTTCATTCTTCATTCTCAATTCTTCATTCAAACCCCTGCTTTGGTCGCCTGCCTCTCCTAACCTGTACACTTGTATAGCCGAACTTATCTGCAAAGGAGACACGGTACGCACTACCGAGCACTTCGGTTTCCGTCACTTCCGCTTTGAAGAAAACGGGCCTTTCTATCTGAACGGTGAGCGACTGTTGCTTCGTGGTACTCACCGCCACGAAGATCATGCCGGCGTAGCTGCCGCCCTCACCGAGGAGATGATGCGCACGGAAATGGAACAGATCAAAGCCATGGGTGCCAACTTTATCCGCTTGGGACATTACCAGCAATCGAGCATTATCCTGCGTCTTTGCGATGAATTGGGACTGCTTGTTTGGGAAGAAATACCTTGGTGTCGCGGAGGTTTGGGTGGTGAAACCTATCAATTGCAGGCCCGCCGTATGCTTACCAATATGATCAGTCAGCACCGCAACCATCCTTCGATTATTCTTTGGGGACTAGGCAATGAGAACGACTGGCCGGGTGACTTCGATACTTTCAACCAAGATAGTATACGAAACTTCATGAGCGAATTGAACACTCTTGCCCATCAACTCGATCCCTCCCGCTCCACCGTTATCCGCCGTTGCGATTTCTGCAAAGACATCGTAGATGTCTATTCTCCTACCATCTGGGCAGGCTGGTATAGTCGCCGCTTTCGGAACTACCGTGAAATGGAAACAGCCGGAATGAACAGCACTCCCCGTTTCCTGCATGCCGAATGGGGAGGTGACAGCCACGCCGGACGCCATGCAGAGAATGAAGAACCTTCTTCTTTCGACATCGAAACCGCCGACCGCAACGGAGATTGGAGTGAGAGTTACATCGTCCGCCTCTTCGACTGGCATCTGAAGGAACAGGAAACCATGCCCCGGCTTACGGGAAGCCTGTTCTGGACTTTCAAGGATTTCTCCACGCCATTACGCCCGGAGAACCCCATTCCATACGTCAATCAGAAAGGAGTAGTGCAACGCGACGGCACTCCGAAAGAAAGTTATTATGTCTTTCAATCTTACTGGAGTGATGTGCCCATGATTCACATCTACGGACACTCATGGCCCGTCCGCTGGGGCAAGCCGGACGAATTAAAGGAAGTCCTTGTTTACTCCAACTGCTCTGAAGTAGAGCTTTTCGTCAACGGTACCTCGCTAGGACGAAAGAAACGGAATAGTCAAGACTTCCCGGCAGCCGGCTTACATTGGGAGGTAGTACTAAAAGAGGGAAACAATCAGATTGAAGCCATCGGTTATAACGGCAAATTCCGCCTCAGCGACAAGATTGAACAAAAGTATCAAATACAATCCTGGAGCACTCCGGCAGAAATCAGGTTGACACAGACCATCCTTGCCCCCAATACAGTACTCGTACAAGCCGAATTGGTAGATAAGAATGGGGTGCGTTGCCTGGATGCCAAAGATTTTATAGAATTCGGCAGTACAGACAACAAAGCATTGCTACAAAATCAGGGAACTGCACGGGGCTCACGCCGCATACAAGCCGCCAACGGGTTGGCAAGTATCTGCATAAAGCGAGAATATGCACCGGTAACCATCAGTGCCTGCGACAGCAAACGGACATTAAAGCCTGCATTTATTTCTGTTATCCAATAGCAAATATCATATTAGGTAACTTTTATACGCATTTAGATAAAGTCTACCACAGATTATTCCGTACTTTTGCAGAGTTGATTAATAAGACACAGAGTAATTAATAAAAAGAATTTATCATGAAGAACTTATTCGACATTAAGGGGAAAGTAATCGTCCTCACCGGCGGTTGCGGTATCTTAGGAAAAAGCATTGCTCACTATCTGGCAGAACAAGGTGCAAAAATCGTAATCCTTGCCCGCAATGAAGAGCAGGGAAAACAACTGGAAGCAGAACTGAATGAGAAATCAGAAGCGCTCTTCCTGGTTAGCGACGTACTGAACAAAGAAGTACTTGAAGAAAACAAGAAAGCCATCCTTGAACGCTTCGGCACCATCGATGTGTTGCTCAATGCTGCCGGCGGAAATATGCCGGGAGCTACCATCGCTCCGGACAAAACGATACTCGATCTGGATATAGATGCTTTTAAACAAGTAGTCGACCTTAATCTTTTGGGCACCGTATTACCCACCATGGTTTTTGTAGATGTAATGGCCAAGAACAAAAAAGGTGCTATCGTAAACTTCTGTTCCGAATCAGGACTTCGCCCGCTGACCCGCGTCATTGGTTACAGCTCTGCCAAAGCAGCTATTGCCAACTATACCCGCTATATGGCTACAGAACTTGCTACCAAGTTCAGCCCCGAACTGCGCGTCAATGCCATCGTACCCGGCTTTTTGCTGACGAACCAGAACCGTGCGCTGCTCACCAATGAAGACGGTTCTTATACCGAACGCGCAAAGAGCATCATTGCTCATACTCCCTGCGGACGTTTTGCAGAACCGGAAGAACTGTTCGGTACTATCCATTATCTGATAAGCGATGCTTCCAGCTTCGTAACCGGAGCCTTATCCGTAGTGGATGGCGGATTTGATGCGTTCTCCATCTAAAATACTATCTTATTCCCCTCCTCCCAAGAGGAGGAGAATTAAAATACTCCTATTACTATCTTTAAAACTAATTAGATTATGATATTATGTGAACAAACCTGGCGTTGGTACGGTCCCAACGATCCCGTAAGCCTCTGGGACATCAAACAAGCCGGAGCTACCGGCATTGTCAACGCCCTGCACCACATCCCCAACGGCGAAGTGTGGACAGTAGAAGAAATCATGAAACGCAAAGAGATGATCGAAGCGGTCGGTCTGCGCTGGTCTGTAGTAGAAAGTGTCCCCGTACACGAACATATCAAGACGCAAACCGGAGACTTCCAAAAGTACATCGACCACTATAAAGAAAGCCTGCGCAACCTCGGCAAATGCGGTGTAAACATCGTCACCTACAACTTCATGCCCGTACTGGACTGGACGCGTACCGACCTTGCCTACGAACTGCCCGACGGTAGCCGTGCCCTGCGCTTCGAACGTGCCGCTTTCATCGCTTTCGACCTCTTCCTCCTGAAACGCCCGGGTGCAGAAAACGATTATACCGAAGAAGAAAAGGCAAAAGCAAAAGCCCGTTTAGACCAGATGACCGAAGCCGACAAGCAACTCCTCATCCGCAACATGATCGCCGGTCTGCCAGGTTCTGAAGAAAGCTTCACTCTTGAACAGTTCCAACAAGAACTGGATCGCTACAAGACCATCACCCCCGAGAAGCTTCGTGCCAACCTGATCTATTTCATTCAAGAGATTGCTCCCGTTGCCGACGAAGCAGGCGTAGAACTTGTTATTCACCCGGATGATCCTCCCCGCTCCATCCTCGGCTTGCCCCGCATCATGAGCTGCGCCGAAGACTTCCAAGCCATCATCGATGCCGTTCCCAATAAGAGCAACGGTCTATGCCTCTGCACCGGCTCCTTCGGCGTAAGCAGTGCCAATGATTGCGCCGCCATGATGACCCGCTTCGCCGACCGTATCAACTTCGTTCACCTCCGTAGTACCCAACGCGATGCCGAAGGCAACTTCTACGAAGCCAATCATCTTGAAGGGGATGTCGATATGTATCACGTCATGAAAGCCTTCCTCGAACTGCAACAACGCCGTGGTGTCTCTATTCCGATGCGTCCCGATCACGGTCATCAGATGGTAGATGACTTGAAAAAGAAGACTAATCCGGGTTACTCCTGCATAGGTCGCCTCCGTGGACTGGCAGAACTAAGAGGATTGGAAATGGGTATTGCAAAGTCTATGGAGTATCTGAAGTAGTAGGCTCAAGTAGTGGAATTATATATCTATATTCATTACAAGTAATTAGAAAAATATCTATCTTTGTAGCACCTTCTCCTTAAAGTAGGAGAAGGTGCGTTTTATTTCGGAGAAATTCATTTCATTATTCGTTATCACTAAATTCTGGTAAAATTTATAAAGGGTTCGAATAATAGGTGAAAGTCTCCACGTACAAATTGCATATAACTTTGTTATATACATTTTGGCGTGGAGCTATTGCTTGTTATTGTGTCCCTAATGGTTTACCAGAGCCTTGTGATAGCACAATAATATCGACAATAGTTTCCACGCCATTTTCATTGGTACATGGGAACCTAATATTAACTTAAAGTTCAAAACCATGGAATCCAATCATCCTCACTGTCCCGACTGCACCTGTGATTTATTGCGCAAATTAGAAGAATCTACCGACCCATTTGCATTCATAGAAGAAAATATCCCTATAAATATTGTATTGGATAACTTACACGAAGCTTCAAAAAACACAATGGAATGTACATGCTGTTTATTCGGAAATATTCTTTGGAACATGCAATGTGACCGCTATCATTCCCCACGCTTAAAAAGAACATTTACAGACATCAAGATATGCTTATGGGCTATTCGGGCACATCCGTTAAAAACCTACTTTGGATTATTACCCCTAAGCCTACTCATTAAGGACTTTATTAGGAAGATATTCAAGAAAAGGAAATAGTAGATTATTGCACAAACATTTGCTAATCCCAAATGTTATAGCGTAATTTGTGTAGCATAAAAAGTGCTACACAAATTATGCTATAAATAAATCACTGCTTATGAATAGAATAGCTAATCCTTTTTTAGTTTATGGGTATATCTCACCTGAGTATTTTTGTGACCGACAGGAAGAAACGCAGAAGCTGATTTCCGCTTTAAAAAACGGGCGGCACATAACCCTTATGAGCCCTCGTCGTATGGGCAAAACAGGCTTAATAAAAAATGCCTTCTACCATATCCAGCAACAAGAGGCTGAGGCTGCATGCTTTTATATGGATATTTTCTCCACCACTAATCTGAATGATTTTATCATCCTGTTCGGGCAAACTGTTATCGGAAAACTTGATACTCTCCCACAAAAGGCGTTGACCACACTTACCGGCTTTTTCAAAAGTTGCCGCCTTATCTATTCCAATGATCCGTTGAATGGAACACCGCAAGTCACGCTTGACTTTCAACCAGCTCAAGCACAGGCTACTCTTAAAGAAATCTTTGATTATCTGGAACATTCGGGTAAAGAGTGCTATATTGCCATTGACGAGTTTCAACAAATCACCGAATATCCTGAAAAAGGGGTAGAGGGATTATTACGCTCTTACATCCAATTCCTTCCTCATGTACATTTCATCTTCTCAGGTAGCAAGCAGCATATTATGAATGATATCTTCTCCTCTGCTAAACGTCCCTTCTATCGAAGTACAGAAAAAATGAGCCTTCAGCCCATACCTGCACAATATTATTTCCCCTTTGCCCATGATTGGATGAAGCAAGGAGGAAAACAATTAGATGAATCTCTATTTATGCAAATATATGAACGATATGAAGGACATACATGGTATGTACAATACATTTTAAACCGTCTTTATGAGCAAAGCAACCCATTGATTGATGAGAAAACAGTGGAAACATGCCTAAAAGACATCATCCTGTCAGAAGTAGACTCTTATCAGCAACTTTACGGTATGTTGACTGAAAATCAGTCTTCCCTATTGCGTGCCATTGCGAGAGAAAGGATAGTTACAAGTATCAATAGCGGCGCATTTATCAGCAAATACAAACTTAAAGGCAGCAGTAGCATTAATGCAGCTCTCAAAGTTCTGATAAATAAAGAATATGTATATAAGTCCGATAAAGGATACCAAGTGTACGACCGCTTCATGGACCTTTGGTTACAGACATTGCCCTACAACAATGTCTGAAAAATCAACATAATTGTCAGCCATACTGACATATAACATAGCATTCAATCCTGTGAGCAGGAATACTTTTGCATCTAAATTATTCAAACTAATTTATGATGAGAAAAGTATTCCTACTCTTTTTTTCGATCTTGCTACTTAATGTTAATGCACAAACAACCCATGAAACTTTGGCAATAGACAGCATGCCCTCGTTGACCGCCGAGTACAAATTTCAATATAAACAGTTGATCCTTCCTACCTCCATGCTTCTTATTGGTTATTTAGGCGTAAAGAACGGATGGTTGCAAAAGGTAAATCGAGAAGTAAGAAATACGTTCCGCCATCACTCCAATACTGAATCAGCAGATAACTATTTGCAATATCTTCCTCTTGTATGTGATTATGGTTTATCCGCTTTAGGAGTAAAAGCTAAACATAACTACGGAGACCGTACCATAGCCTTAGCAACATCTTATCTCTCCCTTGCAATCATCACAAATGGTTTAAAACTCTCTGTAGACGCTCCGCGTCCATCCAGTTCTGCAAAAAACTCTTTCCCATCCGGGCATACAGCTACAGCATTCATGGGAGCTGAAATCATACGTCAGGAGTACAAAGACAGTTCTCCTCTATACGGCATTGCAGCCTATACCTTCGCCACCGGCATAGGATATGCCCGTATCTATAACGATCGGCATTGGTTTACAGATGTACTTGCCGGAGCAGGGGTCGGTATATTGAGTGCCCGTATAGGTTACTGGCTGCTTCCATATACCAAGAAGATTTTTCGACAACGCAAAAGCAGTAAAGGCATAGCACTGATTGCTCCTTTCTATGGTAACTCACAAGGAGGAATAACCTTTACAGCGATACTTCCTTAAGGAAATACTGACGGTGTAGACATAATCAACATATCTGTCTATTATTTCGACGGATTATTTAATTAACCTCCATACAATAAATTTACATTTGCATCCCAAAAAAGAACAATAATGACACACAAAAAAGCACCAATTGTATGGGCATTGTCCACTCTATTCTTTTATCCTTTATATGCACAGAAAATAGATTATTCCATCGTCTCCGTCTCCGAAGAAACAGGTATCGAGTTTAGACAAGTGACTACCCCCAATGATTATGTCTGCATGCCAAGCGTAAAGCGCACTGCTGGAAAAATCAATTGGATATCAAACCGTATCATAGCCATCTCACCCGATGGAAGTAACATCGCCTATCTTTCTTATAGAAATAACACAACTAACATATTTATCAAAGATATTGAAAAGCAAGGTAGTTCTATACAAAGAACAAAGCGGTCCAACGTACTAGATTTTTCTTTCTCACCTGATGGAAAGTTTATCTGCTTCTCCGAAGCTATTGGTAAGACTAATCAAATCTTCCAAACAAGTGCCACTGATGGGTATGTATGTCGGCAAATAACCAATGGCAACCAAGATTACTCCCCAGTCTATTCCCCCAAGATGAAACAAATATTCTTTGCACGCCAAGAAAAGAATAGTGTCAGTATCTGGAGTTATAATATTGAAAATAACTTCCTTGCCAGTTATTCCAACGGCATGAACCCTTATCCGCTACTGAGTGACGGTGCATTCGTTTGTACACGTACCAATGCCGATGGTAGAAGTGAGATATGGAAAGTCAATGCAACTACCGGCGTAGAAGAGTGTATCATATCTGATATTGAACGCAGCTTTACTTCACCAATGCTGTCTCCTGATGGAAAATGGATATTACTCATAGGTAGCAGTAAAATTCCAAGAGGAAATTCCAATTACTTGAATACTGATATCTTTGTAGCAAGACCTGACGGCACAAATTTACTACAGCTAACCTATCATGCAGCAGACGACCTGAGTCCTGCGTGGAGTAAAGACGGAAAATATATCTACTTCATCTCACAACGTGGGGATGCAAACGGCACAGCCAATATCTGGAGAATGAAATTCAATTACTAATTTTTTAATAAAGAATGTTATGAGTAAAATTAAAATGTTTTTAGTAGTCTGCTTATTAGGTATAGCTGCTACTACTTCTGCACAATTCGCAAATTCAAAAGGCTCTTCTTCTAACAATGGCAAGGCGGATGGATGGCAAGGAATAAGAGTGTCCTATCATCCGATGAGTTTAATACCAGATGAAGGGGATAACCTTGGATTAACAGGATTCTCTGCCGGTTACGTAAAAGGATTTGCTTTATCTCAGGATACTCCCATATTTTTAGAAGTAGGAGCTAATCTGCTATGGGCTTCCAAAGATTTAACTGATGATTTAGGATTAGATGACGATTATGACTATGAAGACATGGATATATCTGCGAAGTTGAATATGTTTTCTCTCAACATCCCCGTCAACTTCGGATATAAGTATACAGTGAATGATAACTTCTCCATATCTCCTTACGTAGGAGTAAATTTCAGAATAAATGCTATTGGTAAAATAAAACTAAAAGTAGAATATGAAGGGGAAAGTGTTAGCGAGAGTTATGACGTTTTCAGTAAAGATGATATGGAGAAAACGGAGATGGGAGATACATGGAAAAGATTTCAAGCCGGCTGGCAAGTTGGCGTAGCCTTCAACATCAACAAATTCACTTTGGCTGCAAGCTATGAAAGAGATTTCACAGAAATAAGTAAGAAAGTCAAAGTATCCATGCCATCAATCTCATTAGGTTATAATTTCTAATACAATATATAATGAAGACATTTAAAACACTGACTACATTACTAATGGTCATAATTAGCCTAGGCATAACTTCTTGTGGCAATGATGATAATGAAGACGGAAGTTCTAGCTCAGCATCCATAATAGGCACTTGGCAAAGTAAAGATGGTAATAATTTCATTATTACACTTAGGCTTAATAATAATGGTTCATTTACGATGACTGAAAAAGAAAATTATCAAGGAGAATGGGAATCTTATACCAGTCGCGGAGAATACAAATATGAAGATGACATCTTGACCTTCTACGAAGATGGAGATGTATACAGCTATACCATTATATCGATTACTTCAAAAATAATGAAACTTGAAGATGATGAAGGAGATACCATCACATTCAACAAGATATAGCAATGACTATCAATAAGTACAAACTTCGCGCTATCGGCTATAAGTTAATAGAAGTACTATTGTATTTGATAATAGTAATTCTGATATGCTTAATTTCGAAGGTTAGTACTTAGTTAGTCAATATATATCTAAAACATAATAGGAATACTTTTCTCGTAAATGGAACGTATAAAGTTCACGGAGAAACAGTATTCCTATTATTAACTTAAAAAGTTGCATAAGATTACTAATCTGAAATATAAGAATTATATGATAGCATGTTTTATTTTAACTCTACCTTCTATTTTCTCATTGAATGAGATATCAGTACAAGAATGATGAAGAGGAAGAATATATATCAACTAAACTTAAAGCAAATCTTTCAAGATTACGTGCTTACATCTCGTTCCGGTTTTAATAGAATGTGATATACCATACTTATTTATCCACAACTTTCAAGATGATTGAATGTTCTTCATTCAGATATTCTTTCAAATCTTGTTCACTGACTTCTATTCCCACGATATAACGTGGAGAAGGGACAGTGTACATTTCTTTTCCCTGTTCGTTCTCCAAATACACTTCCTGTAAGAAATTATAATCCAAGACTTCGGATATCTTGATAAGTAAATCCGTATCGATACTCTTCCGATTGAAGATATCATATACAGTGGGACGAGTACGATGAATGCGGTCAGCAAACTCAGCAATGCTTAGTGAACTTTCTTCAAGTTTGCAACGGATAATACTGCCAATATGAATGTTTTTCATTGTGTGTACCCTCTTTCTTTATTAGCGTGTAAGCAAAAAAAATACGTGGACAATTCTCATTCGCTTATAGAGGTCTTCGCAATACCAACGCAAACAAACAAGAAAAGCCCACGTAGATACACTACGTGAGCGTTGCTCTCTTGTTCTTGTTTGCGAATAAAAAGTTGCGAAGTTTCTATAAGCAAGAACGAAGCTAACGCTTCTTTATCAATATGTTATATCAATATACTATTCTAAATGCAATTACTCTTATTTTATTTAATTAATACTCTGATACAAAGTTACTAAATTCACTATGAAATTCAAAAAAACAATTGAATATTTACTCTCATCTTGATTTAGAACTAGTAGAGGCGGAATAAATATCTTACCTAGGGGCGCCCTAAGTTGCTTAAACTATCTTTTATTAGTTCAAAAGAATATTATTTCAATCCTCTATTCTCCAACAACGGTTCAATCCCCGGTTTCTTGCCACGGAAGTTAACATACATATCCATTGCATCGTCAATACCGCCCGGAGTAAGGACGAATTTACGGAACTTATCGGCATACTCTTGATTAAAGAGGTCGCCACTCTCTACAAATGCCTGGAAAGCATCGGAATCGAGAACCTCTGCCCAAATATAGCTATAATAACCGGCAGTATAACCACCCCCCATTGTATGATTGAAGTAAGTAGTACGATAACGGGAAGGTATCTGTTTCAAAGCACCACGCTTGCCCAAAGCATCAGCCTCGAACTTCATAACATCCATAGTTTCGGGTACTTCTTTTAGCACATGGTAGTCCATATCGAGCAGAGAAGCGGCGGTATATTCGGCTGTGGCAAATCCTTGACCGTATTTTCCGCTCTTATCGAGTTTCTCTATCAATTCAGCAGGAATAACTTCACCAGTCTGGTAATGCTTAGCATATACTTTCAGCACCTCGGGTTCGAAAACCCAATGTTCCATGATTTGAGAAGGTAACTCCACGAAGTCGCGTGGCACACCAGCAACACCATAATAGTGTACATCCTTAAACAGGTTATGCAGAGCATGACCGAATTCGTGGAAGAAAGTATTAGCTTCATCAGCACTCAGCAAGGCAGGTTGTCCTTCGGAGGGCTTGGTAAAGTTGCAAACAATGGTAACTACAGGAGCAACCTTCTTACCATCCTTATACGTCTGCGAACGGTAAGTACCACACCATGCTCCACCACGCTTGCTGGCACGAGGGAAGAAGTCCATATAAAGTACACCCAAGTGAGTACCGTCCTTATCTTTACACTCAAACGCCTGTGCTTCAGGGTGAGGAAGAGGAACATTAGTCAACGGTGAGAAACTGATGCCATAGAGTTTCTGACATACATAGAAAATACCGTCACGCACATTGTCAAGTTTCAAGTAAGGACGAATCTGGTTCTCATCGAGGTCGAACTTCGCCTTACGGGCACGGTCGGCATAGTAGCGCCAGTCCCAACCTTCGGCGGTAAAGTTCTTGCCATCCTTCTTTATTTCAGCATTGATATCTGCCAATTCCTCTTTGGCTTTAGTCAAAGTCGGAGCCCAAATCTGATCGAGCAGATCATATACTGCAGCCGAGTTTTTCGACATACGTTCTTCGAGAACAAAGGAAGCATAATCTTCGTAGCCCATCAATTTTGCTTTTTCAAGGCGAGCTTTAACAAGTTTACGAACTACCTCTTTGTTATCGTTGGCATTTCCATTGTTACCACGGTTGATATAGCCCTTGAATATCTTTTCACGCAATTCTCGGTTATCGGCATATTGTAAGAAAGGCATTACACTGGGGTTTTGAAGGGTAAATACCCACTTACCTTCCAAACTGTCTTTCAGAGCTTGCTCGGCAGCTGCGGCAATCAAGGCCTCAGGCAGTCCTGCCAGGTCTTCTTTCTTATCAATAACCAGTTTGAAAGCATTGGTTTCCTTCAACATATTCTGTCCGAAAGTGAGTTGCAACATTGCTATTTCGCTGTTCAATTCACGAAGTTTCTTCTGACCTTCAGCATCCAGATTGGCGCCACCACGCACAAAATCCTTATATGTCTCTTCGAGCAATTTCTTCTGCTCTTTATCAAGATTGAACTTGTCCTGATTATCATAAACTTCCTTCACACGGGCAAAGAGCTTCGGATTCAGGTTTATGTCATCACTGTGTTTGGATTGCAACGGCGAGAGTTCTTTACTCAACGCTTGCATTTCATCGTTGGTATTGGCACTGTTCAATCCGCCAAAAACAGTTCGAACCTTACGGTACAGTTCCCCACTTTGGTCTAAAGCCACAATCGTGTTCTCAAAATTGGGTGCCTCAGGATTATTGACGATTGCTTCAATCTCTTTCATCTCCTCCTCCATACCTTTCAGGAAAGCAGGCTTGTAATGTTCTACCTTGATCTGGTCGAAAGGAGGGACCTGATACGGGGTTGTGTACTCACTCAAAAGAGGATTACCGGATGCATCTCCACTCTTCTGTTGCGATGCACATCCTCCCAAAATAGCGGCGATGGCTACTGTCATCATAATTTTCTTCATAAATGTCTATCTATTTTATGTTGTAAATAGGTATGGTTACAAAGATAATGGGTTTTTCTTCGTCTGCTAAATATATTTTCAACTTTATTATTTACATATATACAAGAAGGGTGCAATCTCCCGATTACACCCCTCCTCCTTCTTTTACACAATCTTTGATAATAACTAATGAAAAGAAAAAAACTTATTACTTGACAATTAGTTCTTTATTATTTCAATTCAAAAGGAACTACACCCTTAATATCCGCAGCAGAAGCAGCAATGATAGCTTCAAACTTACCCGGTTCGGCTACCCAAGCATGCTTGGCATCGTCGAAGAAGCTCAGGGCTTCTTTATTAATGGTGAAAGTGACTTCTTTTTCTTCACCCGGAGCCAACTTTATCTTCTGGAAGCCTTTCAATTCTTTGATAGGACGAGGCAAGGAAGATTGTTTGTCGCTGATATACATCTGCACAACTTCCTGACCTTCACGAGTTCCGGTATTCTTCACATTTACTTTTACTGTCAATGTGCCGTCGGCAGACATTGTTTTGCTGTCAGCAACCGGTTTGCCATAGGTAAAAGTAGTATAGCTTAAACCATGACCGAAGGGGAACAACGGTTTTACCTTCTTCTGTTTGTCAGCCCAACGATATCCTACGAAAATACCTTCGTTATACTTTATATCGATAGTCTTACGACTGCTTTCACCGGTATATTCGCCCAAGCTATGAGCAGGAACATCTTCCAGTTTCACGGGGAAAGTGAACGGTAATTTACCAGAAGGATTCACATCACCCATCAAAACAGCTGCAAGAGCACTACCCGCTTCCGATCCCAAATACCAATCCTGTACGATAGCAGGAACCTCGTTTACCCAAGGCATGGCGATAGCGTTGCCGGAGATGTTCACCACAACCAAGTTCTTGTTTGCCTTAGCTAAAGCAGAGATAACTTCGTCTTGTCCGTAAGACAAGTTCAGTCCCTTACGGTCAGAATCTTCGCAATCTTGATGATTACTCTTATTCAAACCACCAATGAAGATTACATAATCAGCGTCAGCAGCAACCTTCACAGCTTCAGCAATCAATTCCTCGGGAGTACGGTCGTCTTTCAAATTCTGACCGGTTACTACGCCATTGTATTCACCAGTTGCATCACCCACATATCCACGGGCATATACGATTTCGGCTTTATCACCTACACGCGCTTTGATTCCATCCAACGGAGAGAGTTCGCGTTGTACTTTCAAAGAAGAACTACCACCGCCTACGGTCATCATCTTAATGGCATTCTCGCCAATTACAGCAATCTTCTTCGCTTTGTTCAAGTCTATAGGTAGAACAGCGTTTTTGTTTTGCAACAATACGATACCTTCTTCACCGATGCGACGGGCAGCTTCATAATGTTCAGGAGACAACATGGAACCAAAAGGACGGTTAGTATCCATTGTAGTACGGAAGGCCAAGCGAAGAATGCGACGAACCTTATCATCGAGTTCCTTGGTGCCGACTTTACCTTCCTGAATACGTTGCAAGTAAGGATTAGCCAAATAGTAATTATCGTATGCATTGCTGGTACCTTGTGAAAGACCATTTGTCCAACTTCCAAATTCCATATCCATGCCATTGGTGATAGCCTGGTCCGTATCGTGTACACCACCCCAGTCGGATACAACTACACCGTCAAATCCCCATTCGCCCTTTAGAATATCATTCAGCAGATATTGATTGTGGCAAGCGTGTTGACCTTTGTAAAGGTTGTAAGCACCCATTATAGCCCAAGCATTACCTTCCTGAACAGCGGCCTTGAAAGCCGGTAGATAAATTTCATAGAGAGCACGGTCATCTACAATCACATTAGTCGTGTGGCGGTTCACTTCATGGTTATTCAGTGCATAATGCTTTACGCAAGCAGCAACACCGTTCTGCTGTACACCTTGTACGTATGGAACCACCATACGGCCAGCCAAATACGGGTCTTCACCCATATATTCAAAGTTACGTCCGTTCAACGGAGTACGGTAGATATTCACACCGGGACCGAGCAAAACGGTTTTATTGCGATAACGAGCCTCTTCACCGATGCTCTTTCCATAAAGCATAGACATTTCAGGATTCCAAGTAGCTGCCAAGCAGGTCAGCGCAGGATAAGCCACACAAGAGTCATTAGTCCAACCTGCCTGATCCCATTCATCCCATAACACTTCAGGACGAATACCATGAGGACCGTCGGTCATCCAGAACTCAGGAATTCCTAAACGAGGCACACCTGCGCTACTGAATTTTGACTGCGCATGCACCATTGCCACCTTTTCTTTCAATGTCAAGCGGCTTAACGCATCTTCCACTCTCTGTTCAATGGGTTTGGTTGCGTCCAAATAAACGGGCTTCTGTTGTGCCGACAAAGGCAATGCAACAGCTAGAGCCAAACCAAGTAATACTTTCTTCATTTGTTCTTTATTTTATACTGTTTCAATATTAGTTTGTTATAAACTGAGCGCAAAGTTAATTATTTCTTCATTCCTAATGACTGGATATATCCTTCTTGTACTACACAATTTTTCAATTTACAAGCTTCGATAAAGTCCATCATGGCTTTACGTGACATAGCCTGATCGGGACGGGCTTCACGAATTTCCTTGTATGTGGCACGTGGAGCTTCAGAGAAATATACGATATTCGCCCAGTTTTCCGGAGGAGTAATGCCTACAAAAGAGGAACCGTCCATCTTCTTGTAAGGCCAGAAAGTATAACCGATGTTATTTTCGCGCATCGTTTTGCAGAAAGCAGCCTGCCACTCATCCGTATTATGTCCTATTTCACCCATATACATCGGCAGATTTACACTATCACGGAAGCTAATGTAGGATTGAATAGCTTCTTTCGATGTTCCCCCGCCATAACGATGGCAAGTATACATAATCTTATCATCGAACTTAGAATCCTTGAACGGTTTGAAGTTACTATTCCATTGCGAACCACCCAATAAGATAATATGATTCTTGTCTACTTCACGAATAGCCGCTACACCTTTCTTATATACATCTTCCAATTTTCCATTCAACTCTTCCACATTCTCAAAATAAGGAGCGATGGGTTCATTGAAAAGCTCATAGCCCAAGATTACCGGTTCATTCTTATAACGGTCGGCAATATTGCGCCAGATATCACAATAGAGCTGCTGGCTGGCTTCACTATCGAATAACCAAGGGTAGCCATAACTATCATCAATATTATCACCAGTCTGTCCACCGGGCGCATCGTGCATGTCCAAAATGAGGTAGAGGTCTGCTTCTCTGCACCAGTTAACCAAACTATCTACACGGGCAAATCCATCCTGATTGGCAGTCAGCCCCATATAATCTTCATCAGTGAACAGCTTATAATGGAAAGGCAGACGAATAGTATTAGCTCCCGTACTCTTTATAAACTGAATATCTTCATGAGTTATATAATTATCTTTGAACGCCTTCCAGAACTCGGCAGTAAAGTCCGGTCCTACTAATTGGCTAAACATCTCATTAATGAAACGTCCCGAGTTCGTTTTACTGAATCTAAACATATATCCTTCCGGATTCAGCCAATTGCCGAGGTTCGTACCCATTATAAATAGTTTGCTTCCATCAGGTTTAATAAGGTCTTGTCCTTGAATAGTAATAAAGGCATCAGAGGAAACCTGTTCCGCAGCCTTCTTCTCGCTGCATCCCATCATACCCAACGCAAGCAGGGCAATGGAAATAGTTGTTGCTAATAGATGTTTCATGTGTAATATAATTTGGGGTTATTAGTATTGATTCATGTTTGTGTGTGAATAATGCCTTGCTATTCTTTCCAACGATACGAAGCAACCGATTTGCCCGGTATCGTACAATCTATATAATTCTTGCCATCAGCTGTCAGACTTATACGAGCAATGTTTTCATTCTCGTTCAATACGACAAAAGCTACCGTTCCATCGGGATTTTCGAATGCAGAGCACATCAAACCCTTGGTAGAATTACCGCTACTTTCAATACGATATGCGCCCGGTTTTACTACCGATGACAAATGGCCGATAATGTAATAATGTGAATTATTAGTGATTGTCTTATAATCGGAACGATTGATATCTACCGCACCATAGCAAGTCTGGCAACCACCTTCACGATTAGGTCCACGTTCCGAGTCGAGCATCAGATTCCAGACAATGACACCTTTACACCAGTTATTCACAGTACCTAGAGCCACTTCACGCATATCATCCATCAGACGTTTCTGTAGATTACGTCCATCGTTCCACATACCGATAGAGGTTTCCGTAAAGATAAGTTCTTTGTCGGGACGCTGACGTTGAATATCATTCAGTTCCTCGCGATTACCTCCATAATTATGGTAGGCCGCACCAGTCAGGAAAGAGGCGGCAACTTCGTCATCATACATTTTTATAGGATAATCGTTCTGGTCTGCCATCTTATCATAATTATAATTATGGTCGAAAGCATAGATTTTTGTATCTAGTCCGGCAGCTTTGAGTGCAGGACCAAAGGCTTCTTTCACGAATGCCAATTCTTCCTTCCATCCCATAAACAAAGAAGCGGAATTTCCCCTATTCAACGGTTCATTCTGAGGAGTGATGGAATAAATCTGAATACCTTCTTTGTTGAAAGCCTGTATCCACTTCACGAAATAAGTAGCATAATCGGTATAGTAATCCGGGTTCAGCTGACCGCTTGTCCAGGAATCAAAAGGTTTCTTCTCATCCAGATTATTCACCTTCATCCATTTGGGAGAAGTCCAGGGAGAGCCCAAGATCTTGATTGCCGGATTAATTGCCAAAATCTCTTTTAAGATAGGTATAACGTAATCGTTTTCTTCACTTTGCAAAGCGAAATTCTCTATACCGGGTTTGTCACAACAAGTATATTCACTTAGTGAGAAGTCCGAACAACCTATGGAAATACGGATATAGCTAAAACCCAGTCCGTCTTTATCAGAAAAAGTCTTGGTTAGGAACTTCGTACGGTCGGCAGGAGCCATCTTCATTAAATTATAGCAGGTGGAACCGGTAACTGCAGCTCCAAATCCATCCATTGACTGATAACGTACTGCCGGATTTAATGTAATCACCTCCCCAAACTTTGGTTTAGCAGAGAATTTCAAAGTCGTTTCATTAAAACTTTGTGCCCGGTCGGCAGTTGTAGTGATTACCGTTATTTTACCTTCAGGTGTTGCCGGTTCAGAAGGCACCTCTACTGCCGGAACAGAATTATTCCCACAAGCAATTGCTGCAACCGATATGCAACATCCTAATAAGAAAGAGAATTTTAATTTCATGGTATCGTCTTTAATGGTTTAAACTTTCCCAAAGTTAGGAAAGATAAGAACATGCCGTACTGACGAAATAAGAATAGGTGGAACACAGAAAGCCTTTTAAACATTTAAAAGGCTAATAAACAAAGCTATAACAGACATAAAAGAAAGTCAAAAAGTGGAAGCGAAAACCTGAGTTGACGTATTGTTAACGTATCATCATCAAGTGCATTTCAAAGTTTTCCCGAGAGATACGGGCTTTACTTTTTACCTTAGCACGATAATTATAGATAGTATTTACCGAATAACGAAGGAACTCTGCTATTTGAGAACTATCATCAATCCCCAAGCGTATCAAAGCAAAGATACGAAGCTCGGTATTCAGCAACTCGCCTTTGCGAAGCACAATGCGCTCGTCCGGTTGCAGCAAATCATTGAACTTATCAACAAAATCCGGAAAAAGATTCAAGAAAGCGGTATCGAAGTTCTCATACAACTCCTTTAACCCGGTATCCAGTACCTCACGGGATCGCACCATCTTCAAAAGTTCCTCTGTTTGTCCCGCTGATATTTTTTTGTTGACCATTCTGCGATAGGTGTCCAGCCGGTTTATGTAAATGGAACACAAATTCATAAACCGCCCTATATATTCCTCTTTGATATGATTGGAGATATGTAACTGCTCATTAGCCTGTTCCAAGTTATTGCGGGCTACCGAAAGACGTTTCATCTGCCTGTAAATGTAGGCAACTGCGGCAACCAACAATAAAGTTAATGCACTGATTAACCCAATGTACAAGCGAAGCCGGTCGTTTTGCTTCTCACGCATAGCCTGATAAGTAAGATCAATCAACGAAAGAATACCCGCAGTTTGCAAACTACGGCTACGAGCATTGTAACGGTTCGTTTCATTCCACGAAAAGCGGATGTATTGATAGGCACGCTCAATATCCCCCTCTTCATAAAGCAATTGCGCCAGATTCCAAAGCGAAGCATGATCGGTGATTGCCAGCTGGATATCAGCCAGTGCCGACAAAGCCAGATAGCGTTTTTCTTCTTCTTTATTTCCCATCTGCCGGTAGAGTTGTGAGCGGTGATAAGTAACCAAAGCATATTCAGGAGAATTCAGTCCTACGTTTGCCAGACGTTTGTCATTAATGCCCAAAGCCAATTGCAAATTCCCTGCTGCTGCCTCGCGCATCTCTTTACGCTCCAGATAGAGGGCCGAAGTTGGAGGAAGCACCTGCATCAATGAGTCATCGTAACAGGCAGATAGTTTCTCATAGCGTTTTCTAAAAGAATTATCTTGCGTAAAAGCTCTTAGTTCTTCATAAAGATGGCGGTAGCAGTTGTAGTAATCGGGTAACAAACGGTGAGGCAGTACCTCTCTATCAATCTGCCCTAACAAATCGGTAGCTTCCTCATACATTCCTGCGGAAGCCATCAAATAGGCAAGTTCCAGTTGTGTTTCAGCAACAGCGTCTTGTTGCTTGTGTCGCTCTGCCCAATCCAGATTAACATTGAGGTAATAGATGGCAGAATCACAGACGTAAGCCTTATATTCTTTATAAATTTCCCCATTCCATCGGAAAAAAGAGATACCGGTGGTATCTACATCGAGTAGTTGATGCTTCAATTTTTTAATGCGGGCCTTACGTATAGCTACATATTGATCATGTGCACCGATTGCTTCATCAAGTGAAGACATCAACGCAGCAACAGTCAACGAATCGGCAGAGGCTACAATATTCTGCACAATCGCGCCAATGAAAAGACAAAAAAATAGTAGTTTCCTTTTCATGGCAACAAAGATAACAAGAAATCCCACAAAGCTATAGCACCCAAAAAAATAGTTTCTTATATTTGCGACTTAAACCCCCAAAATTAAAACACTTATGAAAAGCTTAACCTCCCAAAGGGTAGCCGCGGTCGACGTGTTCCGTGCACTTACCATGTTCCTTATGCTCTTTGTGAACGACATTCCCGGACTGAAGAATATTCCCCATTGGCTGATGCATGCAAAGATAGATGAAGACATGTTAGGATTCTCCGATACCATCTTTCCCGCTTTCTTATTCTGCATGGGGATGTCCATTTCGTTTGCCATACAAAACCGTTACAAGAAAGGAGACACTACGCTACAAGTCATCTCGCATGTATTCTGGCGTACAGTGGCATTGATAGCTATGGGACTGTTCTCACTCAACAGCGGAGGCATTGAAGGCGGATTATCCCACCCATGGTTTTCGATACTGATGGTGATTGGCTTCTTCCTGACTTGGGGTGTTTATCCAAAGGCAGAAGGTTCAAAAAAAGCCCTATTCACCGCAATGAAAGTAAGCGGTGTACTGTTACTGGCATTCCTTGTCATCTATAAAGACATGAATGGAAAGCCCTTTCAAATTAGTTGGTGGGGCATCCTAGGATTGATTGGCTGGACGTATGCCGTATGTGCAGGCATTTACCTGTTTACCCGTGAAAGTTTACGTAAAAATGCCATAGCTTGGTTTGTAGTAGTGTTGCTTGCCGTACTCAGCCATTCAGACCTGATACCGGGTGAGTATGGCAGTCGCATTGTCCTATTGCCTTTCATTCCAAGTGATTGGACACTGCACGCCTTTGGTATGTCCGGTCTGCTGACTTCGCTACTCATGCAACAATATGCCGACCGCGAACGACCTGCCAAATTTATCGGTATGCTCTGTGCCCTTGGTGTAGGGATGCTTGTACTTGCCCTCATATCCCACCCGTACTGGATTATTTCCAAGATACAAGCTACTCCAAGCTGGCTATTCTACTGCCTTGCCGCTTTCTTTCCGCTTTTCGGCTTCTTCTATTGGCTGACGGATGTAAAAGGCAAAACCAACTGGTTCAATATCATCAAGCCTGCCGGCACTGCAACATTGACTTGCTACATTATTCCTTATGTATGGTATGCCGTCCAACAATTGCTCAACGCCCATTACCCAGAGGTGTTAGGTAGCGGTGTACCGGGGCTACTCAAGTCATTGGTGTTCTCGCTTATCATTGTTCAACTAACCGGATTACTGGTAAAAGGAAAAATTAAACTGAAAGTATAATTATGCTAAAGATTCAAACCCCAAACGGAGAAAACAAGGTGCTATTGCACTCCTGCTGTGCACCTTGTTCTTCAGCCATCATCGAATGTTTGTTAGAGAATGGCATCCGTCCAACGATATTTTATTGCAATCCCAATATTTATCCGCAAGAAGAATATGAAATCAGAAAGAATGAAGCCATCCGCTTCGTTACCTCAAAAAACCTCGATTTCATCGATGCCGATTATGATTATGCACACTGGTTGCACACTATAAAAGGACTGGAAAACGAACCGGAACGTGGTGGACGCTGCCTGAAATGCTTTATCCTCCGACTAACGGAAACCGCCCGATATGCATCCGAACATGGGTTTACCTTGTTCACCACTACCCTTGCCTCTTCACGTTGGAAAAGTTTGGAGCAAATTAATAAAGCAGGAGAACAGGCTGCTGCTCTCTATCCAGGAACTCAGTTCTGGGAACAGAACTGGCGTAAAGGCGGACTTCAAGACCGGCGGAATGAACTCCTCAAAGAATATGACTTCTACAACCAACAATATTGTGGCTGCGAGTTTAGTATGCAGATGAAAAAAAAGTCTGTTTAGCTCATGTCTTTCCCGTTTTTAGTTAAACAACTCTATCTTGTTTGTCAGACACCAGTGTTTCTCTTGTCAGGCACTAGTGTTTATCACGATACACACTAGTCTTTGTCATGATACACACCAGTGTCTGATGGGAGAAACACCGAGATTTAAGCCGGAGAAGTAGTAAATAAAAAACCGAAACACAGCATTAAAAGCTATGTTTCGGTATATACTGCCGAACAAAGAATTTCAGATGAGTGTAAACTTAGAATGCAAAAGAAATGCCTGCATTAAACACCAACTGGTTCCAGTTATCAATAATCTGATATTTAAGTCCCAAGTCAAGAGTTACATTAGAAGCTATTTCAAAATCAACACCGGCACCTAAGTTAATAGCTATTTGTCCGTCGTTTGTGCTTTTCCAATACTCTCCCAAGTCACTGAAATGGAGTTTTGTATTGGCATATTCCAAACCAGCCAAAGGATAAACAGAAATCTTGCTGGCAACAGGAATTACATAATGCATGTTAGCTCCCAAATCCCACATAGAAACATAATCGTGCTTGAAGTAGTAATTAAAGACAGGCTCGATACGCCAGTTATCGGTAAAAGAATAGCGATACTTAACACCGATACCAATATTTCTTTCATTACTAAAGTTTAAGTTAGCGCCCAGTGACGATTCACCCCTCTGCGCAAACGTTGTTGTGGCAAAAGCACACAAACAGATTAATAGAACAAGAATTTTCTTCATAAGCAATTTCAGTTTTAGTTAATGACTTGTGCCAAATTTACTATTAATAATCAGAATAACGAATAATAGGTAATAAAAACATTGATATTTTACTTTCTCTGTTGCAAATTTGCCAGTTTCAAAAGTTATGGCGTATTTTGGTGTTGCAACCGAAAATAGATATCAAAACCCAAACAACTGAAACAATTTTAAATCAAATAAACATGAAAAAAGTAACCATTTCACTGCTCTTATCATTCATAGCAGTGTGTCTCTTCTCTACTCCTTGCCACTCTAAAGGAAAAGCAAAACATGTCGTTTTAATCGGTCTTGACGGCTGGGGTGCCTACAGTGTTCCCAAAGCAGAAATTCCAAACATCAAACAACTAATGAAAGATGGCAGTTATACATTGGAAAAACGTTCTGTACTTCCCTCTTCCAGTGCCGTCAACTGGGCTTCGATGTTCATGGGTGCTGGTCCCGAACTACACGGATATACGGAATGGGGCTCCAAAACGCCCGAATTGCCCTCGCGCGAAATAAATCGGAACGGTATATTCCCTACCATCTTTTACTTGCTACGCAATGCGCGCCCCGAAGCTGAAATAGGCTGCCTGTACGAGTGGGATGGCATCAAATATCTCGTGGATACGCTTTCTCTTAGTCATCATGCGTTGGCTCCCGATTACAATGCTCATCCCGAAGCTTTATGCGGTATGACGGAAAAGTACATCAAAGAAAAGAAGCCGACATTACTTGCCGTATGCTTTGATAACCCCGACCACGTAGGACATCAGGCGGGACATGATACACCCGAATATTACGCTAAGTTGAAAGAATTGGATACTTACGTCGGCCGTATTGTGCAAGCCGTAAAGGATGCAGGTATGTTGAAAGAAACTATCTTTATTGTCACCGCCGACCACGGAGGCATTCAGAAAGGGCATGGCGGAAAAACCATGCAAGAGATGCAAACGCCTTTTATCATCTCCGGCAAGAACATAAAACAAGGAATGGAATTTCACGAAAGTATGATGCAATTTGATGTAGCCTCCACCATTGCCTACATTTTCGAACTGGAGCAACCACAAGTGTGGATAGGACGCCCCATGACACAAGTTTTCAAATAACAAGGAAAACTTATCTATCGCCTACCGGTAAATAAGTGTAGAGAGATATTCTTCTGCAAACATTTCGTTTGCCACCTCTAACAGGACTTCCGGGGTTAGTTGTTCTATACGCCGAAACACTGCCTCGGAAGTTTCGTATTTATGATAATGAAGAAAAGTTTTCCCCATGCCCAGTGCATTGTTCTCGTTATTGTCCGAAGCTACACCGATCTGTCCGATTAACTGTTTCTTAGCGGCAGCGAGTTGTGAAGAAGTCATCTTGACGTCACGCATACGCTTTAATTCCTTATACACCAGACGGGTACAAAGATCGGCATCATCAGGATCACAACCGAAGTAGATACAGAAAGTGCCTGTATCGGTATATGAGGTGAGGTTGGATTCTACATTATAAACCAATCCGCGACGCTCGCGAAGGGAAACATTCAACCGGCTGTTCATGCCGGGACCACCCAGGATATTATTCAGCAGATAGAGTCCTGTCCGCTTATCTTCGAAAGCATTATAGCCCCGACCACCTATCATGACATGCACTTGATGGGTATCTTTATGTACCACAAGCTGTTCAGGGATATAGATCGGCGGCGGAGTTCGGCGATTATCTACTGCAACTGCCGGAATATCCGCCAACAATTTTTCAGCCCAACGTATCACTTGCTTAAAATCCAAGTCACCCAGCACAAAGAAAACCATATTGCCGGGACGATAGAAACGGGAAGTGAATGCTGCCGCATCTTCACTACGGAAAGTCTTCAACTGTTCGGGATTACCAAGAATATTACGCCCCAGCGGATGCCCACGGAATATCAGGTCTTCGAAATCATCAAAGATCAGTTCGGATGGATTGTCTTCATAGGATTGTATCTCGTCTATGATAACTTCTGTTTCTTTTTCAATCTCACGCTGTGGAAAAGTGGAATGAAATACAATATCCGTCAATAGTTCGAAAGCCCGTCCGAAGTGCTCGGTAAGGAAAGCGGAATAGATTACCGTCTCTTCTTTATTAGTATAGGCATTCAAGTCACCACCCACATTCTCCATGCGATTCAAAATGTGCCATGCTTTGCGCTTCTGTGTCCCTTTAAAGATAAGATGTTCCACAAAGTGCGCCATGCCTTGCTCATTTTCCAGCTCATCACGCGTACCCGCATCTACGGCAAAACCACAATAAGCCACTTTAGAGAGTGACAGTTCATGAATAATGCGTAATCCGTTGGGCAATGTATATTGATTGTATGCTGGTGGCATTTCTTCTTTTAACTTCTTCATTATGAACTTTCAAACAATTAGAAGTTGCAAAGATAGTGCAAACTGAAATAAAAATACAATAAAACTTATTGCCGTTTATGGAAAATTGCAGATATTTGTGGGCTATAACCTAACTACTAACCAAATTCAAGCATAATGATTGAATCCATTCAAGAGCTTTTGCAGAAAGAAGCACAAGCCGTTCTGAACATACCCGTGACAGATGCCTACGAAAAAGCTGTAGAGATTATTGTAGAGCAAATACATCACAAGAAAGGCAAATTAGTGACTTCCGGTATGGGAAAGGCAGGACAAATAGCAATGAATATTGCTACGACTTTCTGCTCTACAGGTATTCCTTCTGTATTCCTGCACCCTAGCGAAGCACAACATGGCGACCTCGGCATCCTACAAGAAAACGATTTGTTATTGTTGATCTCCAATTCGGGCAAAACTCGTGAAATCGTGGAGCTGACCCGCTTAGCTCATAATTTGAACCCGAACCTGAAGTTCATCGTAATTACAGGCAACCCGGATAGCCCATTAGCCAATGAGTCTAACGTATGCCTCAGCACCGGCAGTCCTAAAGAAGTTTGTGCATTGGGCATGACTCCTACTACCTCGACTACCGCCATGACCGTCATTGGCGATATATTGGTCGTACAAACCATGAAACAAACCGGATTTTCAATCGAAGACTACTCAAAGCGTCATCATGGCGGTTACCTGGGAGAAAAATCAAGATCACTATGCGTAAAGTAATCGGCATCGGAGAAACCATATTAGATATTATTTTCCGCGGAGAAGAGCCCACAGTGGCTGTTCCGGGAGGATCGGTATTCAACGGTATTGTCTCATTGGGACGTACAGGCATCCCCGTAAGCTTCATCAGCGAAACGGGTAATGACCACGTAGGCAATATCATCTTGAAATTCATGCGTGACAATAATATACCTACCGACCACATCAATGTATTCCCTGACGGGAAATCTCCCATATCACTCGCTTTCCTGAACAACCGGAGCGATGCGGAGTACATCTTCTACAGGGATTACCCCAAACAACGGCTGGACGTTGTCTATCCTAAATTAGAAGAAGATGACATTGTTATGATCGGATCGTATTATGCCCTCAATCCTGTTTTACGCGACAAGATAGTAGAATTGCTAGAACAGGCCCGTGAAAAGAAGGCTATTGTTTATTACGATCCCAACTTCCGCTCGTCGCATAAGGAAGAGGCCATCAAGTTGGCACCCACGATCATTGAGAATCTGGAATATGCCGACATTGTGCGCGGATCACAAGAAGATTTCTTCTATATGTATAATTTGCGTGACGCCGACCAGATCTATAAGAATAAAATCAAATTCTATTGTCCCAATTTTCTTTGTACTTCGGGTGCCGAACATATATCGCTCCGTACCAAAACAGTCAACAAAGAATACAATATTCCACCGATAGAAGCAGTCAGCACTATTGGTGCAGGCGATAATTTCAATGCCGGCATTATCTACGGCTTGTTGAAATACAATGTGCGCTATGATGATTTGAATGCGATGGACGAAGTTACCTGGGATAAAATTGTACGTTGCGGCATGGAATTCGCGGCAGAAGTTTGCAAAAGTTTCAATAACTCAGTGTCAAAAGAGTTTGCAGAAAAATTAATGTTAGAAAAAGAAATATAAATCCTTTGCACTGCCGGTATCCTCTGTAAGTAAATTACATATATTTGTGATTAACGACTTTAGAGAGATTACAAACTATGTACAAAAACCTGTTGAATTGGCTGGCTTTGGCAATACTACTACCCTCTTGCAGCGGCAGTGCTCCACACATAACCGTTGTATGTGAGGAAAATAACGTTGGAAATTGTATTGTCAAATGGGAAATGACTCCCCTCACCCAAGGGAGTGTAAAGGTATATGCCTCAACGAACCCGGATCTTATTCCGGAGGATAACCCCATCGCTATGGCAAACATTTCGGATCTGAAGATGACTATCATTACCTCAGACCCGACACAAAGGTATTATTACAGCCTTGTATTCGCCGATAAATACCGGGTAAAGATTGCTACCCGCAACATTAATATCCCCGGTATCCAAAATTTCCGCGATTTGGGTGGTTATCCGTCTTACTCGTCCAAGAAGATGACACACTGGGGCACGTTATATCGTTCGGCCGAAATAGACAGTGTGGATTGTTGTTCACGCAAAGAACTAAAGAACATAGGTATAAAAACCATTATAGACTTACGCGATGCCTCCGAAATAAAGAGGGAGAATACCTTGAAGAAAGAGTTCAACATAGTACATATCCCCATTGCTACCGGCGATATGGAAAATATCCTGAAAGGCATCCAGGAACAGAAGATAAAGAGTGATACCGTCTACCGCATGGTTGAACAAATGAACCGTGACCTCATCGGTAAGTATACTAAAGAATACCGTAAAATATTCGATATCTTACTGGATAAAAACAGTTATCCGGTTGTCATTCACTGCACTTCCGGCAAAGGACGTACGGGTGTTGTATCCGCCCTTGTACTTGCCGCCCTCGGTGTGAACGAAGACTACATTATGGAAGATTATCGCCTCAGCAATGATTATTTCAATATCCCCGGTGCCTCAGAATACGCTTACAAACTTCCGGCACGCTCGCAAGAAGCTATCACTACCGTATTCTCCGCCCGTGAAGACTTCCTGAATGCAGCCAAAGATGAAGCCGAACGGAAATATGGCGACGTAGACACTTACCTGCGGAAGGGAATCGGACTGAGCAAAGAAGAAATTAAAAGACTACGAAGTATTCTTCTAAATGAAGAATGATGAATGAAGAATTTGGCTGCGCAATAATCCGCATGGTAAATTCTTCATTCTTCATTCTTTATTCTTCATTTAATTCCCTATCTTTGTGCCCGAAAAATAAAGATATACAAGATTTTAATGAAGACATTTGAAGAGCTGGGCTTGTCGCCGGAGATACGCCGAGCCATTGAAGAAATGGGTTATGCAAGTCCCATGCCGGTACAAGAGGAAGTGATTCCTTACCTTTTAGGAGAAAATAATGATGTAGTAGCACTGGCACAGACAGGGACAGGAAAGACCGCAGCGTTCGGTTTGCCGCTTATACAGAAGATTAACGTTAACAACCGAATTCCCCAATCACTTATTCTATGCCCCACACGCGAGCTTTGCCTCCAAATAGCGGGCGACTTGAACGATTACTCCAAATACATTGACGGCTTACGGGTATTGCCCGTGTACGGTGGTTCGTCCATCGACAGCCAGATACGCGCCTTGAAACGTGGCGTGCATATCATCGTTGCCACACCGGGACGATTGCTCGACTTAATGGAACGCAAGACCGTTTCACTCTCTACCATCCAAAGCGTAGTAATGGACGAGGCGGACGAAATGCTGAACATGGGCTTTACAGACAGTATCAACGCCATTTTGGCCGATGTACCACAGGAACGCAACACCCTGCTGTTCTCTGCTACCATGAGCCCGGAGATTGCACGCATCTCAAAGAACTACCTGCACAATGCCAAAGAAATCACCATCGGACGCAAAAACGAAGGCACCAACAACGTGAAGCACGTGGCTTTCTGTGTGCATGCCAAAGATAAATATGCTGCTTTGAAGCGCATTGTGGATTATTATCCGCAGATATACGGTATCATCTTCTGCCGTACCCGTAAGGAAACACAGGAGATTGCCGACAAGTTAATGCAAGAAGGCTACAACGCCGATTCACTGCACGGTGAACTGAGTCAGGCACAACGTGACACCGTGATGCAGAAGTTCCGCATCCGCAACCTGCAACTATTAGTTGCCACCGACGTTGCCGCACGCGGATTGGACGTAGACGACCTGACACACGTCATCAACTACGGTCTGCCCGATGATACTGAAAGCTACACCCACCGTAGCGGACGTACAGGACGTGCCGGCAAGACGGGTACTTCCATCGCCATCATCAACCTGCGCGAAAAAGGCAAGATGCGTGAAATAGAGCGCATCATCAGCAAGAAATTCGAACAGGGAGCCATGCCTACCGCCAAGCAGATCTGCGAAAAGCAACTGCTGAAAGTGATCGACGAACTGGAAAAAGTGAAAGTAAACGAAGAAGATATAGCCGACTTCATGCCCGACATTTACCGCAAGCTGGACTGGCTGAGCAAGGAAGATCTCATCAAGCGTATGGTGTCGCACGAATTCAATCGTTTTGCCGAATATTACCGCAACCGTGAGGATATAGAAATAGCTACCGACAGCCGTGGCGAACGCAGTTCACGTGGCGTCGAAAGAGGCGGTGAACGCAGAAGCAGCCGCGCAGCCGAGCCAGGTTATACCCGTCTGTTCATCAACCTAGGCAAGATGGATAACTTCTTCCCTAGCGAACTCATCGGTCTGTTGAACAAGAATACCCGCGGACGTGTGGAACTGGGACGTATCGACCTGATGCAAAAGTTCTCTTTCTTCGAGGTAGAAGACAAAGAAGCGCAAAATGTAGTAAAATCCCTGAACCGTGCCAACTGGAACGGACGCAAGGTGTCTGTAGAGATTGCCGGAGAAGAAGGCAACGCCCCAAAAGGTGGTCGCAAGAGCGATGGCGGTTACGGTGGCAAGAAAGAGAACGGCGGTAAAAAGGAAGGTTACGGCAAGAAAGAATATGCCGGCAAGAAGCAAGGCGGCTACAGAGACGAGAAACGCAACGATGCCGCCGACACCAAAAAGAAGAAAGATAAGCCCAGCCGTGAAGAGCGTGGTTACACCGGTGCCCGTGGCAAGAAGGATGATTGGCAGCAATTCTTCCAAGGTGGCAACGACAAAGGCAAAAAAGACTTGCAAGGTAATGAGCCCGACTTCAGCGAAGAAGGATGGGCACGCCGGACGAAGAAGAAATAAATTACTCTGAACACAGAGACACAGAGTTTTTCCATTTAGACAGAAGAACAAAAGAACCCATTTATCTCTTTTTGTTCTTCTGTTCTTTTGTCAAAAAATGGTTTCATGACTTTGCATCCTAGAATATAAACCAGACCATGAACAAGCTAAACGGTTTCCTATACGGATTATTATCTTCCGCAAGCTTTGGGCTCATCCCATTGTTTACCGTTCCCGCTATACACGAGGGAATGATATTCTGGTCTATCCTGCTCTACCGTTTTCTTTTCGCCATGCTGGCACTGGCGGGGATACTGATGCTAGACAAACAATCTTTCAGCATCCGCCCCAAAGAAATACTGCCCCTCATGCTGCTGGCATTACTCTACAACTGTTCCGCTATATTTCTATTTTGGGGTTACCAATTCATGGCAAGCGGTGTAGCTACTACGTTGCACTTCATGTATCCGGTATTCACTACACTCATCATGATGCTTTTCTTCGGCGAAAAGAAATCTTTCTGGCGCATGGGCGCCATTATACTCGCCATTACCGGAGTCTACTTCCTTTCGCAGGGCGATAGCTTAGGTGGCATCACAGCAACCGGCATCTTCATCGTTCTACTCTCCGCCTTAGGCTATGGGCTTTACTTAGTCACCGTAAGCCAACTAAAAAGCCTTGAGATGAAAGGTCTCAAGATGACATTCTACGTTTTCCTTTTCAGTGCCATCATTCTCTTTGCCGGCATGTTGATAGCAGACATAACTGTGCAACCCATCCCTAACCGCGTGACGTTGGGTAATCTCGTGATGCTGGCACTAGTGCCTACCGTTGTTTCCAATTTAGCGCTGGTGCGTGCCATCAAGAACATAGGTTCTACACTTACCTCGGTATTGGGGGCTATGGAACCGGTCACGGCAGTCTGCGTAGGCATCCTCATTTTCGGCGAACCGTTCACCTCAAGTATCGGGCTGGGCATCGGACTGATTATTACAGCAGTAACGGTGATTATTCTCCGGAAATAAGACCCTATCTCCCTAAGAACAATTTCTATCTTACCTAAAAACAACTTCCTTACTGCCTAAGGACAAGTGGGCTGCTTGCAAGCGTCCCATGAGTTGGTTATAAGCAACCCATAAGTTGGTTGCAAACAACTCATGAGTTGCTTATAAACGACCGACTTATTTGTAGTATCTTTAAAAGTAAGTTTTCCTACGCTCAAAAGTAAGTTTTCCTATATTCAAAAGTAAGGGTGATAAAGCGGAGTTTCCTCCCCCTTATCACCCTTAAAAGTTACTACGCTATGGCTTTAGCCTCCGTTACTTCTTCTCGCAGCTGCAAGTACTGAAAGCAACGAGCATCCAAATCATCTTTTCTTGTTCCTTGAGGTAACCGGTCAACAAATCGGCAGTCACTACATCGCCAGCTTCGTCGGCAATATCAATCACTTTACGTTCTTCGGCAATCAAGTGGTTGTAAGTTTCGAGGATGTGCTCTACGGCATCGCTACCACAACTCACACCTGATACTTCTTTAATATGAGCTACCTTGAGGTATTGGCTAAAGTTATTCTCGGGGGTACCGCCCAGCATGAGGATGCGTTCGGCCAGTTCGTCTACCTTCTCGGCAGCATCGTTATAGAGGTCTTCGAATTTGCTGTGCAGCACGAAGAAACCATGCCCCTTGATGTTCCAGTGGAAACCGCGCAGGTTAGTATAGTGTACTTGGAAGTCGGCCAGCAATTGGTGCAAGGCAGATACTACGTTGTTTACTTTGTTCTCATTCAAATGCAAGTAATCTAAAGTCTTCATAATTCTATGGTTTTAATTGATTAATAAATTCTGTTTTTTCGTTTTGATGTTGCAAAGATAAGGGCTATAGTGACGCTTGTCAAACAGATAATTTCTATCTTTGCATAGACCGTTTCTATGTATCACTCTCAAAAGCCCTGTTTACAATGACTTTACAACAATTAGAATACATCCTAGCTGTAGATCAGTTCCGTCACTTTGCCAAAGCTGCCGAATATTGCAGAGTAACCCAACCTACGCTGAGTGCCATGATCCAAAAGCTGGAAGAGGAATTGGACACCAAGATATTCGACCGCAGCCAGCAACCCGTTTGCCCCACTCCCATCGGCATTCAGGTCTTAAAACAGGCCCAAACAGTATTGGTTCAGGCCAATCTAATAAAAAACATTATAGAAGAAGAAAAACATTCACTGAGCGGAACCTTCCGTCTAGGTATACTTCCTACTATTGCTCCTTATTTATTGCCACGCTTTTTCCCGCAACTGATGAAGCAATATTCGCAATTGGATATCAGGGTAATCGAGATGAAAACAAACGATATAAAAAAAGCCTTGCAAGACGGAGACATAGATGCAGGTATTGTGGCAAGTCTCGATGGAATGGAGGGATTCCAGGAGACAACGCTGTTTTACGAACAATTCTTTGCATACGTGGCAAGCGAAAATCCCCTCTATAATAATGAGGTTATCCGCACCTCCGACCTGGCAAGTGAACAATTGTGGCTACTCGACGAAGGGCATTGCTTCCGCGACCAGTTGGTACGTTTCTGCCAATTGAAAGGTGCCCGTGCCAGTCAGTTGGCTTATCATCTGGGAAGTATGGAAACCTTTATGCGCATGGTTGAAAGCGGTAAAGGAATAACCTTTATCCCCGAACTGGCAGTGCTACAACTCAACGAGATACAAAAGGAATTGGTACGTCCCTTTGCCATACCTTGTCCCACCCGGCAAATCATCATGCTAACCAATCCCAACTTTGTACGTTATACGCTGCTGGATGCACTTATCAAAGAAATAAAGAGTTCTGTTCCCAAAGAGATGCTATCCTTGAAGGCAACGCAAGTGCTTATATAGATTTTGTCTATCGGCCCATAAAACTTTTCAATCGTTTTTTTTGTTCTACCGGGAAAAAATACTATATTTTTGCATCGGTAAAACAAAAACTAAACCTATTAATAAGTAAGATTATGGAACCGATTATTAATTCTCAACTCCCTGAATTCAAAGTTCAGGCTTTCCAAAACGGAAGTTTCAAAACAGTATCAAGTGAAGACGTAAAAGGCAAATGGGCTATTTTCTTCTTCTATCCGGCGGACTTTACTTTTGTATGCCCTACCGAACTGGTAGACGTAGCCGAGAAATACGAGCAATTCCAGGCAATGGATGTAGAAGTATATTCAGTGAGCACCGACTCGCACTTCGTGCACAAAGCATGGCACGATGCATCCGAAAGCATCCGCAAGATTAAATACCCCATGCTGGCCGATCCTACAGGTGTGCTGAGCCGTGGTTTCGGTGTGATGATCGAAGAAGACGGTATGGCTTATCGTGGTACATTCGTTGTAAACCCCGAAGGTAAAATCAAGATTGCCGAGATTCAGGACAACAGCATCGGCCGTAATGCCGACGAGCTGCTGCGCAAGGTAGAAGCTGCACAATTCGTAGCAAGCCATCCCAATGAAGTTTGCCCTGCCAAGTGGAAGCAAGGAGCTGAAACGCTGAAGCCGAGCATTGACCTCGTAGGCAAAATCTAACCGTACTTTACGGTAAATACATGAAAGACTATCCCAATCCTTCCCTTCCACTCAAGTAGAAGAAGCTGAAATGAGATAGTCTTTTTTTCATTTAAAACAACTTATCATCATGTTAGAAACAAGCATACTAGACCAAGTTCGGGGCATATTCCAACAATTGGAATCCCACTATACTTTTCACATCACCTACCATCCCAATCATGGGCAGGCCAGGGAGCTTATAGACTTCCTGAACGATGTAGCCGATTGTTCGGATAAACTCTCCTGTGAGTTGACCGAAACCGACGAGCCCAAACTTGAGTTCACACTCAAGAAAGAAGGAAAGGAAACCGGAATAATATTCCGTGCCATCCCGGGCGGACACGAGTTCAGTTCCCTGCTGCTTGCCGTGCTAAACGCCGATGGAAAGGGCAAAAATCTACCTGACGAGGCAATTAGCCGACGTATCAAAGCACTCCAAGGACCCATTCATTTGCAGACCTACGTATCGCTGACCTGCACCAACTGTCCGGACATTGTACAGGCACTGAACATTGTGGCATTGCTGAACCCGCAGATCGACCACGAAACCATAGACGGCGCCATCTTCCAAGCAGAAGCAGATGCGTTGAAGATTCAAGCTGTACCCTCCGTTTATGCCAACGGAAAACTACTACATGTAGGACGTGGCACCTTAGGAGAACTTTTGCAGAAGCTGGAAGAAACCTTCGGCAGCATGCCACAGGAAGGCGTAGCGCCGATTCAAAAGGAGTTTGACACGCTGATTCTCGGTGGAGGTCCTGCCGGAGCCTCCGCAGCAATTTACTCCGCCCGCAAGGGATTGCGAGTAGCCGTCATCGCCGAACGAATCGGTGGACAAGTAAAGGAAACTGTAGGCATCGAAAATCTTATTTCTGTTCCTCATACTACCGGTGCCGAACTTACCAATGCACTTAGAAGCCATATAACACATTATCCGGTAGAGATTTTTGAGGACCGGAAGATAGAGAAAGTAGAATTGCAAGGTAAAGAGAAAAAAGTTTTCGTTGCCGGCGGTGAAACGTTTATTGCTCCTGCAATAATCATTGCCACGGGTGCCAGCTGGCGCAAACTGAATGTAGAGGGCGAAGCGGAATATATAGGCCGCGGCGTAGCTTTCTGCCCACACTGTGACGGACCTTTTTATCAAGGCAAGGACGTAGCAGTAGTCGGTGGAGGGAACTCAGGCATTGAAGCAGCCATCGACCTGGCAGGTATCTGCAATAAAGTGACTGTATTTGAGTTTGCCGATACATTGAAAGCGGACCAAGTATTGCAGGAGAAAGCCCGGAGCCTGCCTAACGTGGAAATTTTTACTTCTTCACAGACTACGCAAGTTGTGGGCAATGGGGAAAAGGTAACAGCTATCCGTGTAAAAGACCGCCTTACGGGTGATGAACGCGACTATCCTTTGGATGGTATCTTTGTACAAATCGGTCTGGCAGCCAATAGCGCACCCTTCCGTGATATGCTGGAGATGACTCAGATAGGCGAAATTAAGATTGATGCTTTTTGCCGTACAACACTTCCGGGGGTATATGCCGCAGGAGATGTTTCAAACGTTCCCTACAAGCAGATAGTCATTGCAATGGGCGAAGGCGCCAAAGCTGCGCTTTCGGCGTTTGATGATCGAATAAGAGGAATCTCATAATCACTAAGTATTCCCCTCCCTCTTTAGGGGGTCCGGGGAGTTAGAAATCCGGCAATATCTTCCTTTTCTTCCATACCAAGTTTTTGCCGGATTACCGTTTTACGCTGATAGACTGTCCGTATGCTCTGCTGGATCACAACACTGATCTCTTTAGTGGAGAAGTCAGACTTCAACAAGCAGCACAGTTGCAATTCTTTTTCATTTAGGATATGGCCATACTTCTGGCTGATACGGGTATAGAAACCATCGTATACCATATCAATTGTCTTATACAGGTCATTCCAAACGAGTAAGTCATCTGCCACAACATCTTTATTAGCTATCCGTCCCATCTGTACCAGCAGTTCCTGATGGTCGGAACTGGGATTGGTAGCTACTATGCGTATCAGTCCCAACTGCTGAAGCAGCATCTTCTTGACAAACTTATCGTTTCCACCGCTAATATCTCCTTCCGTCTCGCGCAGCAAACGTCGCAAAGCTTCCAGCTCTTCTTCTTTCTCTAAAAGTAAGTGCTTTCTTCTTTGTAAATACCAAATAACAGCGAACAGCAGCAATAAACAGAGAGAAATGAGCCCCACGAAAAAGGTCCGTTCTTTCTGTTTCTCCAGTTGCAGGTTCATGTTTTGCTGTTGAAGCAATAATTGTACCTTGCCTTTTTGAGCTAATTTCCGCTGGTCACGGATGAAGTTGTTGTACAACCGGTTGGAGAAGAATGCAATATCCCGAATCTTAAAAGAACCGTTTTCAACGTAATCCATCAACGTTTTTTGTACCATGAAATAGTTGCTCAACGATAAATCCTGATCTATATAGGGCACACGCGTACTATCTGCTTTTTGCATATAATAGCGGGCAGAATCCATCTGTACCAGGTTTAGGAAGTAACGCGAAAGTGATTGATAAGACAAACACTCGAATGGATGCCCCGTTTCTTTATACTGCTGCAAAATACGTTGTTGAAGGCTGATGGCTTCCCGATTCTCTCCGGCATCACTCAGCATGTCAGCATAGTTGCGTATCACATGATGCAGGGCCTGCACAGAATCCGCAGATGTGTATAAGCATTCAGAAGCCTTACGAAGAGCGAGTAATGCGGAGTCCGTCAAATTCTCACAAAAGTAAGACACTGCAAGGCTGTTGTAATTGGAATAGCGGCGAGTAGTATCAGGATCTATTTCCATCAACTGTTTTTGCAACTGTATCAAGCCTTTAAAATCATCATTACCTTCTCCTATATTAGCTACAGAGCGCAATAAATCTATCCGAGCGGCTGTATCATTACTCAAGGCGGCAATGCGGCTTCCCTCGACCATCATTTCGGTGGCTTCTTTATACCTCTCGTTATCATAGAAATAATGTGCCGACAACTTACAGACGCGTAGTATCCGCTGGGTGTCACTTACTTCCGGTCTCGCATAATATTGTAGGGCATACGGTAACAAAGAGTCTTCGTTCATCACCCAATAGGCTGTAAAGTGGGCTTGTCCCAAGGCTAGCGCAAACCGTGCCCGAAGAGAATCAGGAAACATTTCGGTATTTTTCACCGACTGAAGCAAGGCAATAGCTTCCTCCGGATTCCGCTGCATTATTTGTTCTGCCTTTTCAATCTTCATGTGCTGGAGCGATATATCGTCTCTACATGCTGCCAGTATCGACAGACATACCAAACTAACGAAACCGTATTTCAATACTTTCTTATAGTCTTTCTTCATCTTTGGGCAAATCTAATTTAGATTTTTACAAAAGTAGATATTTACCGCGTAACGGGAACTAAAACAAAGCACTTTTTTGCACTTCTCTTTATATATAAACCTGCAACGGAGTAATATAAACTTTTTCATAAACCTGCCTCACAAATCATCTAATTATCAAATAATTGCAAAACGCATTGCACTTTATTTAGTAGCATATATAAACCGATTTTACGGTTCTGAGGTCCTACCTTTGTCATGTTCAAGGAAGGAAAATTATTACTAAAAAATAAGGAAAATGAAAAAGTTAAGTATCATTTTAGGAGTATTATCTATGTGTATCTCCTTAACAGCAGCAAACAAAATCACAGGTAAAGTTATTGATGAAAGCAATAATCAAAGTGTGGAATATGCCAATGTCAGGCTGATGTCCCAGGATTCTACATTCATCACTGGAATTGCTACGGACAATGACGGAAACTTCCTGTTGAAAGAAGTAAACGACGGGGATTACATCTTATACGTGTCATGCATCGGGTATAACGATTCGTACCTTTCTATCCGAAATCTCAAAGAAAACTTGCAATTGGGGGAAGTAAGTTTATCCCCTGATAATATTCAATTGGAAAGCGTCACCATTACCGCCAGTCCCATAATAAAGAAGACCGACCGACAAATTATCCTCCCCACCGAGATACAGACCAAAGCAGCTTCTAATGGCCTCACTTTATTAAGAAACTTGCAGTTGGCACGGATCATAGTCAATCCGATAGACAACAGTATAAAGCTTCCAGGGGGAGATAATGTACAACTCCGGATTAACGGTGTAGAAGTGACGCAAGCTGAGATAATTGCCATCCGTCCGGCAGATGTTATCCGTATTGAATATATAGACAATCCCGGAGCACGCTATGGAAATGCCGGTGCGGTACTTAACTACATCGTGAAAAGAAAAGAATCCGGAGGAAATATTTCAGCTGATTTATCCAACGGCGTATCCGATACAGGCTATGGGGAACATAACCTCTCTGCCAAATACAACTTCAACAAATCAGCTATCAGTACTACGGTCTACTGGGGTCGCAGGGACCTGAAATGGACACGCGAGAACTATGAAAACTTTCGTTTTCCGGAAACCTATCAGGAGAACAAAGAAATTGGCGCACCTACCAAGATAAAGTACGATGACATCAACTTCAACCTTAATTACAGTTATCAAGACAACGACAAGCACTTCCTTAACATCGCCCTCAGAAACAAATACACCGATACGCCTAACTCCATATCGGATAGAATCAGTACTTTGCACGAAGGTGATACCTCCTACTCCATATCCGATCTTACCTCTTCTAAAACACAGATACCCTCTCTGGATATCTATTACCAGACGAACCTGAAAAACAAGCAAACAATCTATGCAGATGTAGTAACCTCATATTTGAATAGCAAGAACGAACGCACCTTTGTACAAAAAGGACTAAACAGCGAAAATACAGATATCTACTCGCAGACAAAGGGACAGAAATACTCCGTTATCGCTGAAGGTATCTATGAAAAGCAATTCAATAAAAGCAAATTTACAAGCGGTATCAAGCATGCGCAGGCACATTTAAAAACAAATATTCTGGCAATATAGACAATAAAATCACGATGAATACGACCGAAACTTATCTTTTTGCCGAATACGAGTCCAAAATAAAAGGCTTGAGCTATACTCTAGGTATCGGTGGCATGAGGACTTATAACAGCCAGGACAATCGTTCTTCGGAGGAATATATATTCAAGCCTACATTAAGCTTATCCTATTCCATAAACGGGAAATGGTTCTTCAGATACAACGGATACGTATCAGGCTATTCTCCTTCCCTGTCCGATTTGAATGACATCACACAGGCAATGGATAAGTATCAGATACGCAAAGGAAACCCAGCTTTGAAATCTGTTACATTCTATGCCAACACACTCTCAGCGAGTTGGCAAAGCAAGTATGTATCACTCGATCTCTTCGGAAGATATAGCTATGATGATAAACCTATTATGGAAAGCACTTACTACGAAAACGGGCATTTTATTCGAACTACTGAAAATCATAAAGGTTTCCACCGGATTAATCTGGAAACGACTATACAAATTCGTCCTTTTAGAGAGTACATCTTCCTTAAAATTACGCCTTTCTTGAACCGTTACATCAGTTATGGCAATACATATACCCACACCCATACCAACGTAGGTCTGCGCGGCAATTTGATGGCGATGTACAAAAACTGGGTACTAATGGCGGAAATGAATACTAGCAACCATACCCTATGGGGAGAAACTCTAACCAAAGAAGAGAAACTGCACATCATCATGGCAGGCTACAATACGGAGAAATGGAGCATATCTGCCGGCGTATTGAACCCCTTCACAAAGAAGTACGAGCAAGAAAAGGAGAAGCTATCAAAACTGGCTCCCTACCGCCAACTGGCATATTCCAAGAATCTAAGCCCTATGTTTATGGTAAATGTTTCCTTCAATCTGGACTTCGGAAAGAAACAAAACAGTCAGGGTCGGAGAATCAATAACAAGGATATTGATACCGGAATCTTATCGGGAAATAAATAAGTGACTCACTTAAAAAGAAATGGCGGATAAAGAATGCTATGAGAATTGCATTCTACCCGCCACTTCATTTAGAGTATAAACAACAAACTTTATCTAGAAACAGAGAGTCTTCCTGTTTTAATTTCAATTATCTAATTTCAATCACGGGGAATTCTGATATACGTAATGTAGTGCATCCGTAAGGAATCAGTGTGATGGTTTCTTCCGGTACATCCTTTGTACCCGGACCGTATATCATCCAGCTATACGGCAAAGGACCTGCCATGTCATTATACAGTTTCCACGAGGGAATCTCTTTGGCTTTGGTTTCTATCCGGATAGGAGCATTTTCAAGGGTCCATGGATGATTCGATTTCATCTTTTCCTTATCTACAATCACTTTGAATGTCTTGTCGGGATCTGTCTTCTTAGTATCTATCAACCCATAATTCCATTTTGATTTGGGATAAACCTCGTGATAAGTATCTCCATAAATTTCTCCCTTTTCAAATTTCTTTTCTTTCCATTCTTCCTCTATCCGCAACGCATATACCAACGGGCCACGTTTCACTGATACAGAATTCTCATACCAACTTTCCAATTCAATAGACATGGGTAAAGATAGCTCTACAAAATCCCCCGTTTTCCAAATACGATCTATCACAGCAATTGTACCACCCGAATAACATTTGTAAACTTCACCATTAATTCGCACAATTGCCTCTTTGCACCAACCCGGTATTCGCAAATGAAATGGGAAGTGAACACTTTGCTGGCGTTTATCCAAAATGGACAAGCGGAAACCTACCGTTCCATCCATCGGATAGAATGTTTCTTCGGTCATTTTCACCTTTATACCATCGGCTACATGCGCTTCCACTTCCGAGGGAGAATAAGTCAAAGCCGCCAGTCCGTTATCTACCGTAGCATACCAGAGGTTTTGTGTAAATTTAGGCCAGCCTTGATGAAAATTAGAAGTACAACACGGATAACCAGCTAATACTCCATATACCAAATCCGTCTCACCATGGTTGATGTCAAAATTACGTAATGCTCTTGTGACCTTTACCTGATTAGGTTGTTGAAAATACTGCCGAGACATAAAGTCATCTGAAATCTGCGTGGGTAAAGCATTGAATGCCACACGCTCTAAATGGTCAAGAAACTGTACATCACCTGTTATCTGGCTCATCTCCTCCAAAGAAAACATCAGCTCTACTGCAGAACAAAGTTCGGAACCTTGCGTGGGGTTATTACCATGCAGGGCTTCATCCCCTCCATACATGCCTTGAGGCTGTCCATGAAATTTACGAATATCGGCAAAAGCTTTTTTCACAGCACGGATGTATTTTTGATCAGGTTCTTGCTGATAGTAAATGACTGGTTCTTTAATACCCTGAGCCAGATTGACGCAATGAATGGTATTGATACGGCTTAAATCATCACGATTCAGAAACATATCTACATAGTCATAACTTTGCAAGTGGAGTAGCTTACCCAGTTCCAACAAAAAAGAATCACCTGTCAAATTATAGAGCCAATAGACAATCTGCAAATTATCGCAAGCACGGTACTCTGCCCAAAAAGTCCAATGTCCCAAAGGCTTTTCAGGAAGCGTTTGCAATTGATAACGAAAATAACGTGTCATGAAAGTTAAGATCCGTTGATCATTGGTAGCGGAATAATATTGTTTCAGAAATTTAAGTACTACCATCCTTGGCCACCAGTCTTCTGAATTATCGCGTTGTAATCCTTGCTCAAATGGGTAATCAATGGAAGGTCCGAAGAAACCGTCAGCACGTTGACTCTGCAAAGCCCACTCAACCCAAGGTTGTACTTTCTTTTTAAGCTGCGCGTCATCCATTATATAAGCTAAAGGTAAAAGCCCGTCAATCCAGTAGGGTCCTCTTTCCCACTGATCGCCATCACCTCCCAACCAACCATTACGTTTTCCCATCACTTCCGGATAAAGTTCATCCAACTTGGAAGTCATTCCTTTACGTTGCCGTTCCATTGTCTCTTTGAGCCAACCTCTGGGTTTTATAGCCCCTATCGGAAGTTCCATGTATGGTTTTCGCAATAGAGGATAACGATTATTCACATACCCTCTCTCCCGGTTGGATGCGCTGATAGCTGAAATACCAGCACACCCAACTAAAAGAAAAAATACAAACCACTTTTTAATCCATTTATCCATATAAAATCATTCACCTAAAGTTACATACCTATTTTTACCTCAAACCATTGATTTTCATTCAGTATAATCCACCCAAACTTTCATTTTTCCCGGTTCACGGTTATCCCAAGCATAATATGGAATAAATTTATAAGTATCGTCACCATTGACCGCCGTTATCGTCACTACACCATTCAGCAAACCCGGCTCAAAAGCCGTCATATAGTTCATAGAAGGTAACAAAGCAGCTTTCTCATATTGAGGATTGTCTATCTCCTCCATACAATATACCAGTGGTCCGCGTTGCAAACAACGCTTGCCTGTATTCGCTTTGACACGCGGGTCGGCAGCTACCACTTCTACAGGCATCGCCATATCAAAAGTCACTTCGTCACCCTGCTGCCAAGCACGGTCAACCAAGAGATAACCCATTTCTTCGATAGGTTTACATTCTTTACCATTAACGGTCAACGTATAGTTCTTACACCAATCAGGCAAATGCAGTTTTAAGGTAAATGCCTTCTTTTGGTCAGGGTTGAGTATAAACTGCACTTTACCCTCCCATGGATAGTTTGTAGCTTGCTTTATAGCCACAGGCATACCATCAATATTGACATTGGTTTCGCTGGCAATATAAAGGTTCACCCACAAAGCATCGGAAGAGGTGGCATAAACATAATTACCTACGGAGGGTAAGAAGCGTGAGATTTGACTGGGGCAACAAGCAGTTCCGTACCAAGGTTTACGATGGTGTGTACCGTCCGCCTCTAATGGATTGACATAGAAAAAGCGGTCGGCAGACAAAGATATACCTGCCAATGCACCGTTGTACATCGCTTTCTCAAGGATATTAACGTACTTGCCGTCTCCTTTCAACATGTTCATACGCTGATTCCAGAATACCATGCCGACTGAAGCGCAAGTCTCACAATAAGCCTCAGCATTGGGCAAATCATAATCCTCGGTAAAACCTTCGTTCTTGCGTGAAGATCCAATACCACCGGTAGCATACATTTTTGTATTAATCACATCATCCCAAAGACGATCCAAGGCATGCACATAAGCAGTATCTTTGGTTATAGAAGCCAAATCAGCCATACCGGTAAACATATACATGGCACGTACGGCATGTCCGCTAATTTTAGAAAGTTGACGCACGGGGACTAAATCCTGATAATAGTCTTTTGCTTTCCAATCACCATATCCATGACCACGTTGCTCAAGCAGCCAATTAGAAAGTTTTAAATAGCGCTCGTCCTTTGTTTGGCGATATAGTTTCACCAAAGCAAGTTCTATTTCCTGATGCCCGGGTACCCAGGTCTTTTTCCCTTCACCAAAAGTATGGTCTATATGATCGGCATATTTAATGGCTACATCCAGTAACGAGCGCTTGCCTGTGGCATTGTAATAAGCAATGGCAGCTTCTATCAGATGTCCGCAACAGTACATTTCATGTTTGTCCATATTGGTCCATCTTTCATTCAGATTACCCAGAATAAAATAAGTCATCAGATAGCCATCCTCCTGTTGTGCCGATGCTATCTTGGCAATAATATCGTCCAACTTCTTTTCCAGTTCTGGATTGGGATGATTCATCAGAGAATAGGCACAACCTTCTATCATTTTGTAAAGATCAGAATCATCATATACCAGCCCTTTGAACTCACCTTGTTCCAAACCTCCGGCAATGGCGAAGTTCTTCACACGTTGCGTTTCTACTTCGCACTGATGGATGCAAGCCGGTAAAGTGACCTCGGCATGTTTGTCAATACGCGGTAACCAGAAGTTATCGGTAATCTTCACCTGAGAGAAGTTTACAGGTTCATTTTTTTGGAAAGGAACATCTTTCTGCACAGTACTGCAAGAAAATATTCCGGTAGTTGCTATAAGCAAAAAAGTGAGTTGTTTTATTCTATTCATAGTTCTGAATGTTATATTAGTTCTTTATTTAAAAAGCACCTTGTTCATCTATTTTGTGCAAAAGAAGCCAATCCAAGGTAATAGTCATCTCATTATCGTATCATAAAATGAAAAAATCCAATCAATGAGACATGAATACTACAAACAGTGAAAAAAAGTACAGAAATTAATCTACAGGATACGTACTTCTTTCTCTACCCCTGTCGATAAACGAGGCTGACCTCCTCCTACAAATATCGAAATCTTACCCTGAGGTTGCAAAGCCGTTCCTTGTTCGGAAACGATTTGTAATGCTTCGGCAGGTAATGTGAAATGAAGGGTTTTCAGCTCATTTTTCTTTAATCTAATGCGCTGGAAGTTCTTCAAAGCACAACGAGGAACCCGATAAGTAGAAGAGTGATGGGTCAGATATAGCTGAACTACTTCTTCACCGTCGCGTTGTCCGGTATTCCGGACATCTATCGCAACTTCTATAGGTTCACCTGTTCTTACTTCAACCGGCAGACGCAAATTGCTATAGCTGAAAGTAGAATAACTCAATCCGAATCCAAACGGATAAAGTGCTTCTTTTTCAAAATAACGGTAAGTACGTCCTGCCATTGAATAGTCTTCATAGGACGGCAAATCAGCATCCGAACGATAGAACGTAACCGGCAAACGTCCGGCAGGATTATAATCTCCAAAAAGGACATCGGCTACAGCATCCCCAGCCGACTGACCTCCATACCAGACATTAACAATAGCAGGTATATTTTCGGCTTCCCATTTTATGGCCAATGCGCTACCGGTCTGCATCACAAACACTACCGGTTTACCCGTATTATGGAGTGCCTGCATTAAACGGGTCTGTACTTCTGGCAAATTAATAGTAGTGCGGTCTCCCTTATAAAAACCAGGCAAATCAACCGGCATTTCCTCACCTTCGAGACGTGGAGAGATACCACCGGCAAACAATATCACATCGGCATCAGCCACACGAGATGCCAGCTCATTATAATCCGTCTTTTTTATGGTGCCGCCTTCCATAGAGATAGCTGCTCCTTGATCTCCTTGAAAATATTCCAGACAAATATCATATTTCTTTCCCTTCTTCACATCGAAAGTATAAATATCAGCCATCTCCTCGTGATAACTAAAATGATCCATCACCTTCTTACCATCGACAAACAACCGGAAACCGTCATCCCCCGAAACACGAAGAGTAAAAGTCTGATTCTCCTGTGGAATAAATTCTCCCGTCCAGCGGGCTGACATCCAGGCAGCTTTGATGCCCGGAGCTATTTCATCGTCTACGCCACCACGAAATCCTATTCGGGCTTCGTGTCGTGAAAGTACGGGAGTACCTTCCAGTTTGATATTGTTGAAGTAATCGGCATGAACGCCTTTACTACCATTACTTTGCAACAGCTGCCAGATATCAACAGGGTAAAACATACTGTCGTCAGTCAGATTGACTCCCTTCTCATAAACCACTTCGACATCCGAAGATACTTTGCGACAAATCCCTTCTAAAAAGGTTGTCAGCTTTCCCGGCGTCCCATTATAATTGCCAAGTAAAGATACTGAGTCAGTAGCAGCAGGACCTATAACAGCAATCTTCCGCAATTTCTTGCTAAGAGGAAGCAGGTTGTTTTCATTTTTTAATAGCACGATGGACTTACGAGCCATCTCCAAAGCATCCTTGCGATGTTGCTCACAATCGACTACCGAATAAGGAATAGCTGTATAAGGGTTTTCTCCTTCCGGAAGAAATAATCCTAACTTCATGCGGGCAAAAAAAAGACGGCGGAGCGATACATTCAAGTCTTCTTCAGTAATCTTACCATCACGGACTGCCTCTTTCAAAGCTTCGTAACTACCTCCGCATTCGAGATCCGTTCCGGCACGTACTGCTTTTGCCGATGCTGATTTTGCATCTGCATACGTTTTATGATACTTATAAAAATCATCAATAGCTCCGCAGTCGGATACAATATACCCTTTAAATCCCCAACGATCACGCAATATTTCGACCTGCAATGCATCACTGCCGCAACATGGTTCACCATCCAAACGATTGTAAGCACACATCACTGAAGCCACACTACCTTGTTGTACTAAAGTCTGGAATGCAGGTAAATAAGTATCTGCTAAGTCATAGCGATTGGGAGTTGCATTAAAATGATGGCGGTCGTATTCTGGACCGCTATGTACTGCAAAATGCTTGGCAGTAGCTACTAGTTTCAGATAGTTTGGATCATCTCCTTGAAGACCGCGTACAAAAGCCAACCCCATGCGGGAAGTCAGATAAGGGTCTTCGCCATAAGTCTCCTGCCCTCTGCCCCAACGCGGGTCTCGGAAAATATTAATATTGGGAGACCAATAAGTCAATCCTTGATAAATGCCTCGTTGTCCTTCGCGAACAAACTGATGGTGCTTAGCACGAGCCTCATCGGAGATAATTGAAGCCGCCCGCAACAAAGCATCGTCATCAAAAGTAGCGGCCAGCCCGATTGCCTGAGGGTAAACAGTAGCTATGCCTGCACGGGCAACACCATGAAGACATTCGTTCCACCAATTATAAGCGGGAACTCCTAAACGGTCGATAGCCGGAGCATCATTCATCATTTGCCCTATTTTTTCTTCCACAGTCATGCTGGATATAAGCTTTTCCACCCTTTGTTCCATAGAAAGGGAAGTATCTTGCCAAGGGTAAACAACGGATTGTGCGCTGAGTAACTCAGCGCACAATAAAAGAACTAATAATAAATTAAAAGATTTCTTCATTTCTTCTTTATTTTCTTGTTACCGGGAATTCAGTAATCCGTAAAGTAGTGCAACCATAAGGTACAAGAATAATATCCTCTTCAGGTAAGGTATTTATTTGATATTGTGTGCTGTAAGGTAAAGGTCCTGTCGACCCGTTATATAGTTGCCATTCATTCATACGTTTACCTTTGGCGTGAATCTCTATCGGAGCATTCTCCAAATTCCAAGGATAGCCACTCACGGGTTTCTCTACCACACGGAAAGACTCAGCTATTTTTTCCGGTTTCAGTGATTCTTCTTGCAGGCAATAGTTCCAGGGAGAAGTGGGATGAACCTCATAATACCAGTCACCATAACGATCACCAAATTTACGATCGTCTTCCACTTTGTTCCATTTCTCTCCTATTCGCAATGCATACACCAATGGTCCACGTTCTACTACGGCAGATCGTTCGTACCAACGAGAAATTGAAATTGCCATCGGCAATTCTAATTCTATCACATCTCCGGTACGCCACTCTCTATAAACTTTAAAGATGGAACCCGAAGATGCTTTCGACCATTCTTTGCCATTGACTTTCACAACAGCTTCCTTACACCAGCCTGGTATGCGGAGATGTAAAGGAAATGCCACAGATTTCACTTTCTTATCAGGAAGAGAGAAATGTATACGAACAGTTCCTTCAAAAGGATAACCGGTATCTTCAGTCATACAGACAGTTACACCACCGGCAACTTTCGCTGTAACCTCTGACGGAGAATAAAACAAAGCAGCCAAACCTCGGTCCTCCGTGGCAAACCATAAGTTGCGGGTAAACTTAGGCCAGCCTTGATGCAAATTGGATGTGCAACACGGATATCCTGCCAAAAGACCGAATAATTGGTCAGTACCGTTGTAGCAGGTCACAAAATTACGATCTTGCCGGGAAATCTCTACCTGATTAAGCTGTTGATAGTACTGGCGAGCATCAAAATTATCGGTAATTTGTGTTGGTAATGCATTAAATGCCACACGTTCCAACCAATCAGCCCAATCAGTCCGTCCGGTAATCTCCACCATCTTTTCCAAAGAAAACATCATTTCTACAGCCGTACAGAGTTCGGAACCTTGCGTAGGATTACCGGTATGCAAGAGTTCATCAGCGCCATAAAGTCCTGTAGGCCAACCATGAGAACGTTTCAAATCAGCATAGGCTTGGTCAATAGCGTCCATGTGGCTACGGTCTTTAGTTGCCTGGTAACGAATGATGGGTTGCTTCATGGCTTGTGCCAGGTTTACACAATGCACGCTGAAAAGATTATTCAACATATCTCTGCCAAGAAATTCACCTGTCCAATCAGTAGTCTGCTTGGTTAGCAAATCGCCCAGTTCAAGTAAGTATGCATCACCGGTGATGTTATACAGCCAATATACAATCATCAAGTTATCGCCTCCACGTTCACGTCCCCAGAAAGTCCAATGATCCAACGGTGCATTAGGCAGCTCTTTTAACTGATATTTAAAGTAATTGGTCATAAACGGAATGATACGCTGATCTCCTGTAGCATCGTAATATTGCTTCATGAACTTCAGTACAACCATCTTTGGCCACCAGTCGCGCGCATTGTTCCGTTGTAAACCCGATTCAGGAGCACGGTCTTCATAAGGACCGAAGTAACCATCAGGTTGCTGGCTTTTCAATACCCATTCTATCCAAGGCTGTACTTTTTCCTTCAGTTGGGCATCGTCCATGATATAAGCGAGTGGCAACAGACCATCTATCCAGTATGGGCCACGTTCCCAAACGTCACCGTCGCCGCCTAACCAACCATTACGAGGTCCCATTACCTTGGAATAAAGTTCATCCAAATGACCAGTCATGCCATTACACACACGTTCCATCTGATCCTTAAGCCATCCTTGAGGACGAACAGCACCTATAGGAAGTTCCATATAGCTCTTTGTCATCAACGGAGCACGATTATTCAAATAGAGTCCAGTTGCGTCTTGAGCCTTTGCAGTACACAGGATAGTTGCTGCAAAGGTGAGAGAAAATATTATCTTTTTCTTCATAATATGTCTTATTTTGATGGATATACTTTGATTGTTTTGGTAACATAAGTGTCTTTCACCTTATCGAAATCCACATTGAAAGTATATACGCCATTGGCATTCTTTACTTCAGAAGATACTCCTTCTATACGCTCATAACCATCGGGCAAATATAATTCGAGCGGACAAGTTGTTTCCGAACGTCCTTCTGCAACAACTTCCAGCACTCCATTTTCCACACATTGGCTTATCACGTGAATCCCCTTCGACATTTCTTCGTATTGTGAAAGACGATAAGCCGGCTGAGCAGACATACCTTCACGGAATGTTATTTCAACAGAAGCATTCTTGTCTAAAGCAATAGCCAAGTCTATCACAACGTATTCTCTGTTAGCAAGTAGTTCATACGTTGCTTTTTCACCATTCACACGTACCTGTTCAACTTGAGTACCGGGAGCGAGCATCGGACGGAAATCAACTGCCACGGGATGGGTTGAGGATAAGTGATACACCTGTTTACCTTTCTCTTTTGTCATATCTAAAGATAGGGAAGCATCCGCCATACGCAGATTCTTTACTTGCAATGAATTCCAATGGAAAGGCAGGCGAGGTGCCAATACCATCCGTTTGTTCAAAGCATCGGGTACAAACCCCAGCATACCTTCAACAGCAGGTTGTAATACCATTGTTTCCGACCAGCATTGGTGTAGGGTTACACCCGAAGGTTTGTACACTAAACCATTGATTACTTCGGGAACACGTCCATGGGAAATGCCTTTATAATTCAACATATTGGACATGATATGCGAAAATCCCTGATTATAACGGCCTACTTGATACTCTGCCAAAGCAGTCCATCCCGTGAACAAAGGCCACACACTGCCAAAATGATAAGCAGTAGGACTAAAGACTGAATGTGAATCGTCTATCATGCGTACTCCCCAATCAGCCGAATATCGACCGGAAGCGAACTCTTTAACCATGCGATAAGAATTATCGATATCCGTCACCCCCATATAAACAGGTACTGTAGTCAGCACAATACACTCATCTGTAAAACTACCGTCCTTGCGTTTACCGTAATTAAAGTAACCTTTCTCATTCCAAAAATCACGGTTAATAATCTTATTAACGATTTTAGCTTCTGCTGCATATTTAGCCTCATTTTCAGTATCTCCAACCTGAGCAGTCAGATAAGCGGCATCATTCAAAGCCGCATTCCATAAACCGGAAAGATAAAATTCGGTATGCGATCCATAAAGCTCACCACCTTCGAGCCAGCCATGACCTACATTCGTAATTTCTATCAGGTGATCACCATCCGTATCTGTGGAGTAGCAGTAGTCCATTGCCCGTACAATAGCAGAAGAATGTTGCTTGATAAACTCAATATCGCCGGTAGCTCGCAGATAACGCGCCATCAAGTTTACAAACAGCGGTGTGGCATCCGAAGCGTCAAAATGTACAGAACCGCTGGAAGTAAGTTCATGGTAGATTTTACCATCCACTTGTTGATAGCGAATCAATGTTTCCAACACTTCACGAACCGTCTGGAAATCTCCTAAACCAGCAAAAGCAAAGGCAGACCAAACCGCATCACGACCAAAGTACCACGCATATCCCGGACGCCCGCTCACTTTATGCGCCCCACCCCATCCACGTCGGGAAGAAGAGTAGCCTGCCATCAATGAAGTACCTATGCCCGGTGTTTCTACAATAAATTGTGCCGAACTAAGGGTAGCCCAACGCAAGCCTTCATTAAATAGTGTATCAGGAGTCGTTATAGACAAATTATCATTCAAATAATCAGTATAATAGTTTTGGCTTGTGTTGAAAATATCCTGTGGCGATTTCATAGCGACGGCATACTCCGCAAGAGCTTTATCAAGTCCTTCGTTACCTGCTACCATAAATAAGTCGAAAGCCTGTTTATCCGCCACCTCATAAGATACGGAAGAGGCTACCTGCAATTTGTCCGTGTTGACACCTTGCGGTTGCCCACCCGGATAGTTGAAGTTATCAAACCGGCCGGCTAACAGTGATTTTCCCGGTAAATTGGCTCCAACAAGCGAAACGAACTCTTTATTCACATCACGAACAATAAATGCATTGGCCTCTGCAGACCAATGATAGAATATTGAGCCTAAAGCACTCTCATCATAAGGCCACATAAAGCGCAGATTACTTTTATAATCGGTTACTATACGGCGAATAGCATTACCAGTCCATTCATAATGCGCTACAATCACCGGCTTATCAACTTGTGAGGTTAAGACTTCTTTCATTTGAAAGCCATTTCCCTGATAAGTGCGGATAATAGCATTGGCACGCAACTCAACTTTAGATTGATAAGAAGCAAGAGATACTAACGTATCTTGACCGGCTACATCCAGCCATACACGATAATCGCGAAGCGATAGAAAAGGATGAGTCCATATTTCTTCTATGCCCGCTTTTTCTTTAGCCACCAGCACCGTTCTTCTTGAAGGCAAGTCAATGCTGGTATTCGTTGCCTCCCACTCGATGGTTTCGGCTATAGCAGGAAGTTTCCAAGCCACCGGTTGACTCATCGCTACTTTCTCAACTGCCAGCTCTTCCGACACCACTTCCGTAGGACGGTCTTCCCAATAGAAAGTCTTACTATCCATAGGTTTCCCGGCTAGATAATTCAGGCAATTGCGAGTAAACTGATTCAGTATTTCCGTATGAAAATTATCTTTTTCGTAATACAAAAAGCCGCCAATCGCCAATATCTTACCCTTACCAACCGGAGTTTCCCAAAGCACTTTATCTTTAGGATGGTAAAAGATATATTCCCAAAGTGTACCTATCACTTTCGCATTCTCCGCTTGCGGCTTCTTATCACCAAAGAAACCTAATACACGGCATTGATTATCTTCTTTGCCATGCCACGTATAAGCACCGCCAAACATCTTATCAAACAACGGATGTTCCCGATAGGCATGGAATCCGGCTTTTCTTCCAAAGCCTTCGTCTTTAGCGTCAAAAACAGTTGCTTCAATCTGTTCGGGTTCAAGCTGCCATACATTGAGCAGACGCACAGCTTCCATCGACAAAATCAATTTACCACCCTTGGCAACATACTCTTTCAAAACATCACCCATCTGTTGTTCACGGTTGGTAATGGGTAAAGAATCAGGTCTATGATACCACACTATATCATAATCTGATAAACCGGACAACTTGTCTATAGAAACTTGCTCTAAAGAAATGCTTTTCTCCGAATCTAACAGATTACTTAGTGCCGTGGTCTCTGATGCTTGTTGGCGGGCATCACTGCCAACCAACAAAGCTACTTTTAAAGTTCGTTCACTACATGACGTAAAGACACACAGCAAACAAAAGAAAAACACTATATATCTACTACTTAAGTTCATCATATTTGCTTATTAAAAGTTTTACTTAGCATCCTTCACGCAACGGAAACCTACCGTTGCCTTCCTTTCGAACGAAGGAGATACACGTAACAAGTATTGACGGAAATAAAGCTCACGTGGTCCTCCCTGAATATACCAGAAACTGGAAGATGGAAGGAAATAACTACCTCCACGTACCATAACATACCGATAAGAGGTATTGTCGTAAACATCATTTGTCAACTGCCACACACACCCTACCAAATCCTGCAATCCATAGGCATTCTTCCCTTTCGGATATTTACCTACCGGATATAATGAGCCATCCCCCAGGTTGCAACGATCCGGTTCAATACCTTCGAGTTTCCAGACGGAAAGCGTATTGGTTATAAAATCTTCGATGCGACGTACCGGATTCTTTTGTACCCATGGCCATTCATTGCCTTTCTCGGTTTGCGCCGCATACTGCCATTCCATTTCTGTCGGCAAACGCTTACCTGCCCATGCAGCATAAGCCTGTGCATCTTCTAATGTTACATAAATCACCGGATAGTTCTCCATACCCGCAGGTATTTCTCCATGCTCCCAATGTTTCAGGAAGTTGGTTTTATCCGCAGGTTGATAACCGGAGGCATTCAGGAATTCTCTGTATTGCGCATTCGTTACAGGAAATTGATCCATATAGAAAGCATTCATCTTCACAGATTCACCTTTCTGAGTCATATCCTCAGGATAAGCAATAAACGAATCACCAATGCGATAGTTATCACAACGGAACATGCCCGCTGGAATCTTCACCATGCCTTTAGGAGCCTTTGCAGCAAGTTCAGTAGGAATGCTTCTTGAAATCATACGCGCGGTTCCTGGCGCAATGTTTATGATGCGCTCGTCTATCAGCGTATCATTATCAAACAGTTGCACAATGAATTTACCTTCATACTTTGGAAACTCTTCCAGCAGACGAACGGTCTGCTGTTTGATAGAGTAGATTTTGGGCTCCTTTTCATAAGACGGCATTCCTGCCCAAATACATATTTTCGTTCCTTTGGAAGCTGAAAAAGTCAGTTCGTCACTCTTCAGTTCAACATCCAAAATACTTGGTAGTTGGGCGATAGCACTCACAGTGCTTTCATTGTTTGTACCCAGTTCGTAGGAATTAAAAGCTTCTACTTGTGCCGGAATATACCATTTCCCATCCTTCTGTGCAGGAATCAATTCTTCATGCGCATAAAGATCGACAAAGTGCCTGTTCTCTTGGGGTGTTACTTCAAACAACATCCCTTTGAATCCTTCGGGACGCAAGTTGTAAACCGTATAAATAGTTTTATCGGCAGTAGGCCACTCGTTAACATAAATACTATCTTTCAATGTTGGCAAAAGCGGCTTATAATCAAAATTAAGGAAAACCTCTCGGTTCTCGCGTTGAATACGCAGAAGTTTGCCCCAGTAACGCATCTGATCGTCGGAGAATTCAAAGTGACCGGGACCAAAATTATTCATTTCCGTACCATAACCATTAAAGAAAGATACATTAAACTCTCTTCTGATTGGTTCTTTGCCTTCTTCCGCCACACGAAAGATAGCAAAATCCGGCTTAATGAATTTATTCAAATTCAACATTGGACAATAATAAAGCGCATTATGCACGCGACCAGAAGGAATGCCCTGCATATCTACAGGTACAGCCATACCTTCGCTATACATAATTACACCGGGACGAGCAGCATCCGCAGCATTCTGCAATTCCATGCTTGAACCACCTTTGGTATCAAGAACAAATCCATCGATATTGACCGCCTTTGTAATGGCCGTCATTCCGTCAAAGTGTCCTTCACTAGAACGGGTACTCTCATCCCAAGGGTTGTAACATACAAAGAATTTCGTACCCATTTCATGGCACTGGTCTGAAATCTCTCTCAACTTGTCATAACCTCCGGGCAAATCACGAAACATGTCCCACTGATTGCGCTGATCCATACCCAAAGCGGGCCAAGTGGGCCAAATGCTATATACATCGTACCCCCCCATTAGCTTCTTCATTCGCTCTAAATGTTCCTTGACATGGAACTTACCATCTTTATAATCAAAGAAACGGGTATCCCAATTCATCATCAGGTTGACAGCATAGCAACTACGAAACCACTTCTGGTCTTCGCGTTGTAGCAGCGAGTCGTCGAAAGTTCCCGGCTCCACATCATACAAATAACGCTTCTGGAACATCAACCGAAGACCTTCCCGCCAATCTCCTTGGTAATAATCCAACCAGATATTATAACTAACTGTTCCACCGGGATAAAGTGTCGTTTCAAAACGTCCCCTTTTGCCCTCTTTAATCGTGCTTTTATCACGCCTGGTCAAGGCAACTACATTTTTTTCTCCATCGGTAGCGTTAATAGCCGAGAAACCCAATTCCCAAGCATTATCCGGTACAATTACATTGACGGGAGCATATCCCGGACGAAAGAGATGGGTTCTTGATAGTCCATGATTTCCTTTACCCGTGATATAAACATGTTTAGATGAAGTACCCAATGGTACCACATTATGCAACTGCAATGTGTCCGATGAAAGATTCTTAAACTGAATAACACCTTTCATCCCATAGCCATAAGGCAAAGCACTGGCTGTTATTTCTATATTAGAGTTTTTTTCAGTTGAGCTATAGGTTCTCTCTCCTATCTGATAGGATACTAATGGCTGGTCGGGAATGCCTTTTAAGCCAGGGAACACAGTACTCAAAGACTGAGCCTGTACAAAGGAGCTGCCTAATAAAAAAACAGCTCCCAGGCAAATTCTTTTGGATAATATCATTTCAATCTATTTTTTAAAAGACATTTCTTTACGTAACGCGTCATTATAGTCAACAACATAATGCCACCAGTTATTCAATTTTCCGTCTTTGGGATTGATTCCGTCATAATGAGGAAGATGCTTGAACCACCACTTCATGTAACCGATGTGTTCGCAATTCCACTCAGAGCAATCTATCAGTCGTCCCTTTTTCTCTTTGACATCGGGATAGTTGAACCAGTCGTCCGCAAAAGTCAATACTTTATTGGTATTCTTCCAGTTATAATCGAATTCGCCGTTGGGTGGAAAGTGTATATTGCCAATGTTTGTATTTCCTTTGTCAAACTTATCATAGTTTTTAATGTAGCCGGTGTAGCGTTCCCACATAGTGAGATCTTCTTTTTTATCCTTCTTATCGTATGCCCACCAACCAAATACCTGCATCATGGTCGATTCGAAACGGTGTCCATAACTCTCCATGGCACAAGCCAAATCTCTTTCATAATTCAGCCCCATAATGCTAAGTAGCTCGGTACAGGAGGGATTGGCATTGGGTTCGGAGTTAATCCAGAAGGCATCCTTGCCCATCATGTGCGACTCCCACATGCCACCGTACGGGAATGTCCACACCCATACTTCGTGAATCTCGTTGTTGTCGCGCATCTTGTCAAAGCCGTAGTATTTCACCATCGCGTTGTAATCATACGAAGTACCTATCTCCTTCAGGGTCTTCCACTCGGGTTCATCTAGCAGTTGGGCTATCTCACCGGCAGTCAAGGATCTCTTTAAGGGATCGTTCTTCAAGTAAGTAAAGAAACGGTCGGCCTGTATCTCCTTTACGATTTCGTAATTCACTACCTGGGCCGATACCTCTTCCAGGGTCTTCTCATAATCCGCTGAAAGCTGTACCGGATCGTTCCAGACGCGCGTCTTTACCGAAGGCGTACGAAAACATTCGTGCATCTTCTTGTTTCCGTAAGCAGGCAATACCGGATCTTCATACACCACAACAACCTTGACAGTAAGCGGCTGGGCGGAACGGTTCTTCTTGGCGAAGATAAAAAGGGGGAAAGAGAAGATAAATAAAAATAGAATTAAATAGAATTTCATGGTTGTCGCATTTTTTAAGTTTTAAATTAATAGGAATGTACGAAAGTCGGTAGTAACATCAATTCCAATCTTTCAAGAATGCGGGATAATGGGTATACGTATACAATTTTGAATACTAATAATCTACATATTAACCTATATCCCCTGCGAATACTCCTCCCAAAAGGAGGAGTATAGAGATAGAATCGATTTTTGACATACCTTCATATGATATCTATAAATCACTCTACTACATTGCTTCCAAGATAAGCCATTGATAAGTAGTACCACTATTCATCAAAAGATATCTTGTCAAATCGCTTTTTGCAAGATTGCCTTTATAAACTTTCAAGTAATAGATGCCTTTGATTGCTTCCGGACCTTTGTTCTGTTTATCAAAATCAGCCAAAGAGAATAAAGCTTCCCCTTTATCGTTTGTTGTCTTTGAAAGATAGATATTTGTACCATTGTCACGATCTTCTTTCGTCAAATACACTTCAACAGTAGCTCCACTGACAACATTAGTATGAGCATCATCTGTAACTGCTATTACACAAAAATTCCAGGGAATCTCTTTATCAAACTCTTCAAAGATGCCACTTCTATCACACGAAGTAAGTAATAGTACCATTAATAGTACAAACAAGCTGTTAATATATGCTTTCATAAGATTAGAATTTATATTTATCATTTTTGTCAGGTTCGCCACCAAAAGTATAACTATCAAGGTTATAGAACTTCAATTCGATAACTGGTATCGGAAGTTGTCTGAAAGACCGGGTCGTAAGTTGGAACTTATCAATAGGAGTTCTTCTTCGGTCGTAGAATGATGTTCCTGCATAAGCAAATCCACATTCAACGAAACGCTCATAATAAATAGCCTCTAAGACTTCAGCTTCAGTGGAAGAAGCTGTTATATCTTTCATATTGCCACGTCCTGTTCTGGTAATATTGATTAAAGGAACTGCTTCTTCCTTCTTGTCTGTATTCAATAAGGCTTCGGCTTTCAGCAAATCAGATTCGGCTTTCATAAACAAGTACAAATCACCGGCACCACTTGGTTGCCCTGTTTCTGTAAAGCGTTTCAAAACATAAGAGCTATAATATTGATATCCTGCATAAGATAAACCACCCGAAGGAGTTGTAGCAGAAGGATAATAAATAAAGTCAGTCCTTATTCTATTATCAGGCGAATTAGTTACTTCGGGCAAAACATCACTGTTCAAGAAATCGGCAGGAAGGGGCCAAGGAGCGCTTTTATCATCTTTTGCCATCATATTAATAATGCGCATGCCAACTCTTACCCACTGGTTTCCTTCCGGATAACCAGCAACAGCTGCTGACCAAATATCAAAACCTTGCAAAGGCAATGTGGCTTTGATATCTTCCGATAGTCCATTGTTTATATAAGATAATACTTTGGCCCAATTAACAGTTTCTTCATTTGTTCTGGGAAAATAAGCAATAGCTCGTGCAGCCATAAAGTTTGCCATTTTTTCCAGCTTCTTATTATCACCTACAACGTTCAAAGGCAATAACCCTTCAAAATTACCAAACTCATGCTCTTTACAAATACTAATGCATTTATCCAGATAAGCTAATGCCAATGCTTGTACATCTTTGGCCTCAGCAATATTATCAACTGTTACGTTTTGAATATCGGTATCTTCGGTAAGAATAAAACATTTATCAAATAGCAGAGCCAATTCGGTATAATATGCTCCCATCAAGAAATAATTATTCGCTAAAATCTTATAAGTTACATCTTGTCCTCCTTCTTTATAAACTAACTCTTTTTCTTTCATCATTGCAAGCATATTGCGTACAGTGTTTATCATACTATAATAATTGTACCACAATCTTTTGGGAAATCCTGCATTTTGATCAGTATTAGCAATTTCTGCCTTCTCACAATTAGCATAATACATATGCTCACGTAAACCAAAGTTTCCTGCACCTCCGGCATATACATCCGCATTTACAGCCAAACGCCAAGTATCACCGTCGCCAGCTTCCAGCGAATATTTCCACCAATTGGCATATCCACCACCTATCAATGCAGGATATTGATTGATATCCCCCATTACAGTTTCTATGTCAGGGTCGTATTCATTTTTAATATCCATTCCTGAGAAATATCCATCGCAGGAGGTCAACAAAACTGTCAATAAAGACAATATATATATCTTAGTTTTCATATTACACTCGATTAAGATTAAAATTCAACAGAAATTGTTCCAGTTAATGTCCTTATGTCTGAAGGATATTTAGGAGTATCAGAACCGTTCAAAACTCCACTCTCTACAGTACGGGTTTCCGGGTCCGGTCCCGAGTATTTTGTTAGAGTAAACAAGTTACGACCTATCACTCCAACTTTAACCCCGTTCACAAAATTAAGTCCTATTTTAGACAATTGACTCTTAGTAAAGCTATAATTAAGGGCTATCTCACGAAGTTTTAAGAAGGTAGCATCCTCTATAAATCCAGATCCTCTTGAAAACTGGTTGCTATATCCCATTGGTTTTCTATTAGCCCAAGGCCTTTCTGACATATCCCAAAATTTTGCATTACGACCCGCAAATGCCATATAAACTTTTGTGTTATTATACAAAAGACCACCTTCTTGATAAGATAAGGTAAAATATAACATGAAGTTCTTCCAAGTAAGTGTATTCATTAAGTTCATATTAAAATCGGGATTCATATTACCAATATATTGTTCATTATCTGTATTTCCCTGTGCATCTAAAATTGACATGTGTGCTTCATCACGTGTACCTATAAGATCCTTACGAACCACATATCCATAGTTATTGATAGTAAATACATCTTCTACCGACTGTCCCGGTTTAATCAGTTTACTAGTTTTCACTTGGTCAAGCGAAGTGGCAAATTTCGATGAGTACATCTTTCCATAAGGCTTATTAGAAGCAACATTCAAATAACCGACTTTGAAGTCTGGACGCCCCAGTTCTCCCACAGACTGATCTAGCTTATCCCATGTTACAGTAACATCCCACATAAAGTCTTTCTTCTTTAAGATATTAGCTTTCAACATTATTTCATAGCTATTCGTGAAGAACTCACCAATATTTACATTCTGATATTGGAAACCTGTAACACCTGACACTGTCATTATATAAGGCAAATCAGTATTACGTTTACGAGAGAAGGTCAAACCTAAATCGAAACGATTTAAAAATCTCATATCCAAACCAGCTTCAATCTCTTGTGACAAAGCTGGTTTCAATTTTTTATTTCCCAATTGAGAGCCACCAGAAAGAACTCCATTACTCAAGCTGAAAGTCTCATATTTAGCTCCATAGGCGGGAAGAATACCTGCTGTTCCATAAGAAATACGAGGTTTCAGAAGTTCAACATGAGGTATTTTAAATGATTTAGCGATATTCCACGCACCGGATATTCTATAATATGTTTGCCATATATTGTCATCACCAATAACAGATGCCCCATCTCTGCGAACTAGTGCGTCAAACATATAAGTATCTTTATAGTCTCCATTGAAAACAGCTGTGTAACTATTAGAAACGATTCTACTACCCCAAGAGGAGTGATCTCTTGTTTCTGGATCTGCTTGTTCTAATGATATAATGTCCATTCCTGCAACCGCCAGTTTTGAGCCGCTTCCCCATAACCCTTCATTCTTTGTATCTTCATACAGATATTGAAGTCTTAATGAAGTATTAAAGTTTCCGAATGATTTAGTCAGAAGAGCACTAATCTCGGCATTATGCTTAAAGGTGTTACCAGAGCCTGCATATACATAACCCTCATCTCTTATACTACCATCAGGAGAGGTTGGCTGCAAACGACCTTTAGGAGTCAGGTCAAAATCATTATAATGGAAAAAGTCTATACTATAATTAGCATTCATACTAAGCCATTCAGCCGGAACATACCGTAAAGCATAGTTCCCTAGAAATCTATTTGCTGTTCCTTCTTGACGCTTATTTGTGATATCATATAGAGGATTTATATTATTTCTTGTCGATACAATATTAGCACTTACAATATAATCCGTGCCATCTTGATTCTTTGCTAAGAAATTTGCATTAGGATCGGCATAGTATATATCATCAAAGTTAACACTACGTCTATCATTGATTGTCCTAACATACAGATTAGATGTAGACAAAGTTATTTTATCAGACAGCTTTGCATCCAAATTTGTGCGAAAGCTCGTACGCCCAACACCATTCAACATTTTAATTACACCCGGATTTTTTGTGTGTTGTACCGAAGCATAATAATTCACTTCCCCGCTCTTAGAACGACCTCCGACACTGAGGGTATTAGAAGTAAATACTCTTGGTGTAAAGAAGTCCTCATATGGATCAGAAGTCATCTTATACTTATTATCCCAAATCTGATCTTCTTCCATTATTCTTGTCGGATAGCCATTTGCATCTAAAGTATGTCCATGAGCAGTTGTTCTTTCCGGAGTAAAACCAATCCAGTTAGCTCCAACTTCCGACTTAAAAGTCACGTTTACTTTCCCATTCTCTAATCCAGAACCACGCTTAGTAATAATTTGAATTACACCACCTGCGGCTTTTGCACCATAGAAAGAGGCTGCGGCAGCTCCTTTAATTACCTCAATATTCTCGACATCTTCCATATTGATGTCTTTCAGCACACCAGAAGTAACGATACCGTCAACAATTATCAAAGGCTGATCTGTACTGGCAAATGATGTTGCACCACGCAATTGAATAATCGGTTCGTCCATAGGGTTTCCAGAAGTTGCCAAAATTTTGATACCAGGCATTTTACCAGATAAAGTTGATGCAACTGTAGTACCCGTAACCTCTTTCAAAGCAGCATCACCTATTTTTTCAACGGTAAATGACAACTTTGCTTTAGATGTTCCTCTAGCTACACCCGTTACTACTACCTCTGAAAGTAGTTCAGAATCTTCTGTTAAAATAATCTCAAGGCTGCTTTTAGCTTTCACTGTTTGAGAAGCATAGCCAACATACGTTACAACTAATAGAGAACCAGTTGGAGCATTCAACTGAAATTTTCCATCTGCATCGGTTATAGCACCGATAGTTGTTCCTTTGACAAGCACATTTACACCAGGCAATGATTCTCCATTGCTGTCTTTTATGACACCCGAAATCCGCATGGTTTGTTGTTGTACCTCCGTAACGGAGGACACGTGTGGATTCGCATAAACTGTGGTTGCTAATGTAGATAGCCCCATCATGGTCAGTACACATGCTTTTCCGAAAAAATAATTTTTCCTCATCATAATAAACAATAAGCATTAAGGTTAAACAAATACTAATTAAGACCAACACAGATTAAATTCTCTGCCACACAAAGATGTGCCCTGTTTTAATAGTAGTGCTATGATTTTTGTCTCAAAAAAGAAGAAAATCAAATCAAAAGGCAATATGAGACGATTTTGCGATTTCAAATATATCTATTTTTCACATTTCTGAAAACACTATCACAAATCCTCCTCCCTTAACTATTTTCACATAAAGCGAGTCTTTATATCCAACAGCTTCTTTCTCAATAGAAACGTACTAAGGATATTGATCCGAATCCATCGAATCTTTAACAATCAAAGCTTGATATTTTTTCCCTTCTTGAAGAAAATGAAGTGGAAATAGTATACTAATTAGACTCATTTGTATTTTCATATCTCATTCTTTTAAAATTAACGTATGTAAAGATGAGAAAGTAAGCATAGATGCAATAGTAAGGTTTTCTCAAAAAAAGGAATATTATATCAAAATACTTGCTTTAGATTACTAATCTTAATCAGCTATGTCTCAACCTAAATTCATACCCTCTCCCACCTGATATTTTATAAACTTTAATGCCACCGGCTTCTACTCGTACAGGAACCGATTGAATCTTCTCTCTACCATCCAACCAGAGTTCTGCATCCACCCCTTTTGGAAGAGTTATCTTCAGAACCCTCTTTCCTACTTTGCCGGTCGATTGAAAGCGAATAGCCCCTTTGGACGTCTGCACATCGAATGCCGCACTTGATAAATCTCCCAGTTGAGGAAAGATACGAACCATATCCGAACCCGGTGTTAAAGGATAAATGCCAGCCACTCCCTGATGCAAAGCGAGTAGTGGGGCAACGGCGCAATGGCTCCATTGTGATCCTTCGTCGGGACGGGCCACCCAAAATTCCTGCAACGTATTGTTTGCCCATACCGATGACATCTTTCCCCATCTATTTCTGAGATCATTCAGCACCACATCCATCCGACGGTATTTGATAAGTGCCCATAAACGCCAAACGGCATTACAGGGATAAGAAAGCCCCATTTCGGAGGGAGAACTAACCAATACCTCCAATCCACGCCGGATGTCGCCATCGGGACACAGATCGTAAAGCAAAGCTGTAGCAAGAGAACGGTCACAATAACGTGTCTCGCCTTCCTGTTCACGCCAAGGAAGGTTGTTCACAAATATTTTGTCCTGTTTATCCCAAAACTTCGCTATACAGCCTTCGTGAATACGTTTTCCGTAAGATTCTACTTCCGTGGCTTTGGCCTCATCACCAAACAGGCGGCATAAGGGTGCCAGTGCATTACGGCACATAGCTGCAATATAAAGATTCAGGGCCAGTTGCTTGTGTTTTGTCTTTTTAAAAGCCTCATGGTCAATATAAACAGAGCACATGCCTAAGTTCTCGGCCGGAACCAGATATTCACCGGTATCCGTCAGCGAAACCAAATAAGTAAAGAACTTCAGCAAGCGGGGATATACTTCTACCAGCCCCTCTTTATCGCCGGAATACATGTAGTAATGGTAAGAATCAAAGCAGAAGCCAATGCTATGGTCTATGATAGGTCCCCAACTGGTCAGTTGCATCTGTCGTTCTACGGTACGGGCAAGTCTGTCCCAAGCCGGCCAGCTATCCATAAAGTAACCGTCGATAGAAGAGCCTTGACTAAAGGTATTGACAAAACGATACGGCAACGAACTGTCTCCAAACGTTTGAAAAACAGATTGTAGCTGATGGCTGCCATCGCCACTGTATTGCTGACGTTCACGCGCCATACCATCGACCATGGTTTCCTGAGCACAGTTGTAGAGCGTGTTTACAGTAGCATTCATCACATGCTGAATGGTATCGTCAGACAATGTGATTTGAGGGACTACCTTCCAAGGATAGACTCGGCGACGCATTCCAACAGACGATATTTCTATCGGTCGGTTGAAATTGCGAATGTGTAGCTGCATCCAACGGAAACTTTCAAAATCGAATGTCTCGAAACGGTTGACCCCCTCTTTGCAAACAAAACGCGTCCACGCATTGAAATGCGAGTTTATGATAGCCGGACCACCTTTCTTATGCGCTTCGTGCACCAGCAATTCTATGATAGTTCCTTCGGGAGCATCTATAGTAAAGCAAGGCCACCCCACCCCTTGTTCGGCAAACTCGAATGTCAATGCTGCTGCATGGTCATGATTAGGTGTAACTATCCAAGAATCTTTTGTATTGTGTGTTGTTACCGGTTCACGAATTACATCGAACGCATCGGGCACAATCATATCAAAATAATCCTCGGGCGAACGTTTCCAGTCTATCCACATCGATTCTGATAGTTTGGAAACCGGCACATCGACCTCTTTCATCATGGGGACGCTACGCTTACGAATTTCGGATACTTCCCGACTTCCGAATATCTCCCACACATACTCTGACGACCAGTTACACACAGCCGGATAGACTCCCGAATTGCTGACCAAAGCAGGCTTTACCCAATTATCATCCATGACAAAGCTTGTAGTATCCCATCCATACGGATAGAACCGGGCATCAAAGTCTTCTTGCAATGCCCTCAAAAACCAACGTTTGTATTTACCCGGCTGCCAACTATGAGGCAGATAACAACGCCACGAATCGTCAGTCAGCACCGTTTGCCCGTCTATATCCAGATTTACAATCAATCCCGGTTTTCCCATGGGATGGGTTCCGTCGCCGGTACCAAAGAAGCATACTTCCACCGCAATCACATTCTTACCCGGTTGCAGGTAAGCAGCTAAATCCAATGGGTCGGCTTCCTGCCAACGCGGATCGGAAGGAGCAGGTCCCCACTGCACTCGTTTGCCATTGACAAACAATCGGTACCGACTATCCGCCAAAATCCATCCTAACGCCTTTTGGGGTTGTTGTTTTAACTCTATCTCTTTGCGAAACAGGATAAATGTGTTTTGTAACGTCCTACCCGAAGGATACCAAATCCAGCGTGCCGGAGATAAATCCAATGCAACATTGCGGGGATTCTCCGCACTCCAACAAATAGAGCTGAATAGTACCAGTAACAGCAGTGTGTATCTTTTTATTATCATACCAGGGTTTTAAGGATTCAACAATCAAGGGTGTACAGCAGACATATTAAACTCTAACACTCCTCCATTCATAATCATATCGTGTGTAATAAAAGACTCCTGTAGTTTTTTGCCATTGTAAGATACCGATTCCACAAAAAGGGCATCTTCGGATTGATTCCGCACAACCACTTCAAACCGCTTGCCATTGGCCAGAAGAATGGTAGCTTTATCCAATACCGGAGAGCCGAGAGCATACGTGCCCGAAACCGGATTCAGCGGATAGAAACCCATCATGGAAAATGCCAGCCAGGCACTGGTTTGTCCCATATCGTCATTTCCACTAATACCAGTATGGGAGTCATCATATTGTTCGCGGATGATTCGCCGCACCAGTTGTTGTGTCTTCCACGGCTTGCCTACATAATTGTAAAGATAGGCATCGTGATGCGAAGGTTCATTGCCATGTGCATATTGACCTATAAATCCGGAGGCGTTCTCATTAATCTCGCTTTGTGGAGAAGCGGTCGTGAAAAGTTCGTCCAAACGTTTCTCCATCCCTTCCTTACCGTTCATCAATTCCATTACACCCTCCACATCGTGTTGAACGGCGAATAAGTATTGCCAGGCATTGGCTTCGCAATAGTATCGTTTGCGGCCGTCTCCATCATATCGGAAGGGATCGAAAGGTTCGGCCCAAGAACCGTCGCTCATACGAGGTCGGAAGAAACCGGTCTCTTTATCATAAATATTCTTGTAAGTCAAACTACGTTTCTTGAAGAAATCGGCATCTTCTTTCTTACCCATTTTATCGGCCATGACAAAAGCACACCAATCGTTGTAAGAGTTTTCGAGGTGTATAGAGGCCGGTTCGTGGGCTTTATCGTGCGGATAGTAACCATATTGCTCTACCAACGAAAAGAAGGAGGTGTTGGCATGGTCACGAGTCAATGTCTTTTTGACAATGTCGTAAGCTCTTTCCCAGTCTACGCCTTTCAGACCTTTTACATAAGCCTCGGCTATCACCGACACGGCATGATTACCGATCATGCAATAGTTATCGACTCCCCAAAGTCCCCAGATGGGCAAGTAACCATAGACTTCTCCCTGCTTAACCAAAGAGTTTATGACGGCCGGCAACCGCTCTTGTTGAGTGAGTAACAGCAAGGGATGAGTGGCACGGTAGGTGTCCCATAACGAGAAGTTGGAATAGTAAGCACTGCCCTTACCTATGTTATCCTGAGTAAAGTCGGGCAAAAGGATATCCCCGTTCACATCCGAAAGATCGTTGGGATGCAAATAGTTTCTATAAATAGCAGAATAAAACATCTTCTTGTACTTCTCACTTCCTTCGACCACAATCTTGGATAATTCTTCGTTCCACAAAGTTGTGGCTTTACTGCGTATAGTTTCAAAAGTTTCATTATGGGTTTGTTCCGACAGGTTCTCGCGAGCATTCCGTGTACTGACGGCAGAGATTGCTACCCTGACTTCCAACGGTTCTTCGCTGCTCTCAAAAGAGAATACACCTTGAGGAGATTTATTATCGACTCCGCAAACCCAATCCGTAGACGGATAATAGCGGCCCGCACGAAACAACCAGCTATCCGCAATAGGACGTGAGAATTTCATGCAGAAATAAATCTTCCGTAAGCGTGCCCATCCTGTTACAATCCGGTAACCTTCAATCGTATGCGGGTCGACTACTTTTAACTGGGAATCAATCAGCTTAAACGGAAGCCAGCCCCGCTTCTTGGAAAGAGAATGTCCCAAGTCAACCAGCAATCGGGGTACCTCCGAAGAGGGATATTGATAGCGATGCAGCCCCACATTGCGTGTAGCAGTCAGTTCAACGTTTACACCATTGTCTAGAAGTACCCGGTAGTATCCTGGAGAGGCTTGCTCATGTTCGTGAGAGAAAGTGGCATACAACCTGCTCTCCTCGCCTGCTCCGAGCCTTGTTACAATAGAATCTTTCCCGCCCTTGAAAGGCAGAAGCAGTATGTCAAACAAATCAGCAATACCCGTACCACTTAGGTGGGTGTGACTGAACCCGTAAATCTGCGAATCTTTCCATTGATACCCCGAACAGGTATTCATAATATCATCCTGTGTGTCGGGGCTTAGCTGCACCATGCCGAAAGGAACAGTTGCTCCCGGAAAAGTATTCGATGGCAGTGACAGGGAATCTAAAGCTCCCGAACCGATAAATGGATCTACCCACACGGTCAAGTCTTCTTTCTGCACAGGCTGTGTTGTGCAAGAAGTGAGCAGAAGTGTACTCAGCAAGGCGCAATTCAGAACTGTTCTCATAAGCAACGTATTAGATTTCAAGAATAACTATCAGTCAATAACCTTTATCGGTATATTCAGAAGAAAGGCTACTTTCTCCAATTCGGACACTTTATGCCCCACTCCTACCGCACAATGATGCGAAGGGCCGGCTTTGCTCCACTTCTCCATAAACCGACGCACCCCTGAGGCAAACCGATATCGGCTATTTGTATTGCCGATGTGTAAAGTTTCGCCTTCAACCGCTTCACCTTGTGCCGCCAATAAAAATACGCCATCCACTCCTTCGCAGACAGAAAGTAAAGTGACAGGCCCTTTTTTCACACTCATCTGAATGGACAATCCTTTGCCGGGTTTCCCGTGATAAAGAGGCAGAGGAACCAATTTAACTTTTTCCTGAGCTATCTCAAAGTGAGCCGGCCCATCATGCCCCAACAGTACAACATCATCCTGAAAGTCCATAGCATAGAACTCAGAAAAAGAACCGCCTGCATTCAGCAACGAGAGTATCTTCATGGCTTGTGCATTTTTCACCTCACACTCTCCGGCCACCGGAATTCCGGCACCAGTCAAAAGGGTATTTCCGGCAATGACCGAGGTGGCTATGTCTTCATAATCGTTGCCTGCATAGCCCTCGTAATAATAAGCCATCGCACCTAGTTGGTGTATGTCAACCAGTTTGTCCAGTGCCACTGAAGTTCTGGCTGCCCGTTCCAGTTCCTCTTGCTCACAAGCGGCAATTACTTCAAACTTTTCTTGGAACTCCCCTATTTTGGTAGCCGTCTCCTCCTCTGTTACTTTGTCGCGTAAAGCTTTCAGTTCACACATTTCCAACAGCTCGACATGAGTACCAAACGTCATACTTTGTCGGGCGACATCCGTGTAAACATCGAGCATGCCGCCGTAGTAATGCCCCAGTATACCTAACCTGTTGTTGCACATTCCATTTACTACACGTGCCGCTTCTATCCATGCACCAATCTCTTTCCAGACGTATTCTTCGGAAAGATAACCCGAAACAATGTCATACCGGATGCCTGCGCGATTAAAAACTCCTGCAAACTCGGGCACCGAACATGCTTGACAATGAGCCAACCACTCACCGGTCATTTTTCCTCTGTCGCCCATTGCATTCAAAAACTGATAATCAATAGCAGGTACCGGCTGGACGTTTAAAATTACCACCGGCTTAGCTACCTGCTGCACTAAAGGCAACACCGTAGAAGAAAGCGCATAGGTGGAAATAAACAGAAAAACCAACTCTACATCTGCCTGTTTTAAAGCAATGGCACATGCCGCTGCTTTCTGTGGGGTATCTATCATGCCCACGTTAACCACCTCGGCATTCATTTGCTCCATTTGGGTGCCTATCTCGTGCTGATATCCCAAAAGTCGCGGAAGCAATCCTTCAAACTGAGCCCAGTATGCGTCCAGGCCAACTCCTGTCAATCCAATCTTTACCTTATTTTGTATCATATATTCTGTTCAATTATAAATCATGTTACAAAAATAGGTTGTGTAAAACTAGAAGGAATATGATTATTGCCAAAAGGCTATAACTATTTGATATCAATTTCCTCCCGATATTCTGTCGGAGATTTCCCTGTTTGCTTCTTAAACTGAGCCGAAAAATAGGCAGGAGTTTCAAAGTTCAGCCGGTAGGCTATCTCTTTTATCGGAATAGTGGTGGTAGTAAGCAATTCAATGGCCTTCTGAATCTTCATATTCTGGAAGTATTGCGCCGGAGCGTAATTCATTCGTTCTTTAAATAGTTTGCGGAACAAGGAGTAACCCATACCGGACTTCCTCGCAATATCCTGCATAGAAACCGGCTGGTCTATCAACTCCTGCATCAGCACACAGGCGTGTTCTATTTTGGAAGAGAAGTCGTCGCTCTTTACACTGATATTCTTATCAATGCTACACATCAACCCTATCAGATAATTGACCAATCCCCCAAGTACCCGTTGGTACAGGTCTTGTTCTTCATTGGCTACCTCTATGGCTTTCCTAAACAAAGAAACAATCTCGTTATTGATGCCCACTCTAAATACGGGTTTCTCTTTGGAACAATACTCACTAATCATCCAACTCTCGATATCGGCTCCGTTAAAGCCGATCCAATATTGATTCCATCCCGTCTTATAGTTGGGGTAATAAGTGTGCCACTCCCCGGGAAAGAGTACAAACATCATTCCCCGTTTAATAGAAAAGGTTCCACCGCTTCTGGTTTCCAGTACCCCCTCGCCCTCAATGATATACACCAATTGAAATTCTTTCAGGATACGGCCCTTTTCGGGATTAAAGTAATATCCCTCAGAGTGGTTTAAAGTAGGATATCGGCTATTGGATGAGATCTCTTCAAAACCGACAGATGATATAAAGAGATTCCTGCCTGCCTTATGATCGTTATTCACAAAGTATTTAATAGAAGTACGTTCCATAATATGTAGTTTTTCAAAGTCAAGACTAAACCAGATGACATAAAAATGCGACCAAAAGTAGGAAAAATCATCCATATTGCGAATCCGTAGCGAGATTTAACGCTTGCTAAATTCGCATTGTATAGTTTTATGAACCAAAGAGGGGCTATTCCCAATTACTGGAAATATCCCCTCTTTCTACAATCATGTAATTGATAAGGAAGCTACAATTCCGGATTCCAAATACTTTCCCGATAAGGTATGGGGAAAGTAAGGCGGGCTGCGGTAACATTGTATGCGGCAGCAGGCAGATACTCATACAGCCTCTTCATCTCAACACCGTGGGCATTCATTACTTCTACAGCCTGACCGGTACGCACCAAATCGTGCCAGCGATGATTCTCGAATGCAAGTTCTACCCTACGCTCATGGGCTATCAGTGAACGAAGCGCAGCTTGGTCGCTGACATCAGAAGTAGACAAGCCTGCACGGGTTCTCACCTCTTTTAAATAACCCAACGCTTTACCTGCATCTCGTTTGGTAGATGATTCATTATAACACTCTGCCAGCATCAACAATACATCTGCATATCGAAATACAGGCCAATCGTCGCCACACTGATTAAGCACCGCATGCGGATTCATATACTTTGCACACATATAACGGTAAGCAACTCCTTCTTGTGGCTGATAGTTCAAAGGAGAGACTACTCTCTCGCTAACAAAATCATCGTCCTTAATGCTTCCTTCAACCACCTTGACGGAAGCCTCAAAACGTTTGTCGCCTGATTCATAGCTTCTCAACAAGTCGGGTGTGGGTACATTCAGACCGCCATGCTTGATATTCTCCGATTTATCAAGACCCAGGATAGCTACATGGTTTGTAGATTTGGGCAGCATACGATACAGATAATCGGAATGGTGTCCTTCGGGTCCCTCTTTGAACTGTACTTCAAAGATAGATTCCTTGCTGTTTTTATTGCCAGTCTTAAATACGTCGGCATATTCCGTCAAAAGTCCATAGCCTTCTTTGGTCACCTCTTCCAGCAAAGGGATAGCTGCATCATATTTCTTCTGATAAAGATAAACGGATGCCAACAGTGTTTCGGCCGCTCCCTTAGTAGCTCTTCCCGACTGTGGAAAGCCACTCACTTTAGGAAGAACCGCAACCGCATTTATCAAATCGTCTTCAATGGCAGCAAATATCTCGGTGACGGGAGATTTTCCTTTAGCAGCCTCGGCTGCCGAAGTAACTTCCTTTAAGTGCAAAGGTACTTCACCGAAAAAGCGAACCAAGTTATAATAATAAAGTGCACGCAAGAAACGTGCCTCACTCAGAATTTGTGTTCTCGCACCTTCGGGAATACCATTGTGCATTCGTGAGATTATGACATTGGTCTTTGATACTCCATTGAAAGCATCATTAAACAACCCGTTGGAGTAGTTATTGAGATCACCATCCATAAAGTTGCAGATATCCTGCCGGTGTCCCGGCTCATCACCACCGAATTTGGGATAATATTCGTAATGCGTATTATCCGAACGCATTTCGCCACATATAAAATTATTCCAACCATAAACGGCACGCAACGGTTGATAGGCTCCTACAACAAGGTTCTCAAAATCGGCTTGAGTCTTGAAGTAGTTATTGGAACTGGGCTCATGTTCCTTGGGCAAATCAAGGAAACTATCACAAGAAGCCAACAGACTGGCAGAGAGTAAAAGGAGAACTATTTTTTTCATGATATACATTCGTTTAGTAAATTAGAACTTGATGTTAACCCCTAATGAGTAAGTGCGTGGAATGGGGTATGAATTATCGTCGATACCACCATAACGTGCACTCGTACCATTGGCACTCGATTCCGGGTTAGGGCCGGGATAACTGGTAATATATCCCAGGTTCTGGAAACTAGCATAGACGCGAATCTGTTCCAACCAACCCATCTTGGGGAAAGTATATCCGATCGTGAGGTTCTTGAAAGCCAAGTACGAACCGTCATACACCATCAACGAACTTCTATCACGAGCCAGATAAGTTACTCCGGCATTACCTGCCGCACGGGGTATTCTTCCATTGCCCGGGTTCTCTTCCGAACGCCAGCAGTCCAGCAACTCTCTACTCATATTGAACGAACCGTCCAGGTTATGGGAATATTCCATAGAACGAATCACCAAATCACCTCCGATAGAACCCGAAATGGTCAATCCTAAATCAAAGTTCTTATATTTGAATGTATTAGTCATACCAAACATCATATCAGGAAGCGGGTCGCCAATCATCGTACGGTCTTCGCGAGTAATAATTCCATCGGGCTTCCCATCAGGACCACTTATATCTTTCATTCTGGGAGAACCTACCACCGATTTTCTGGAAGCATCGGAATCGGCATATACAGGGCCTTTGGCTAGTTCTTCTTCGTTCATAAAGACACCATCGTACACATAGCCATACAAGAAGCCGAGTGGCTTACCTACCTCTGTACGGTTCCACGAGCCACCGTAATCACCATCGCCACCCAAGTGGTCGGTTCCTTCACCCAGCGAGAGAACTTTATTTTTGCTGAATGACAGGTTCAGGTTGGTAGACCATTTGAATGCTCCCACCAAGTTGCGGGTTTCAATATCCACATCGGCACCCCAGAAGCGCACCTTTCCTACATTGGTCTGAATAGAACCATATCCGCTGGAATAAGGCAAAGTCATCTGATACAACATATCACTGGTTGTCTTCCGCCAGTAGTCGGTCTGCACATAAATGCGGTCATTAAACAAACCGAAGTCAATACCGAAATCCAATTGCTTAGTGATTTCCCATCCCAGCAGTTTATTTTCAAGTCCCGACAGATAAGTACCGCTTTGAATACCACCGTTGAATACATAGTTAATGTTAGCTACATTGGCTGCATAAGTATAGTCGCCAATGTTATTATTACCAGTCAGACCGTAGCTGACACGCAACTTCAGGTAGTTCAGCACATTCGATGCCTTCTTCATGAAACTCTCTTCCGACACAATCCACCCGGCAGATAACGAGGGGAACAAACCCCAACGGTTATCGGCTCCGAAGCGTGAGCAACCGTCTTCGCGCAAGGCTACCTGCAACAAGTATTTTTCTTTGTAATTGTAGTTGGCACGCGCCAGGAAAGAGGCCATTGCCCAGGCTGTAGGGGTATTTGAACCACTCATCTTCGTAATCTCGGCTTGATTGAGCCAAGGATAATCATCGGCAAAGTTCTCACCATAAAGACCCGAGCCTTCCCAACGGTACTTCTGTGCCGAAAAACCGCCTAACAGATCGAAGTTATGCTCTCCAATCTTACCGTTATAGGTCAGTGTATGTTCTGTAACCCAAGAACTCTGGAATCCGGTCTGGTAGGTTCCGGTCGATTTGGTTCCCACTGCATTAATCTCGCCCGATGCTTCGATAGGTTTATAAATTCTATGATTAGACGACTCTGCATCGATACTGAAAGTAGACTTCCATGTCAGCCCTTTCCAAACATCTACTTCCAGAAAAGCATTACCTAAGATGCGGGTTCCTTTATAAACGTTTGTTTGTCTGGTCAACATCAGGTAGGGATTAGGTTGTTTCAGTGAGCCAACGGCAGAAAGTACCTCGGGCATAGAGCCATCGGCATTATAAAAGGGGATAATGGGAGGTGCATAAAGTGCACAAGCGATGGTGCTCCAGCCTCCATCTGTATTCTGATTTTCGTGTTTGCGGTAAGAGGGAGCCAGGTTTACTCCCAAGCGAATCTTCTCTGTCGGAGTGTAAAGTGTATTGACGCGGAAATTAAAACGTTCGTAACCTGTATTGATTAACATACCTTCTTGGTTTGCGTAGGAGGCTACTACGGTAGATTTCAATTTATCATTGCCCGAACTGATTGTTACGCCATAGTTCTGTATCAAAGCATCGCGCGTAATCTTATCAAACCAGTTGGTGCCTTCGCCATATTGTTCCGGATTACGATATACTGCCGGAACTTCGGACTTACCGGTCTGCGGATCTTTCCAGCCGGTATATTTAATCATATCTTCATAATAGTTCTTCTTCCATTGAGCATACTCCGTACCATTCATCATATCGGGCAGACGGCTCTCATTAATAGTTTGCAAACCTACATTTGCCGAAAACTCAACGGACGTTTTACCCTTCTGTGCTTTTTTTGTGGTAATAAGAATCACACCATTTGCGGCTCTCGAACCATAAAGCGAACTAGCCGAAGCATCTTTCAATACCGAAAAAGATTCGATTTCATCGGGACTGATGTTGCTGATTTCCGTTGTAATGGGCATACCATCCACTACAAACAAGGGGGTGTTACCGGAGTTCAACGAACCGGCTCCGCGAATACGGAAAGACATACCTTCGCCGGGCTTTCCCGAAGATTGGTAAATCTGTACGCCCGATACCTTTCCCTGCAATCCTTGGGCAAACTGGGTTACCGGCAATCCTTTGGTTTCTTCAGCCTTCACACTGGTCACGGCTCCGGTCATCGTTCTTTTCTTCTGGGTACCAAAGCTGACTACCACGACCTCATCAAGTCCTACACTGTTCTCCTTCAAGGCAACAGTAATCTGCCGTTGATTGCCAACAGTTATCACCTGTGTTTCGAAACCAATAAACGAGAATTCCAAGATCGATTTAGGACTATTGACTACAATTTCGTACTTGCCATCCACATCGGAGATGACTCCATTTGTCGTACCTTTCTCCATCACATTGACAGCTGGTAAAGGCTCTCCCAGATTGTCTCTGGTGAAACCAGAAATCTTGATTTGTGCATAAGCACCAACCAACGCCAATAAGAGAAGGCACGAGGTTAACAAAAATCTCTTTTTCATAATATACGTATTAATGGGGTTATTTTTATCCAAGGCAAAAATAGAGCAAATAGGAAAGAGACTATTTTAATATATGACATTTGAGATATGAAAAGTGATATATAGAAAACCCTTCTACCCGTTGGTGGGATTTGTTCATTACCATGCGGAAATAGACCAGATTAAGAGTTATTGATTATTTGTGCGTGGCACTGATGTACTAATTATAGTGCGCTGATAATCAATCGTATTGCACTGTACATCTTTTTATTTAAAGTACAGTGTTACTGTATTAAGGATAAAGTAGTACTGTACTACTGATAAAGTATTACTGTACTACTGATAAAGCGACACTGTACTTATAGATAAAGTAACACTGTATCCATAATAAAGTAATACTGTACATTCAGCAAAGTGGTTGTACAGTGTTTATAAACTGATAATTAATAGGTTGAGTTTCTTTGTATACATTGAGTAGTATTTGGCTCAACTTTACAAAAGCTTATGATTTATGCCGTTCAAAGTCCTTAGGCAACACTCCAAACTGCTTATAGAAGCACTTGGAGAAATATGAGGATGAGCTAAAGCCTACAATGAAAGCAATCTCATTGATGCGGTATTCCTTCTCACGCAAGAGTTCTGCTGCCTTTTTCAAACGAATCAGGCGGATAAAGTCGTTAGGAGTCAGTTCGGAGATACTCTTTACTTTGCGGTAAAGGGTGGCACGGCTCATATTGAGCATGACGGCCAAAGCATCTACATCGAGATTGACCTCGTCCAGACGGGAATGAATGGCTTCCACCAGTTTATTGAGGAAGTCCTCGTCTGCTTTGGAATGAGCTATGACATCTACGGTCGATTCGGGTGATTGCCTGTATGACTCGCGTATCTTTTTTCTGTTTTCAAGAAGATTTTCAATACGCGCTTTCAGATAATCAATGGAATAGGGTTTGGCTATATATTCATCGGCACCTATTTTCAGTCCGTCCAATTGTGCCTGCAAACCGGTTTTAGCCGTCAGCAGAATGACGGGTATATGGCTGTGGCGGATGTTTTCCTTGATCTCTTTGCACAAAGCCATCCCATCCATTACCGGCATCATCACGTCGCTGATTATCAAGTCAACACTTTGTTCACTTAATATTTGCAATGCCTCTTCACCGTTACCGGCCTTTAGCATCAGATAATCTCCCTTAAGTTGATTAACCATAAAGTTCTGGAATTCTTCATTGTCTTCTACCGAAAGCACTACTCTCCGATGTTCCATATCGGGCAAGGAAACTGCATCTGTAAGCTTTCCGGTATCTTCTGCTACTACTTCCTCTTCGCTATCTTCCTTTAAAGTAATAGACATTTCCTGCCGGACAGGCAGAATGATGACGAAAGCCACATCCCGCTGATCGGTATCAACAAATATCTGGCCTTTGTGTGCTTCAATCAATGTGCGGGCCAAAGGCAGACCGATACCAGTGCCTATACTGTTTTCATCCAGCTTCACAAACGGATCGAAAATACGTTCAACTTGCTCCGATGGAATGCGGTCACCGTCATTTATCACCGCCAATCTGAAGCTGTCGGCGTAGCTCTCCAGACTAATCTTTATAAAAGTATCGGCATGCTTCAATGCATTATTAAGAAGGTTGCTCAGTATCTTAGTAAACATTTCCACATCTACATCAGCAATCAGCTCTTCATGAAGCATATCTTCCTGAAAAGTAATATTCTTCACTTTCGCAGCCGGAGTAAAACGTTTGATGGTTTCGCGAATAACAGCTACTACATCGGCATGTACAAAATTAAGTTGCAAGCCTTTGGCTTCGGCCTTACGGAAGTCCAGCAGCTCATTGACCAGTTTCAATAACCGGTTGGTATTTCGTTGAATAATAGAAAGATTATCATAGTACAAATCCGATGTTTTTATTTCTTTCATCACTTCTTCCAGCGGAGCCTTTATCAGACTTAGCGGCGTTCTTATTTCGTGAGTTATATTGGTGAAGAAGTTGATTTTGGCATTATATAATTCTTTCTCTTTACTGCGTTGCAATAGTTCCAAAGCTTCCACATTGCGTTTCTGCAAGCGATTGGTATAGCTCCTTACCATATAATATACAACCAATATGAAAATAACGGCGTATGCAATATAAGCCCAAACAGTCAAATAGAATGGAGGAAGAATACGAATGTTCATAGATGTTCCGGCTTCATTCCACGTGCCGTCACTATTCGCTACTTTCACACGGAAGGTATATTTCCCGGGAGAAAGATTAGAATAAGTTACTTGATGTGCCTGACCTACATAAATCCAGTCTTGATCCCATCCTTCCAATTTATAGGCATACTGTGTTCCCTGCGGGGAAGCATAACTTAGTGCTGCAAAACCAATACTGAAAATAGACTGGTCGTGAGGCAATGTAATTTGCTTAGTATAGGTAATGGAATATTTAAGCAGAGCATCCTCTCCGCCTACGGGAACTTCGACATTATCTATCTGGAAACTATTAAAAATCACATTGGTTGGTGCCAAGGACGAAAGCAATTTATCTGCTTCAAAAGCAACGAACCCTTTTACTCCTCCAAAATACATCTTGCCCGATTTACTTACAAAACCGGACTTATAGTTAAACTGATCTCCCAACAGACCATCCGAATGTGTATAAGTCTTTATTCTGCCCGATGGTAATTCCAGCCGGAACAATCCTTTGTTGGTACTTCCCCAAATGCATCCGTTAGCGTCTTCTTGCAACTGATAAATGACATTATTAGGCAATCCTTTATCCATAGAGAAGTGATCGGTAAAAGAACGAGTCTGCTTATTGTAACGGATTAATCCCGCACCCTCCGTCCCTATCCATAGTCGATGGCTTCTATCTTCCAAAAGGCAGACCACCATCTTACCGCGAGTAGCGTCTTCTTCCACTACAACCGGATAGTGTTCCCATTTATCCTGCTTTCTGTCGTACGAAAATAATCCTTGTCCTAAGGTGGCAAACCACACTACACCGTCGAAATCTTCCAGGATATCATTGACCTGCGAGGATATCTCATTTTCGCAAACACGTATAAAGCTGTCTGTCTCGGGCACATAACGATGCAATCCCGTCATGGTTCCTATCCAGATTGTACCGGTATAGTCTTTATAGATAGAATAGATATTATCGTCATGCAACGTTTCTTTCGACAACGAGCTCCGGTAATTCTTCAATTTCTTATTCTTCAAATTCAGCACAAACAGACCTTCGGAGAAAGAACCTATCCAAAGATTATCCTCCTCACACAACAGGGCATGTATATTATCGGCAGAAACATATCCTTGCGTAAAGGTCTTATTCACGGGATCAAAACAATTCAATCCTCCGTCCTCAGTACCAATCCAAATGTTACCTTTCTCATCCTCACAAAATTCACTAATGCTTTTACCACTGATAAAATGGCTGCCAGCCACAGGATAGTATTTCTCAAACCGTGCATAAGACTCGGCAAAATAATTCACTCCACCAAAGAAAGTTCCTAACCACATGCCTCCTTCCCTATCTTGATAAATGGAATGAATGGCATTGTCGGAGAGTGAATAAGGATCATTGAACACATGCTGAAAATGCTCGATAGCGCCTGTTTGAGAGGAATAGATATAGAGTCCGCTCTCTGTGCCCAACCACAGGTTTGCATTTTTATCCATATAGATATGACGTACAAACAGGGACTTTCCATCTTCACCCTTATTCAGTAATTCACTAAACTTCCCGTCACGCAGATTAAGCTTCAGTAATCCGTGGCTAACAGTGCCTACAAGCATGGTTTCGGAATCGAGCATACATAGATGGTTCACATCATTGCCCGAAGTATTCTTTTCCGCATTATTAATAAGGATCTGAGTTACTTCCCCTGTAGAAACATTCAGTTTTAAAACTCCCTGCTGATAAGTGGCAATCCAAAGGTGGCCATCCCTATCGAAACAACAATCACGTATTCCCTGCCCCTTTGCCAAATAGCGGTCCAATGAATAAAAACGTACTTCTTTTTGAGGAGTCACACAAAAGATACCCTTATCAGAGACTCCCAACCACATATTCCCTTCTTTATCACGCACTATAGTGCGCACAATACCAGTAATAGACAAGCCCTTTTCAGTCTTAACCGACAAACCGGTAAAGCTATCGAAAACCGGATTATACAAGAAGACACCGATGTCCGTACCTATCCATAGCATTCCGTCCGCATCTTCGGCTAAAGAGAAAATAGCGTCACTCTTCAAACTTTTATCATCTGAAATCCCCCGCTTATATACTTTAAATGAATTGCCATCATATCGGTTCAATCCATTTTGCGTACCAAACCACATGAAGCCTTGACGGTCTTGCAAAATAGCATACACCATATTCTGAGACAGACCATCCTCCACTCCTAAGTTTTTGAAATAGAAATTGGAGTATTGAGATGCAGCACATATACCGGACAAAAGAAAAAGTGGCATCAATAAGGTTAAAAATAGCCGAAGTTTATGCATGTTTCCATTGTATTTATTGGGCAAAGATAATTGTTTAGATGAAACGTAAAAGTCTTATAAGTGCTAATTAACAAGCCTCCAATAAGATTGAGCCGATATTTTTATTTAATGAGATGATATTCTTAATCAAACTTCAAAATGTGCCCTACTTTTGCACAAAACCCAAAACTAATTAAGTTATGAAACACTTTTTATCGCTCTATCTAGGCTTCTTATTAGTAATAGCCACGCCTGTTTCCGTATATAGTTCAAATAAAACGGTGACCATTGAAAGCTTGCTACAAGAAATGGTAGACCGCAACAATCTGCCACAATATCCCAATCCTTACTACACTTGCAAGCAATTTAGCAGTTATGATCGTGCTACTACGGTTCCCGGTGATAAAAGCTGGTTTGCCAACTGGGACCGTTCCATGTTTATACGTATCGACAGTCTTCATGGAAGGAAAGAATATGTCATGATGGACACAGAAGGTCCGGGAGCCATCGTCCGCTTCTGGATGACATTTTCAGGCCCGGACTCAGGGAAAGGTATTCTGCGTATCTATTTTGATAACAATCCCAAACCTGCCATTGAAGGAAGCGCTTTCGACGTAATAAGTGGAGGATTATTGGCGGGTACTCCGCTTTCCACTTCTGTTTCCGACTTAACTAACTACGGTATGCGGGGGCACAATCTTTATCTGCCGCTACCCTACGGCAAACATTGCAAAGTGACTTACGAAAGTAAAAACATCAAAGATCCCGGAGCCAAAACCGGAGGAGAAGCAGTTTATTATAATATCAACTACCGCACGTATGCATCCGGAACCCCGGTAACCACTTTCTCTGTTAAAGAGTTAAGTAAAAACCAAGCGTTATTGGCAAAAGTGCAAAAGCAGTTGGAACAGCGTACAGTAATAATGCCCGAAAAGGCACAAGTAACCCATCTGACAGGTGAAATACAGCCCGGACGGTCTATCTCTGAAAAGTTAGAAACAACCGATGCCGCCATCCGGAAATTAATGTTCCGCGTTCTTGCCACGAATCAGGAACAAGCATTAAGGAGTACCATTCTAACCATCAGCTTCGATGGAAATCGAACGGTAGAATGTCCTATAGGAGACTTTTTCGGTACAGGGTACCAAATACGTCCTTCGAACACCTGGTACACACACGTAGATGCCGAAGGTATGATGTCGTGCTTCTGGATAATGCCTTATAAAAAAGATTGTACTGTATCCATTGAGAACCGCGGCAACCAGCCCGTCACTATCAAAACAGGAGAAATTGTCACTGCCCCCTACGCCTGGGATTCCAACACGCTATACTTCGGATCTTCCTGGAAGCAATTCACTCATCTGACTACCGGCGAGTTCAAGAGCAACGAAGGAGACGGAGATCCCTTCGACATAAACTATGTCACCCTCAAAGGCAAAGGTCTCTATGTGGGAGACGGACTGACTCTGTTCAATACCGTTGATGCCTGGTGGGGAGAAGGTGACGAAAAAGTATACGTAGATGGAGAATACTTCCCCTCCCACATAGGTACCGGCACCGAAGATTACTATGGATATGCCTGGTGTCGCCCCGAACGCTTCTCGAACCATCCTTTCATAGCACAACCCGATGGTAGTGGAAACTTTCATCCCGGATATACAGTAAACCTCCGCTTCCGCAGCCTGGATGCCATACCATTCAATAGTTCTTTGAAATTTGATATGGAAATGTGGCACTGGGTAAAGGCTACTATCAACTTTGCACCCGTCACTTACTGGTATATCAGCCCGGAAAGCGCTCCACAAACTCCTTCCGATCTGAAAGATGCCGAAGAATCGGTAGCTCTCAGCTTAAAGGATTTAGAGATTCCCGACCAATGGTTTAAAGGGAATACACATGCTCACAGCAACTATTCGGATGGAGATTCTCCTGCTACGGAAGTTATCCGGTGGTATAAAGAACATGACTATAACTTCTTATTCGTAACAGACCATAACTACGCATTATTGCCGGATTCTATCTATCCTCACCGGGAAGCTGCATTCCTTCTCATTCCCGGTAACGAAATAAGTGATGTCAGGGCCATTCATTGCAGTGCATTGAATGTACGCAATGCTTCCGTACTCAACCCTGCACTTCAGAGCACCGCCGATATACTAAACTGGCACACCGCCCAAGTACAAAAGAGTGGTGGCGTTCCGGTATTGAATCATCCTAATTTTCTTGCAGGCGTACAAGTACAAGATGTACTGCCTGTTAAAAACCTAAAGCATCTTGAGATCTTTAACGGACATCCATTAGTCTATAATGACGGTAACGAGAAGCATTCGCCTGTTGAAGTAAAATGGGATTCTTTGCTTGTCCACCATCGATTACTCTATGGATTGGCATCAGACGATACGCACAACCTCAAAAAATGGGCAGCCGACAAAGCCAATCCTGGCAGAGGATGGATCATGGTCAGAACCAAAAAACTTACAACCGAGAATGTGATGCAAGCCATCCGAAGTGGCAATTTCTATGCTTCCTCAGGAGTCTATTTGTCCGAGTATGACTACGATAAGGACACTAAAACCTTATCTGTAAAGATAGACCTCTCCAAAACACGCAAAGAAATGCAAACTGACAAAAAAGATACTTCCCTTAAATTTAAGATCCAATTCATTGGATACAACGGAAAGGTATTGCATGAATCGGAAGGAACACAGGCCCGATATAAAGGAAACGATGGCGATAAGTATATGAGAGTAAAAGTAACTTGTTCTACTCCCGAAAGAACCGGCTGCGCTTGGGGACAACCTATAGAACTAGAAAAGAACTTCTTTAATCAATAAGAACATGGACAACAAGAAATACATATTACTCATTTCACTGCTAACTATAAGATAATAAGATGATAAGTTTGCCATCTTATCATCTTACCTTCAATTCCTGAATCAAGTTCCCCGCCTTGCCATACTTCTCAATCATGAACAAGATGTAGCGTACATCCACTCCAATGGTGCGCTGCATCTTCGGTTCATAGAGGATATCACTACTCATGGCTTCCCAATTTCCATCGAAAGCCAATCCTAAAAGTTCTCCTTTGGCATTGAACATAGGACTACCGGAGTTTCCGCCCGTAATATCATTGTTTGAGATGAAGTTTACCTTCATTTCCCCCTTTTCATCGGCATATTTGCCAAAATCTCCGGAAGAAAGGAGAGAGAGAATCTCGGGCTGAACTTCAAAATCGACATCACCTACGTGGGCTTTGACTTTCTCTAAAATACCTTTTTGCGTAGTGTAATAATCATATTCTGCTCCATCAAAGGGAGTATATCCGCACACAGTACCAAAACTCAAACGCATGGTAGAGTTAGCATCGGGATAAAAATTGCGGGAAGCATACATCCTGCGTATGGCGGCATTCAACAAGCGTTCATTGCGGACAATTTCGCTGGATGCTTGTTGCATATGCATATTCGTCTCAAATAGTTTCGTAAGCATATCTATACCTAGAGCCATAGCAGGGTCATCATAGATATGATAGGTGGTATCTTGTTCTAAGAAGCGTTTCAGCCCACGAGGGGTAATCAACTCAGAATGTGCATAAAGACTATCTACGAATGTGCGGTCATTACCATTATACTTCGTTGCAATTGTCTGATAGATCTCCGGCAAATAGGTAGAATCTACTTTGGAACGATATTCTTTCAGTAATGACGTGAATACTTCTTTATCAATTTCTAAATCCAGGTTAGCATATTTTTCTACAATCGCTTTCAGATTGGCAACCACCGTCTTTTCTTCTCCTTCAAAATCGAAATTAAGGATGGTCAAGGCGAGTTGTATCAATTCCGGTCCATTCAGGAAAGACTCTACAAAATAGGCTTGAGCACGATTGGCTTCACGACGGCTCTTGTAATTCAACTCTAGATCAGAAAATAGATGCAGCAGTTGCTCACGTTCCTCGGGTGTCTGTTGAATCCAACGACGGAGTTCCTGCTCCATATCCCGCTTCTTTTCTAAGATATGGAGTTTGCGGATTGCCAGATTGGTGCCGATACTGTTTTTCCAGTAGTTAGAGCTTTCATCGTATTTGGAGGCATATTTGATGCGTATACTATCACGAGCTTCCATTTCACGCTTCCAAATAGCCTGCTTCACGCCGCGTACATCAATCTGCGCTTGATTGGTATTATTCATCATTTCTTCAATGCCAAAAGAGGACAAGTATCGCTCCGTGCGCCCCGGATAGCCCATCGTCATACAAAATGAACCTTCTTTATAGCCATCAAGTGAAATGGGAGCTACATACTCAGGACGGTAAGGTACATTATCGGGAGAGTAATCGGCAGGACGATTGTGCTTGTCGGCATAGATGCGGAAGACACAAAAGTCACCTGTATGGCGAGGCCAAACCCAATTGTCTGTGTCCCAACCAAACTTACCGACTGACGAAGGCGGTGCAAACACCAAACGGACATCATTGTAATCACGATAAACAGAAAGCCAAAACTCATTGCCGGCATAATAGGCATCCACAATGCCTATCAAAGTAGAATCTTTATGAGATACTTCCTCACCGATAACCAACATCGTAGAATCTACCGCACTCGTACGTTCGGACTCACTCATGCCCGGCTCTAACGCACCAAGTACGCGTTTAGTTACATTCTCCGTACGCAACAGAAAACGAACATAAAGTTCAGGATTGGGCAATTCCTCGTTCCGGTTATGAGCAACGAATCCATCTTTCAGATAATCGTGCTCCACCGAAGAGTGTTGCTGCACGCTACTAAAGCCACAATGATGATTCGTGAACACCAATCCATCTTCAGAAACAACTACCCCGGAACAAAAACCTCCGAAACTGACAATAGCGTCTTTCAGTGATGGACGTTTAGGACTATATAGTTTACTCGCAGGCATCTGCAAGCCAAGCTCTTTCATTGCCTCTTGAGTCTGTTTATTCAGATTTCCCAGCATCCACATCCCTTCATCCGCTTGCCCGTGCAGTGCAAAGAGACAACAAGCAGCCATAATCAAATTTCTCAGTTTCATTCCTGTCTGTTATTTATTATTCGGTAATCAGCCTCAACTTTTTGGCTCCTGTGCGTGCTTTAAGCCATTCTGTGATCTTATCTTTCTCGCGTGCATCGGGATGTTTACCGAATTTCAATACGGCAAGGGTAACGGTATCTGCCCGTATAGTGTCCACAGTTGTCTCAATAGCCTGAGAGATGGAGATAGACTTCACTGAAGGATAAAGCACTTTGAGTTCGGGCACAATCGTTTTGCCCAATTCATCGAATGATTTATATCGTTTCAAACTTTTCTCCAAGTCCGTAATCTTCTGTGTCTGTTCCACGAGACGTTGTTCACTGTTCTTATAGAAATCTTCCATTACCATGGCCCGGATAGAGGAGATATCCACGGCTTCATTATTCATTCCTTGCAGTACAATCAACTTGGTATCATTCAGTTTGTAATCCTTCATTTTGCTACGGGCTAAGGCAATGGAAGCTTCCGGTACTTCCTGCCCTATCAAAACGACACGTATTTCGTGTCCTTTACCTTCATGCCGTATGTTCTTGTCCAAGACCTGGGTATTCTCAAAAGAAAGTTGCTCCGTTATAAAGCGATTAGCAGCACTCTCAAAGAAGGTATCTTGAATAATACCGACTGTCAGATACACAGCGGGGCACATAGTAAGGAAGGCTATCAGTATAATATATTTCCGTACTTTCTTTTCGCGGTTCTTATCTACAAATTCCTTTTGTTGGAAATGCATCACCCGTACCCCCAGGAAAGTGGCAAGACTGATAAATACCGAATTAATAAAATAAAGATAGAAGGCTCCGAGGAAATAAATCAGGTTACCTGTAGCCAATCCATAGCCTGCCGTACAGAGAGGAGGCATTAAAGCTGTGGCAATGGCAACACCCGGTATTACATTCCCTTTTTCTTTTGTAGAAAGCGCCGTTACACCTGCCAGACCACCCATCAATGCAATAAGTACATCATAGATTGTGGGTGATGTGCGTGCCAAAAGTTCCGACTGACCCTCGGCAACCGGACTCACCAGAAAGAATATAGTAGCAGTCGTTACACTGAAGAGTGTCGTTATCAGGAAACTTTTCAGCGAACGCTTCATCAGTTCGAAGTCATTCAAACCTACAGAAAGTCCCACACCCATAATAGGTCCCATCAAAGGAGAAATAAGCATGGCGCCGATAATCACAGCAGTTGAGTTTACATTCAAACCCAACGATGCCATAAATATGGCAAATATCAGAATCCATAAATTAGCTCCTTTGAACTCAACTCCTTTACGAATAGAATCGACCGTCTCAAATTCATTATCCTTGTCTTTGCGTAAATCAAGATACTCCTTTATAAAGCTCTTAATGGCAAATGTATTTCTTTCTTTCGGGCTAGGTGTCTCCATGGCGTAATCTATTTTTTGATAAAACGATTAATGATCGGTATTTGTCTAAGCGGCATATCGTGCTTCACTATATAAGCAATAAACATCAGCAATAATACAGTACGGAATGACATACGCAGGAAGATATTCTCAATCGGAATATATTCGGCAGCTACACAAAGCACCGCTGCCAACAGTACATAACTGCCTATCGCCTTCAAATCATACTTGATGGGGTATTTCTTCTGACCGACAAAGTAGGACAACAACATAGCTACCCCATAGCCGCAGAAGCCTGCCCAGGCGCATGCCATATAGCTGTACTTAGGAATCAGCAATACATTTATCAATACAAGTATTGTGCAACCTATCAATGAGAAATAAGCTCCCCAACGTGTTTCGTCTATCAATTTGTACCAGAAAGAAAGATTGAAGTAAATACCCATGAAGATTTCCGCAGCCATCACAATAGGCACTACCCGCAGTCCCGGCCAATAATCACGCCCGATGATATAGCGCAAAATATCCATATAGAACATTACGGCAAGATATGCCAGCAAAGTAAAGATGATGAAGAACTTCATTGCCTGTGCATACATCTCTTTATTATCCTTCTCGCGGCTTTTACCAAAGACAAAAGGTTCGTATGCAAAACGAAATGCTTGTGTAAACATCGCCATCACCATGGCAATCTTACTTGCCGCTCCATAAATGCCAAGCTGTACGGTAGCTTCCGCCTCATCAGGATAAACAAACGGGAAAATAATCTTGTCCGCCACCTGATTCAAGATACCCGCTACACCAAGCACCAACAAAGGAAGGCTATAACTGAGCATCCGTCTCAATAACTTTCTATCAAGAACGTATGCAAAGCCACGGAGTTCGGGTATCATGCAAAGCATTATGACCGATGTACATACCAGATTAAACAGGAAGGCATAACCTACATCATTCCCCTTGAGCCAAACAAAATAAACCAGGTTCAACAGTATATTCAGGAAGATAAAAAGCAATTTTAATGCGGCGAATTTAATCGGACGCTTTTTATAACGCAGATAGGCAAAAGGAATGCTTTGGATAGCATCCATCGCTACCACTATCATCATCATTCCTACATACCAAGGATGTGCCCCATATTCCAGCCAGCCGGCAATAGGGTCAAGAAATATCAAACCTAATGCGAGGAAGCTAAGAGCGCCGATACTAATACTGAGCAATGTGGTAGAATATACCCGCATCGGATCTTCTTCACTCTTATTGGCAAAGCGGAAAAATCCGGTTTCCATACCGCAGGTAAGCAACACCATCAACAGTGCCACCCATGCATAGATATTAGTCACCACGCCATACCCACCCGACTCGGCAGACAAGGCCATGGTATATACAGGTACCAGCAGGTAATTAAGGAACCGCCCTACAATACTACTTACCCCATAAATGGCAGTTTCTTTTGCCAAGGTTTTTAATCCAGCCACAACAACAAATCTAAGTTACAATTTATCTTCTTCTCTAAATACCTCTTCTCAGTCGTCACCAAACAAGGTTCGCTGGCTGCTGTACAGACTCCGCCCCAAATGTTTGTATGCCAACTCCGTCACTTCACGTCCACGAGGAGTGCGTTTTAGGAAACCTTCTTTAATAAGGAACGGTTCATATACTTCTTCGATAGTACCGGCGTCTTCACCCAAGGCAGTAGCAATGGTAGTCAAGCCTACCGGACCGCCTTTGAACTTGTCGATGATTGTACAGAGTATCTTGTTATCAATCTCGTCCAAACCGTATTTATCAATATTCAGCGCTTCGAGTGCATAATTAGCGATTTCTGTATCAATGCTTCCGGTACCTTTCACCTGTGCAAAGTCGCGCACACGACGGAGCAACGCATTGGCAATACGAGGCGTACCACGACTACGTGAAGCTATCTCGGCTGCCGCTCTCGTTGAGCAAGGTACATCGAGTATGCTTGCCGAACGACGAATAATACCGCTCAATACTTCATCGTCATAATATTCGAGGTGCATATTGATGCCGAAACGTGCACGCAATGGAGCCGTCAGCAGACCGCTACGGGTAGTAGCACCTACCAATGTGAAAGGACTTAGGTCTATTTGTATACTTCGTGCCGAAGGTCCTTTGTCTATCATAATGTCGATGCGGTAGTCCTCCATAGCCGAGTACAGATACTCTTCCACTATCGGGGAAAGGCGATGTATTTCATCAATAAACAGCACATCATTCGGTTCGAGGCTGGTGAGTACACCTGCCAAGTCACCCGGCTTGTCAAGTACAGGTCCTGAAGTGATTTTGAAACCTACATTCAGTTCATTGGCTATAATATTAGAGAGTGTTGTTTTACCCAACCCCGGAGGACCGTGAAGCAATACATGATCCAAAGCCTCACCCCTCAGGCGGGCAGCTTTCACAAAGATACGCAAGTTCTCCACCACCTTATCCTGCCCGCTGAAGTCTTCAAAGTTCAGGGGGCGAAGGGCGTTCTCAAAATCACGTTCCTTGTTGGTCAATTGCTGGTTGCGTATGTCAAAATCTTCTTGTTCCATTGTCAATGATATAATCAACTTTCGCTATTCTTCATACCCGATTAACAAGCTGATAGAGTAGCTTTGTACGTCTCAAACTTTTTAGCTCCCTGCAAAATAACTAATTTATTTTGAGATAATCCCTAAAAGTTGGCTCTTTTCATAGCTAACATGTTCGATAGGTACGACCCATACTTCACAGTATCACCCACAATGCTGTTACCAATACATGTGAGGTATGTTCCCTGTATGGGAGTGTATTTTCATCATTATGAGAACATCTATAAGTAAATAAGTGAACTATATATCAGATGATTATCAGACACTTAAGAAGGTTTCTTCATCCATTTCCTTCGTTCGTCTTCGGGGAACTTCTCAATAGCGTAACGCAGTGTAGTACGGGGCATTATGCTACTGTATTTCTCAAGAAACTGGACCAGTAAATCTTTGTCTCGTTTACCCATCTCACGAAGCATCCAGCCAATAGCCTTCTGCATTAAGTCATGGAGGGGTTGTACTTTTCTTTGCACACTCTTCTGCACACTACTTATATCAGGAAATGAGTGTGCAGAAGAGTGTGCATCTATGTGCAATGCAGTGTGCAAGAAGTGTTCGGAGAGCTTCAATATATCGATGAAATCATTGCTTTTGATTAAAGTATAGGTAGAGACTACTGCGATACGTTGGTCCCAAAGCAACGGACTATCTGCCAACTGATAAAGAACATCACGAGGTTTATCTTTAAGATATTCACCCACAATACCGGGAGCAGAAAGATCTACTAAATCCCAGTTGTTAATGCGGGCAGTTTGACTCAGGTAGAAGTCGAATATCGCTTTTCTACCCTTTTCATCACTTTTCTTAAAACGTTCTACCAACATTAGCAAAGCACAAAGACGGCACTCGTGCCATTCACTTTGCAATAGCTCCGCCATGACCTCGAAGGGTTTGTCTTTATGCTGCTTGGCTACCATACGGATATTGGGAACAACAATACCGAGAAACTTATCACCTTCACCATACTGCCCTTTTCCTGTTTTAAAGAAATAAGGGAGATACTCTCTTTTTACAGGGTCGATTAACGACTCCAATTCAGACTGTATACAGGCAACAGCCGTTGCTAATTCTTCCGATGAAAGCGGGATATTCCGCACTTCGGACGGTTGTTCTTTTTCTTTCTTTCGCATCCTACTTGTTTTAATAACGACTCAGGTAGCTTAATTCATATCTATCTTTATATGACAAAAATACAATAAAACTGTAGAAGCTATAGAAAGTTATCTTTATTTTTGTGGCAAATACATCAATCTTGCAAACCAATAACAAGACAATATGAATAGAATTATTTTAAATACCTTTTGTTTCTTGTCTCTCTGTCTATCGCTGCATGCACAATCTCCACTCGAAAAAGGATTGAAAAGCATCAACCATACCTCTGCCGAAGCTATTATAAGTTTCCTTGCCGACGACGAACTTCAAGGCCGTGAAGCAGGCGAACATGGTTCACGGGTAGCAGCCCGATACTTGGTTTCTTCTCTGAAAGAGGCAGGTATTGCACCGCTGGAAAAGAATAGCTACTACCAATCCTTCGAAGCTTGCAGCAAAGAGCGTCAGCAACGAGGAAGATGGCAGGTACACCCCGACTCCATTGCATTGTTGAAGCAAGGCACACATCGTTCTTTACAAATGAGTAACGTACTGGCATTCATTCCCGGACAACGGACAGATGAATACGTCATTGTCGGTGCCCACTTCGACCACTTGGGAGTAGACCCAACCTTAGCGAACGACCCCATCTACAACGGTGCAGACGACAATGCATCGGGTGTTTCGGCAGTATTGCAGATAGCGCGTGCATTTGTAGCCAGTGGACAAAAGCCGCTACGCAATGTTATTTTTGCCTTTTGGGATGGCGAAGAGAAAGGATTGCTCGGTTCGAAATATTTTGTGCAAACCTTCAACGGCATCGACCAAGTAAAAGGCTATCTGAACTTCGACATGATAGGACGCAACAATAAACCGGAGCAGCCTCAACACGTAGTTTACTTCTATACAGAGGCTCATCCGGCTTTCGGTGACTGGCTAAAGAAAGATATAGCCCGCTTCAAGCTACAACTACAGCCTGATTATCGGGCCTGGGACCGTCCGGTAGGCGGAAGCGATAATGCCTCATTCGCTTTACGCAATATCCCCATTATTTGGTATCACACAGACGGGCATCCTGACTATCATCAGCCCGGCGATCATACCGACCGCCTGAACATGGATAAGGTAGTAGAAATAACAAAAGCTTCTTTCCTCAATGTATGGAACCTGGCAAATGAGAGAGAATATTGACGCAAAACGATATTCTTTTAGCACTTTATCATGCTAAACGGAAAGATATTCCTACTTTTGCATAAGAATCAACGTATTATTTTATGGTTTTAAATTACATTTGGGTAGCATTTTTCGTAATTGCTTTCATTGTGGCACTTTTCAGACTGCTATTTATGGGAGACACAGAGATATTTACGCAACTTGTCAATTCTACCTTCGACTCTTCAAAGACTGCATTCGAAATATCATTGGGACTGACCGGTATACTCGCCCTTTGGCTGGGTGTGATGAAGATCGGCGAGAGCAGCGGTATGATTAATGCACTTTCGCGCTGGCTAAGTCCGGTATTCTGCCGTCTCTTTCCTGAAATACCAAAGGGACACCCTGCCATGGGTTCTATCTTTATGAACCTTTCCGCCAATATGCTGGGATTGGACAATGCAGCCACTCCGATGGGTTTGAAAGCCATGAAGGAACTTCAGGAGCTAAATCCGAAGAAAGATACTGCTACCAATCCGATGGTAATGTTTCTTGTTCTGAACACCTCGGGATTGATACTTATCCCTGTCAGCATTATGATGTACCGCTCGCAAATGGGGGCAGCCCAACCTACTGATGTCTTTATCCCTACACTGATTACTACCGCTATTTCCACCATCGTCGGAGTTATCGCCGTAAGTATTGCCCAACGGATCAACTTATTGAATAAACCTATTCTTATCTTAGTCGGCTGTATCAGCCTTTTCTTTGCTTCACTTATCTATCTGTTCACGCAGATAAGCCGTGAGCAGATGGGAGTCTACTCAACGCTGATTGCCAATATCATACTGTTCTCCATCATTCTGCTTTTCATTCTATGGGGATTATGGAAGAAGATCAATGTGTATGATGCTTTTATAGAAGGTGCCAAAGAAGGCTTTACCACAGCCATCCGCATTATCCCTTATCTGGTTGCTTTTCTCGTTGGAATCGCCGTATTCCGCACTTCGGGAGCGATGGATATATTGGTAAACGGCATTGGCTATGTAGTAGGATTGTTTGGGGTAGATACCAGTTTCGTAGGCGCTTTGCCTACTGCTCTGATGAAGTCATTAAGCGGCAGCGGTGCCAACGGATTGATGATCGATACCATGAAGCAATACGGAGCCGATTCGTTTGTTGGACGTATGAGTTGTGTGGCACGCGGTGCTTCGGATACTACGTTCTATATTCTCGCGGTGTACTTCGGTAGCGTAGGTATCACCAAAACTCGCAATGCCGTGACTTGCGGACTGATAGCTGATCTTTCCGGAATCATTGCCGCTATCATCATTAGTTATATATTCTTCTTCTAAACCATTGGAATGATATGATAAGTTATCAAACAGACGGCGTTGAGATGCCCGTCCTCAAAAAAAAGGAGACAACGGATTGGATCAAATCCGTCGCTGCCACTTATGGGAAAAGAGTCGGTGAAATCGCCTATATCTTCTGTTCGGACGAAAAGATACTAGAAGTGAACCGTCAATATCTGCAACACGATTACTACACAGATATCATCACTTTCGATTACTGTGAAGGCAATCGCCTCAGCGGAGATCTTTTTATCAGCCTAGATACGGTACGTACCAATGCGGAGCAATTTGCAGGCAATGACTATGAACGGGAGTTGTACCGGGTAATTATCCACGGCATACTTCATCTCTGCGGCATTAACGACAAAGGGCCGGGAGAACGGGAAATCATGGAAGAGGCGGAAAACAAAGCGCTGGCAATGAGGCTATAAAGACATAACAAAAAGGGCTACACCATTCGGTGGTTAAGGCTACACCATTTCATAGAAAGGGCTACACCATCCGAGGCAGATGGTGTAGCCCTTTTTGTTTCAAAGAAATCTTTAGAAGAATAGTGACTATTCAATCAGTTATTATCTTACTTCTTCACCGAAAACTTATAGATACAATGACTATCATATTTCTCTCCCGGCTTTAGCAGTGCCGACGGCCACTCCGGTTTATTCGGAGTATCGGGATACTTCTGAGTTTCGAGACAAACGGACGCACGATGATTGTAAACGACACCTTTCTTACCCGTAACTGTACCATCCAGAAAGTTTCCGGCATAAATCTGAATACCCGGTTCGTTGGTATAGACATCGAGTACAATACCCGTTTTCGGAGATTCAAGAGTGGCACACGGACGGGTTACATCACCTTTGGTATTAAGTACCCAGTTATGGTCATAACCTTTACCATACTTCAACTGAATAAAATCGTTGTCAATGCGGGCACCAACAGCGGTAGGAGTACGAAAATCCATATCGGTACCTTCTACAGAAGCTATTTCACCGGTAGTCATGAAAGTACTGTCAACCGGTGTGTAAGTATCGGCATCTATAGTCAGCAGATAGCCACTGTTGGAACGTGAAGGATCACCGTCCAGGTTGAAGTAAGAGTGATTGGTCATGTTGACTACCGTAGCACGATCTGTTTCGGCACTATAACGGATGTCGATGGCATTGTCATCGGTCAGGGTAAAGGTCACTTTACAAGTCAGATTGCCGGGGAAGCCTTCTTCGCCGTCTTTGGAAAGATAGGTTAGCTCCAAAGATTGGTTGCTAAGAGGACGGGCATCAAAAACCTGGTACTGAAAGCCACGGGGACCACCATGCAGGCAGTGACCATAGTTATTTTGAGGCAACTGATAGTCTACACTGTCAATCGTAATCCTACCCTGGTTGATACGATTGGCATAGCGTCCGATGGATGCGCCGAAATCGGTAGGATATTTGATATAATCCTGAATGGAGTCGAAACCAAGGACTACATCTTTCAGGATTCCTTCTTTGTCCGGCACCATGACGGATACGATACGTCCGCCGAAGTTGGTGATGCAGACTTCCATGCCGGTTTTATTCTTCAGGACGAACAGGTCGGTTTGTTTGCCGTCTACTTCGGTTTGGAAGTCGGTACGTTTTAAGCCCGAAGCGGTAGTGTCGTCAAGGGGTTTTGTTGTACAAGCCGATACTAACAATAGCAGTCCGGCTAATAAAGTCATTTCTTTTTTCATATCATTTACGATGTTTATGTTACTTGTTTAAAGTGAAACTATGAAAATCAAGTTGCAAATCAGCACTGATTATCAAGATATTGAGTATAGATTAATAGACACTGGTGTTCAACGCAACAAACACTTGTGTCTATCATGTCAAACACAAGTGTCTATCATTTCAAACACTGGTGTCTATCGTATCAAACACAAGTGTCTGACAAATCAATTACCTATTGCCCTCCGGCACGAGGTTTCAGCATGCTGTTATTTCAACAAGAACTGCTCGGCACGTCCCGGCGTGAAGAGTTCCCAAAGGGAAGCTACCGTCCATCCCGGAGCGAAGATATTGTTATAATAACCCTTTCCGTTCTTGCCGTAATCCCAATTGGTATGTTGCACCACTTCGGGGTAATAACCCACCTTGCCAATGCCACACATGTGCCCTTCATAAGGCAGGAGCTGACGCATGGAAGTAGATATTACTTCGGAGAAATCGGAGAAACGAGGCTCGTTATATTGCTTGGCGAGCCAGTGCAGTACGTCGGCAAACTCGAAGATAAAGACGTCGATGTGATTGTTCTCTACCGATACATTGCCCCATCCACGAGTCTTCAAACCGATATCGCCCAACATCTGACCTTCGGCAAAAGGAACATCCCACGTATAATACCATGACAAAGCAAAATAAGCGGCTTTCTTAGACAAATCGGCATAGTGTGCACGTTCCGTTCCTTTGGTGGCCAAAGCCAGATAATAAGTAGCAGTAGCAGCATACAGTGAAGCTTCTTTATCCTCGCAGTTGGCATCAAGCGTAGATGAGAAATAATCAGACTTGGATATCAGTTCCTTTTCCAGATAATCAGCTGTACGCTTGGCACTTGCCAGGTAGCGTTTGTCTTTGAAGTACTTGGATGCCATTACCAAAGGCAACGTAGCCGAAGGGGTGCTGCCACCACTTGCATCCACAATAGAGAAGTCGTCTTTGAATTTGCGGGGGAAACTGCCGTCGGGATTCTGCAAACGGAGGATAGTATCGAGCATACTCTTAATGCGTTTCTCCCATTCCGGGTGTTTGCGACCATGCTGTTTTTCGTAATTCAAGTAATTCAGTACCGCATACACACCTTCGGACTGACGGCGGATGCTATGATTGGACTCTTTAAAGTCACGATTGTAATGAACCACTTCATTGAAGAAACCTGCCGGAGAGAAACCGTTCTGAAGATAGGTATCGAAGATGCTGTTAGCATTCATCACTAAGTCTGTACGATTCTTCTGCGTTCCATATTCCAAAGCATTGAAGGCATTGAGCAGGGTACGTCCTACAAAGCCTACTTCGGCAACATCGGTACTGGCACAAGTGGCGGTTTCGAGTTCAACGCCGGAGTAATAATGAGTGGGCGTGTTGTTCACATAGCTTTCTACGAAGAAATTGCTCATTACCTCCTTCATGCGGTCAATCGTATAAGGGGTATTTACCGGCTGCGGACGATAGGTATCATAGCAGTACTCCCAGGTACGCTGCACGCAGTCGGAGAAATCGGAGGCATCACGCTCGGACAATTCCCAGGTCATGGTTATACTATCGCCTTTGCGCAACAACTGGAAAGCCTCCACGGCAGGCGCCAATGTAAGTTTGCGGATATAGGTTTTCGGCGCTTCGCGGTAAGGAAAACCGTAGGACAGTACCGTATTACCGTCTACATTCTCAAATCCGGTATAGCCGATGGAAGTCTCGCCGGAGAGGATAACTTCTCCCTCTTTATGGGTAGTCAACGCTTCTTTGTCGAATTTATCAATGCGGATAACAGACATAGACTTGCCGTTTGCCGGACTGAATACAGCCGTAAGCGGAGTACTAAGACGGTCTTCACGTATCAGCCAACTATCGGAAGTGTGGAACGAAGGAGCTTCTTTAGGCGAACGTAAATTGCGGCGATACCAAAAACCGGGCATATAGAACTGGCAGTCGGCATGACGATAGCCTGTTTTTACTTGTTCGCCATAGTTGAAATACACATTCTCCAAAGCTTTGAGGGTGATGGTGACACGTTGGTTGCCATCCTTGTCGGTCACTTGGCGGGTGATGAGCAAGGGCAGTTCCTCAGAAGGCTTGCAGTTGTAAACGCCGTTCTGCTGCTTCTGAAGAGTCAGCGGATAGGTCTTTGCATCATTTCCGGGAACCTTCAAAGCAATGATAGCCGAAACATCCTCGGGAGAGTAACTTGCAGCCCCCGCATTTGTAATGCCCGCTATGAGCATTACACCAAAAAACAATCTTTTCAGTTTCATAGTTTTATCAGTTATGTAATTATTGATTTACTCTTTAGACATTAGTTTATATTCGCCTGAACCTATTTCGACAATCAACTTCTCTCCGGATTCTTTTACCGAATGAACCCCTGCCTGATTAGCATCTACTTTTACATTGAAATGCAGAGGCAAGCATACCGTTGCTGTTGTATTTGCAGGAATTACAATCTTCCACTCCAACTTATTGTCCTTCTTTTTCCAGGAGCTTTCTATTTTGCCATAGGGTGAAGCATAGGAGGCATTCACATCATTCAGTTTCTCGGGGAATACCGGTTCCATCAGTATATGCTTGAATCCAACAGAAGCAGGGCTGTTTTTTATGCCGGCAAGATCTTCGTAATACCAAATCAACAAGTCGCCTAAGAGCATCACATGATTTCGTGAATTCATTGCCGGATTGGCTGTATCACCATTCCACAATTCCCAGATGGTGGTTGCACCCTTCTTAATCATATAGCCCCAGGAAGGATAGGTTTCGTTGGTCACAATCTTATAGGCAAGTTCCAACTGCCCATATTCAGTCAACCCGCGCATCAGATGCTGAATCCCTATTACACCGACACTGACATGTCCTTTGCAGTCAGTTTCTGTTTTCTGCACAACGTTGGAGAATACTTTTTCGGCATATCCTTCGGGAACCAGACCCAATCTGAGGGAGAGAAGATTAGCTGTTACCGTATTATTGTCATACTGTGCTGTCTCCGGATGAAAGAATTTATTGTTATAAGCATCCTTCATTTTAAGTGCAAGCGCTGCATACTCTTGGGCATCCGCCTGCAAATTATTCATTAGTGCAAACTTCTCCATCAACTGCAAAATGCTGTAGAAAACCGCAGTACTCAGCACTTCGCCATTTGTCTTGCGGGCAGGGTCATTCGAATGAATCAACTCCAGTGACTCGGGAGGCATGCACCAGTCGCCATACTCGTCTTTCACCATGATGTAGTCTTTCATTTTAGTACTCGTCATGTGGTCCACCCATCGCTTCATGGACGGATAGCGGTGCTTGATGGAATAATCATCACCAAACTGCCGGTAAAGCATATCGGCTACATAGAAATAAGCAGCAGGCCAAGTGACATCATCGTGAAAGATAGTCCAATAACGGGGAGAGACTACAGATATGCTTCCATTTTCGTTCATGGATTCTTCAATATCAACCAGCCACTTCTTATACATCAATGCATTGTCGAAAAGGAAGCTCTCGCCGTATGCACCAGTGGTACGGTCACCCAACCATCCCACACGTTCGTCACGCTGGGGACAGTCTGTGGGCATGCCCCGGTAATTGCCACGGATTCCCCAATAGGCATTTTTATGAAGCTGATTAATCAACTCGTCTGATGTCTCAAAAGTACCGGTGGTTGCCATTTCATCATACACAACTTTACCAATGATATCAGACACTGAAGGCTCATAATCCAAGCCTGATATTTCCATAAATTGATAACCGTGATATACAAACAACGGTTCCCAGACAAACTCACCGTCAGCCGAGGGAGTATAAGTATCTGTAACCTGTGCACTACGCAGGTTATCCAGATACAGTTCGGTTCCATTATCTTTCAGAGCCTCAGCGAAACGCATCGTAATGGTTTGGTCTTTTTTACCACGGAGCTTCACTTGCTGTATGCCTACCATGTTCTGACCCATGTCAACGATGTATCGTCCATCACCCACTGATTTGACTGATATCGGTTTAATTTCCTCCATCACTTTCAGGGAAGGTGAGAGTTGCGCTACCAGTTTGCCTTTGGGCGAAGCCATTAAGTCGGCTTTCTGCCAACCGGAATCATCGTAGCCATTCTCAGTCCATTTGCCCAGTTCAAGGCGGGCATCGTATTTCTCGCCATCAAATTCATTGTTCTCAATGATAGGACCTTTAGCGGTTACTTTCCAGGAATCGTCACTAATAACGGATATGGTTTCACCATTATCGTATTCTACATTCAATTGTGCAATCAGACGTGGCAATCCGAAACCAATCATCCAATTTTGACGTACAGTGAGATAACGACCATTACCCAAAGCTACACCAATCGTGTTTTTACCATCGTTCAGCAGGGAAGTTACATCGTATGTCAAATAAGGCACTGAGGCATCATACCAGGTAGGAAGAGGACCAAAAACGTCATTTCCAATCCTTTCACCATTCAGATAGCAGACAGAAGAACCAACGCCGGAAACATAAAGAACGGCACGTTTAGGTTTTGCCTGCATATCAAACTCTTTCCGCAAGTAACGTGCCGGCAAAATAGTTCTTTCACCATCCATTTTCAAGTTAATGCTATCGTTCAGGCCAATCCATCGGGCTTTCCAGTCCGAAGCATCCAGTAAAGCCATTGACCAATACTGAACGGAGCTTTGGGCTTCATCACCGGTATTTGTCCATACAGTGACACGCCAATAATACTTCTGCCCGGATTTTAGGGGTGTTCCTGCATAGTCTATCAGCAACGATTTATCAGACTCTACCCTACCGCTGTTCCACAGTAAAGCGGAACCTGCCTTCAAATCTTTTTCAGAAGCCGCAACTTCTATTTGATAAGCAGTCTGCACCACGTCTTGTTTATTACTATTCAACTGCCATGAAAATCGAGGATTCAGTTCAGACACTCCTTCCGGATTCTGCCGCATTTCAACGGTTGGCTCAGTAATTTCCAGTGAACCGGCACCTGAAATGTTACATCCTACCATCCATAGAACTAATAAGGAGATTAGAATATTCTTCTTCATGTTTGGTTTGTATAAAAGTTATTAGCTTATTCTTATTTCTTAAAGTTACTCCGAATATTCAGTGTAAATTCATCATACTCACGTTTCTTAAGTGATTGTGGTTCATCTCAGAAGACAGGTTTTTCTGCTTCCGTAGATGGTGTATTGCCTTGAACCGAAGGCCATCCGTCTTTCCATTCCACCTTGTCCATCATCAGTACTCGACCGTCGGGGTTCTTGGTACTTACACCATGATAGAACATCCAATCGTTTCCGGCTTTATCTGTCACAATTTCAGAGTTATGCCCCACTCCTACAAAAGAATTATTCTTCTGAATCAATATCTCATGCTGGTTATCGAGCATCTTTCCGCCCTTCTTATCTACGTATGGACCAAAAAGATTCTCCGAGCGACCCACTACCGTAGTATAAGTACTCTTCAAGCCCTCGCAACAAGTACCTATGGAAGCGAAGAAATAGTAATAGCCATCTTTCTTGTGGATATATGTGCCTTCGTAAGCCGTGCCGGCTACTTGTCGGGGTTTTGCGCCTTCTTTAATGCTTAGGCCATCATCGGATAGTTCGATACTGTAAATGCCCCGGAAGCTACCCCAAAAGAGGTATTTCTTGCCACCGTCTTCTATGTAGAAAGGGTCGATGGAGTTCTGCACGTTGATTTCGTTGCTACGGAACATCTTTCCGTGGTCGGTGAAAGGACCTTCGGGTTTATCGGCGGTGGCACAACCGATGCCGCAAGTCCACTCACCACCCCAGACAGACATGGAGTAGTGCATCACATACTTATCACCTATCTTACTGACATCCGGTGCCCAAAGGCCTCCCTTTTCTTCAAAGTTGGGACGGGTACGTTCAGTGAAGGCAGTACCTACGTATTCCCAGTCTATAAGATTTTTAGAACGATGGATAGGCAGGTTCCGGATATCTTCGGTGGCATACAGGTAGTAGTAACCGTCACCTCCGTCAATAATAGAGGGGTCGGGCAAACTATAGTTGATTACCGGATTCTGATATACATTTTTGGGCTTCTCCTCCGGTTTGTCATCCGTAGCTGCCGATGAAGAACATGCCGTCAGGCTAAACAAGAGCGATAATACTAATAACTTTTTCATAGGTGTATTTTATTTATTCATTATTTTTAGATGCAGTGCCCAATACTTGGGGTTTGATAATACTCCCATCAATAGAAGCCACCCCATGATCGGAAATAGCAAAGTCTTTGATGTATGAGGTACGTGGCTGCACTTTGGTCGTGTCCCAATGTGCATGGAAGATGTACTTCCAACTGCCGTCTTTACAGCGGAAAGGCGCACCATGACCCGTGCCGAGTAATCCGTCGGTACGTTGCAGAATAGGATTCCCTGCGTATTTCTTCCAGGGCCCCATCGGACTATTCGAAGTGGCATAGCCTACGCCGTAGTTCTTGCTTTCAAAATGATTGGCGGAATAAACCAAATAATACACACCGTCTTTCTTCAAGATGGAAGGACCTTCGGCTACTTTGGCGGGTTTATCTTGTGAGAGTTCCCAAGGTTCTTCTACTTTGATGCACTCGGTCAGTGTTTCCGGCTTGATACTTGTCAAGTCATCGTTCATCTGCGCCGCCCAAATAACATTGCCGTCTGTGAAACGTACGAAATAGAGATAAGGAGTGCCGTCATCGTCGATGAAAAGGGAGGTATCGATGCTTTTCTCATCCCAAATGGGTTGCTTCACTACCTGACGGAATGGTCCTTGAGGTGTATCGCCTGTAGCCACACAGATATGTTCTTCTGCGGAATAAAACAGATAGAACTTCTTCTTGGATTCAACGTAGTAAACTTCGGGTGCCCAAAAGCCCCAAGTACCGTAGGAATCGGTAGCCGATAAAGCCTGGCTTTCTCGTCTCCAACTTTTCAGATCGTCCGAAGAGAAGCAGGCAAAACCTTCGCCTTCGACTGTGCCGCCGGTGCCGTAAGCATAGTATTTGCCTTCGTACAGCATGACGTATGGGTCGGCTATGGGTAGATAATCCAATTCTACCACCTCCTTTGTTTTGCATCCCAGAAGAGAGAGGCAAAGCAATAATAGGGAGAGATATTTCTTTTTCATCGGGGTATGGTTTATTTTATCAACTTAGGTGTCATATAGTCATTGCTGATTCTCAGACGATCTGTTCCATTCACTTTCTCAAAGGAAATATCCGTTATGTACATGGCACGGGGATGGATATTGCTTTTATCCTTATGGGCATGGAAAACCATACGCAGTTTGCCTGCCTTATCCGTGAAAATAGCGCCATGCCCCACCCCTACCAAGTCACCGGGCTTTTGCAGCAACGGATTCTCGTCGTACTTAGTCCATGTACCCATCAGATCGGTGGCTGTGGCACAGCCCAAACCGTAGAAAGGACTCTCATAGCTGTTGGCAGAGTAAGTCATGTAATACACACCATTGTGCTTGAGCACATAGGGACCTTCATTGACACGGGGCCATACTTCTTCCCACGACTGTGAAACATGGATACAAGGGTGCATCGTCTCTTTTTTGATAGTGATAAGGTCCTTCTCCAGCTCGGCTACCCAGATATTGAGTCCATCGTTGAAACGGTCGAAAAATAGATAAGGCGTACCGTTATCATCGATAAACAGGGAGTTATCAATGCATTTTTCATCGGCAAGCATCGGTTCTTTCTTCTCTTGCACAAACGGTCCTGCCGGGGAGGTGGAAGTAGCCACACAGATATGCTCGTCGGCCGTATAATACATGTAGAACTTGCCGTTTACTTCATAGACTTCGGGTGCCCAGAACCAACGGTCGGCCCAGGAATCTTTTTTAAGCAGTGCCATTCCTTTGTATTTCCAAGTCTGCAAATCATCGGAAGTGTAGACTTCGATACCTTCATCAGAGTTGGTGCCATAGGCATAATAAGTACCGTTGTTCAGCAAGATGAACGGGTCGCCCAAAGGTACGGGCAATTCAATTTCGACGGTAGGCAGATCGTCGGGATCAGTATATTCAGAGGCACATGACTGAGCAGAAAACATCAGACCCATGACCAGGAAACAAGTATAAACAAAACTTTTCTTCATAATATTTATTTTCCAATATGATAATACAATATGCCTTTATAATTGGCATTCAAATTCTCTGAGACCAGTCCTATGCGCGAAGCCTCGAACTGAGGGATGTCCAACGCACAAACTTCACGACCATCCACAAACAGATAGAGTTTCTCACCCCGGCGAGTGGCACGGAAATGATAAGATTCCTTCCACATCTCATGGATACCGATTTTATAGATGTGCCGTTGCAAATCTACTGCATCTTTATTGATAAACCGAATACCTTCTGTCTGAACAGGAGCTAATGGCAGATAATTGTAAGCAGGGTGTTCGGCAACTTTTGCTCCGCTATTGTCTATCGCATGCCATTTTCCATCATGCAGATACTCTATGGTGAACTTTGCAAACATATCATCCGTAAACAGGGATTTATTGTCTGCCTCATGGCGGTTAAGGTATAAAGCATCCAGCCGGGTAGGTGATGCAAAGCGGTAAGTTTTCTCGATGAAATCGGAATATTTCACATCCGGGTATACACTTTTTATACACTCCAGCGGAAAGTCTTTTTTCCAGATTTGCTTGCCCTTCTTCACAGCCGTAACTTCGAGTATACGGGTAGCGCCATTGAACTGGGCTTTCACGTAATTACCAGCATCGACATAGACCGGATAACTGCCGGCTACACCCTGTTCCTTCAAATCAGACAATTGGAAACTGAATTCATAATCAGTCAGCAAGTCTCCTTTGTGAATTTCCGTATTTTCCGGCAGTGCCACATCAAGATTATCAAAGCCAATTGTATAGGTAACCCCGTCAAACAAAGCCCCTCCTGTTTGATCGAATACTCCGGGGACACCTGATTCTTCGGCAGGGATGATACTTGCAAATGAATGTTTACCGGGAGCAGGAATTTGATCGAGCCATACTTTCAGGCAATCACGATTACGCTCCAAACGGAAATGATGGTAAACTCCCCAACGGAAATCAGCAGGTAATGCGTATGTTTCTTTGCTCTCTTTGCCGTTGACAAGAGTGCGCAGATACCAGCATTGGTTCTTGGCATCCAAGCCTACGTAGACACAGTTAGCAGCATCTTTCCACCAGGCAAGAATACCGGCTTCGCCGTGGGTCTTCACGCCGCTTTCAAACAAATAGGTAGTGGATGGCTGTACATGCTGCAAGGCACCAAAAGCGGGCACCTCACTGTTCTGAGAGAAGGTAGGCAAGGCGGGCTCGGGATGATAACCCGGTGTATTGGGACCTGTTATGCCATCTACAAACAGGGTCTTGTCGAAGAACTGGACGCGGTTAATGTATTGTCCCCGATGTTCGTTGTTCTTGTTTGCCATGTAGATAAGCCACCATTCAAAGCCATTGGGACCCCGCAGGATATTGGGTTGTCCGGGAGTCATCAGGATATCATCGGCAACGGTGGTCTTCATGTCAAACAAAGAGACGTCGAAGAACTGGGAATGTCCTTTATGTGTCTCTACAGTTAGTAAGTTGGTACCCTGTTCTAAAGCTGCACGCTGCTTCTTATCCAGATTAACGATGCAATAGTCCGCTCCTTGTTTCTCGTAAATCAAGGTTCCGTTGAGATAGACTTTGGTGTCTCCATCATGGGTGACACGCAAGGCCAGATTGCCCGTTTGCTTATCTGCAATAAATGTTTTACGAATCCACAGGGAAGGTGATGTCCACTTAGTGCCGAAGCGGCGGATGGTAGAGCCTTTTACATCTTCACGCGATCCGTCTATCTCTTCGAAAGAGAATCCAGTCTCTCCCTTCTTCCATCCGGTGGCAGGGTAGTCTGCTTTCATCCAGTCATCTCCCGGCGGGGTTTCGGTGTATGTAAACAAGGGGGCGTAAGTGGAGCCGTATCTCAGTAGATCCACGTATTTCTCTTCCAGTTGCGTCTGATTGCAGCCGACTACCGGATAACTGTATTTATTACCATTTTGAAAACCTAAAGGAGAATCAGCCTCAGCAACTCCCAACTGATAATTGCCCCATCGGGTGGAAGTGTGATTGGCATTGTACATCATGTAATAGCGGTCGCGGTACTTTATCACCCAAGGCCCTTCGGCTACCCTGCTGTCCATTGTCTCCCAGGTGTCGGGCAACGAGGCGAACATACAGACAGGCTCGCCGGCAAATTCAGCCGGGTTCTTCAGTTTACGTCCCCAGATGGTATTTCCATCGGTGAAACGTACCATATACATATAAAGCTGCCCGTCATCGTCCTTGAAAGTCATAGGGTCGATACGATTATCCATCCAGGTGCTTTTATTTGGTTCGAAATAAGGGCCTGTGGCTTTGTCGCTTTGTGCATGCACGATATGTACGGCATGCTTGTCCTTTCCCCAGTAGTTTACAGACCAGTACAGATGGAAGTCTCCGTTCAGGTAGAACATATCATTGGCGTGTATCTGATCATTTCCTGCACCGGTGCCCCTTGTCCAGTCGTTGTCCATTGTAACGACGTGAACAGGCTTGCTCCAATGCACCAAATCATCAGACAGGTAGAAATCTCCATTCGTAAAAACGCCTCCGATATAATATTTACCATTAAACTTCATCACACCTGCATCGGCCACTCCGGGCAGCACGGGGTTCTGAATGTTCTGCGCAAAAAGAGAACAGCAACAGGTCAGGGCAAGAGGGATTAGTAGTTTTTTATAGTCAGATATCATGGTAAAAAGATTTAAGAAGGAAAAAGGCTATGCCGGAAGTATCCTGAAGTCAGATAGCTTCCAGGCATAGCCTTCTCAGTTATTAATAGTTCGGATTCTGAGTAAGCTGCGGAACTCCGTCCACTGTGCTTACATCTACTTCATCCCGAGGAATAGGCAGACGTCTGTGTTTGCCTACAACGAAATTGTTGAAGTCTTTATCACGAGCTTTCAGTTCATCGATACCTGCCTGAGAATCGAGCAAGCCCCAACGCTTCAAGTCCGCCCAACGCCAGCCTTCAAAGCAAAGTTCCAGAGAACGTTCCATCTGAAGACGTTTGAGGAAGGCATCCTTTGAGCTCAGGCAATCTTTCCACTGACTATCTTTCAACTTAGCCAATCCGGCACGCTCTCTTACTTTATCTACGTAAACAGCAGCATCGGCAATAGGAGCATTTGTTTCTGCCAGACATTCGGCATAGTTCATCAAGATGTCGGCATAACGCATGATGCGATAGTTGTTGCGGGCAAAATAGTCTTCACGTTCGCGATAGTAGGAAGTATTGTACTTACGGATGTAGCAATCTTCCGGATTCTGTCCCCATTCGTCAAACCATTGCGAAGCATCTGCATTGGCATAATATTTCTTAGATTGATCAGGGAAATCATCACCGAAATGTTTGTAGAGAATGCTATGGTATAAACGCAAGTCATTTCTGCCATCTACTCTTCTCTCTTTCAAAAATTCATCTACCAACCAGCGACGTGCTTTTCCGTCACCCCAGCCTGTACCATGGTCACCGCCGGGAGCATAAAACTGTGTACGTTGGAAGCCGAATGCCATGCTGACATCATTGCCTGTGCCGCCTTTATTCTGATCGTCAAACTGAATTTCGAAGATACCTTCCTTATTGTTTTCATTCAGATCGGTGAAGTTGTCTTCACGGTTATCCAGCAGTCCATACAAAGTACCTTCTTTGTCAATCAGCCATTGCAACTGTTCCTTTGCCTTGTCAAATTTGCGTTGTTGCATGTATGCTTTGCCCAGCAAGGCTTTGGCTGCGCCTTTAGTGGCACGTCCCAGGTTGGCGGCATCCCAGGATTCGGGCAAGTTGTTCATGGCGAATGTCAAATCTTTCTCTACCTGATCCCAGATCTCCTGCTCGGAAGCATCCTTAGGAATATAGGTGGCATCTTTAGGTTCCAGAGGCATGGTTCCTTTATCCCACAACAAGTTTACTTGAAAATACCACAGGGCGCGCAGGAAAGAGGCTTGTGCCAACACTTGATTCTTGGTGGTTTCGTCCATTTCAATCTTAGGCACATTGGCCAGTACTTGATTGCAACGGAAAATACCTACGTAGAAATGCTCCCAATGCACAGTGTTGCCTTCATAAAAGTTATAGTTGTTATAGAGGAAGCGTGTCCAATCGCCCAATTCAATCCAAGGAGAGGAGCTCCAACCTTCATCTGAAGTTAAATCGTAGCGGAAAGAAAGCCAGCGCATCCAGGTACCCTCTTTATAAAGGAAGCTGTAGCAAGCATTCACTCCGGCAGTAGCATCTTCGGGTTTATTCCAATAAGTATCATTGGTCGCTTCATTGGGATTATCGATATCCAATAAATTTGAGTTGCATCCGGTGCACAAGGTCAAGGCACCTGCAAGTATTAATCCATATATCTTTTTCATAATTTCTAAACTGAGTTATTAGTTAAAAGGTCAAATCCAATCCAAACATAACTGAACGGGTATTAGGATAGGCATAGCCGTCCGTTCCAATGTTCCATACGGAATTCACTCCCTTGAAGTCGGGGTCCAATCCTGAATAGCCGGTGATGGTAAGCAGGTTGCTGCCTGTAGCAAACAAACGCAGTTTCTCAACACCTAAGTTGGTCAGCCATCTTTGTTTGAAGTTATATCCGATAGAGATATTCTTCATACGGAAGTAAGAACCATTCTCCAGGAAGCGGTCTGAATCGCCACTGTTACGGGCATCACCGTAGATGATACGCGGAGTATTGGAATTGGGATTCACCTGATAAGGTTCTTCACCTTTCTCGAAGCGGATATAGTTGGAGTTGTCTGAGAACAGACGTCCTTGCCAACGAGATACATTGTATATCTTATTACCGAACTGACCATTCCACATCATACTGAAATCAAAATTCTTCCACTCTGCATTGAACACAAGTGACAGTTGCATTTTAGCCCAAGGACTACCACACCAGTCACGGTCGGCATCTGTGATTTCTCCGTTGTCATCCGTATCAATATACTTAACGTCTCCTAATTGCGGACGTTTTCCTTCAATCATAATCGGTTTGCCACTTGATGTTACATAATTATCAATCTGTTCTTGTGTCTTAAAGATACCATCCGTTTTCTTCAGATAGAATTCAGCCAAAGATCTGCCCGGCTTTGTTCTGGCCTGGCCTGAGTCGATAAAGTCTTTTTTACTTCCATCACGTCCCAGGCTTAATACCTCATTGTCCATGGTGGTCAGGTTCAATAAAGCGCTATACTTGAAGTCCGATATCTGATCTCTCCAACCCAATGTAACTTCAAAGCCCTTGTTGCGCAAGCTGGCTGCGTTCTTCCAAGGAGATCCTCCTTGGTTACCTGTAGAAATGGCAATCGGAGTCTCGGCCAATACATCACTGGTTTTCGAATTGTAGTATTCGGCGCTAAGCGTCAGGCGTTGGTTCAGGAAACTGGCGTCGAAACCTACATTCACTGTCTCTTTCGTTTCCCAAATAAGACCTGGATTAACCATTTTTACCTGTGTAGAACCGGGCACAATAGCTCCGCCTATTACGGTGACGATACTCTGGTTGATGGTTCCGATATAATCCCAATCACCGATAGAAGCATTACCCAGGCGTCCCCAGTTACCTCTGATCTTCAATTCATTCAACCAGGGCACATCAAAGAAGCTCTCTTTGGAGATTCTCCACGCACCGGAGAAAGACGGGAAATTGCCCCAACGGTTCTCCTTGGCCAGACGGGAAGTACCGTCACGACGGAAAGTTGCAGTCAGATAGTATTTATCATCGTAATTATAGTTTGCACGACCTAAGTAGGAGATCATGGCATTCTCGCTGATGCTGTTGGAGTTCTGCTGGTTGCTTTGTCCGGCATTCAATACGGTGAAGTAATCGCCGTTGCCCATCATCGGGAAATTCAAGCGGGAAGCCCAGAGCCCTTCCCATTCATGGTGCTGGTATGTAGTACCCACAACAGCATCCACATGGTGCTTGCCAAAGTCTTTGTTGAAGTTCAAAGTATGCTCAATCAACATGTTGTAAGTATTGTCGCGTGCTTTCTGACCTTCCGGATCACGATGTTCCTGGTTCTGAGTCCAGTTTCCTTCGCCACGGAACCATGAGTTTTCATAGAAATACAAGTCGACACCTGCATTGAATTTATAAGAAAGGAACTTAAATGGTTTGGCTTCGAGCCATAAAGATCCGTTTAAACGATTTTGTCTGTAATGGCGGTATTCCAAATCCTCACGTGCAATGGGGTTTACACCGAATGTATTATACTTGGCAGCATCACCGTAACCATATCCACCCGGATTGTTCTCATCGTAAACAGGAATGGTAGGCATCATGCGCAAGAAATCGTTGTAAGTATTTGTTTGGTTAGGATCTGTGTTCGTGAGTGAATAAGCCAGATTCTCGCCAAAAGAGAACCAGCCTTTCTTTCCTTGTGTGTTCACACGGAAACTGTAACGGTCGAAAGTATTACCGTAAGAAACACCGTCATTCTTGTAATAGCCTGCCGACACGTAGTAAGCGCCTGAGTCGCCACCACCCGAAAGTGATACATTGTAGTCCTGCACCAAAGCAGTCTTCAACACTTCATCCTGCCAGTTGGTATCATACTCAGAGTGCTTCTGAGTACTGTTTACAGAAGCAATGCCATCCTTGATAGCTTCCTTATAAGCAATATCATTGTATTTGATATACTCCGCAGCATTCATCAGATCGTACTTCGGACTCCACTCCAGTGTCTCTTTTACGCTGAGGTTTACTTTCATCGGACCTTTCGCACCTTTCTTGGTGGTAACGATAATCACACCGTTGGCTGCGCGTGAACCATAGATAGCAGCCGCCGAGGCATCTTTCAGGATTTGAATAGACTCTGCATCCGCAGGATTGAAGTCAACGCCCGGATCAATAATCATACCATCGACCACCCACAACGGAGAATTATTGCTCAAAGAACCGACACCACGGATTTCAATGGAAGCATCCTCACCTGCCCGACCGCTACTGCGTACATTAACACCGGTTGCCAAACCTTGCATCTGACTTACCAGCGTTCCAGCCGAGCTTTTCTTCATTTCTTTCGTATCGACCACAGCAACAGCACCTGTCAAGTCGGATTTTTTCACGGTCTGATAACCGATGACTACCACCTCTTCCAATGCTTTTGCATCGTCTTTCAAGACTACATGCATTTTAGTTCCTTTAAAAACAACTTCCTGAGTAATCATACCGATATAAGAGAAGACAACTGTACTTCCCTTCTTTCCACTCACTGAGAAGTTACCGTCCAGATCGGAAATAGCACCCGTAGTAGTACCCTTCACAACTACATTCACACCTGTCAAAGGCTCGTTATTTGCATCTGTTACCGTACCAGTGATATTCACATCCTGCGCATAAGCGGTAGCTGCAAAAACAACAAAGAATAAGAATAAGATTTTCTTGATCATTTTTTATAGAATTAGATTTTAAAACTTCACGGAAACCAGAATTCCGCTTTGAATTGCATTTTATAGTAGAAGGTAATCTTCTACCAAGCATAATTAGTTAAATGGAATTTATTACGTCATAGGCATTTTGTTCATAGTGCAACAATTTGGTTAACTTTTCCGGATGCAAATATATCAGGGTAAAACCAAACATGATGCAATTATCGCTTCAATCTATACAATTATAAAACCAAAAAACCGCCCCAAGAGATGTTCTAGGGGCGGGGGCGCTTTATGTTCTATTTTCATGAATAATCGGTCTATTACTTCACAAAGTCCTTGGGCAAAATGCCGAATTGTTTCTGAAAACATTTGGTAAAATAAGAAGGAGTATTGAATCCGGTCATATAGCAAACCTCATTAATCTTGCATTCGCCTTCGTTCAATAGCTCAGCCGCCTTCTTCAAACGTTCCAAACGAATGTAATCATTAGGTGTCATGTCCAGTATACCTTTTATCTTCCTATTCAAACTGGAACGGCTCATATTCAGCAAGCTCGCCATGTCATCCAAACAGAAATCAGGATTCTGCATGTTTTCTACGACTATTTCTTTCAACGTTTTCAAGAATGATTCATCCGCCTTGGTCATAGCCATTGTATTCGTCTGTACAAAAGGAGAATGGGCAAAGGATACTCTCAGTTTCTCACGGTTGCTTAGCAAGTTAGACACACATACTCTCAGGTATTCTACTGAGAAGGGCTTCTCTATATATACATCCGCTCCCAGCTTCATACCCTCTATTTTCGCTTGAAGAGTTGTTTTAGCAGTCAGCAGAATAATGGGAATATGGCTATAATCAAGCTCCGATTTTAGGTGTTCGCATAATTCCAAACCATCCATTTCGGGCATCATAATATCTGAAATAATCAAATGGACGGTCTGTTCTTCCAATATCTTCAAAGCCTCAACGCCATTCATCGCAGTTAGTACCTGATACTCCGACGATAATTGTTTCACTACAAAGGACTGCATCTCCAAGCTATCTTCCACCACCAGAAGAGTATAGCGGCATTGCTTGGAAACAGTTTCAGCGATTCTCTTCGCTGTAGATTCTTCACTAATCACTTGCTCTTGCTGTTCTATCTTCGCTGTTTGTACATGTTTCAAGGGAAGAGACAGTAAGAAACAGTTGTTTTCCGTAGAGTCATCCATGCATAAGGTCCCTTCATGGAGTTCTGCCAGCGAACGTGCCAATGCTAACCCGATACCGGTGCCGGATACGGCACTCAGTACCCCACCTTTATACTGGATAAATGGCTTGAATATCTCCTCACGCATTTCTACGGGTACAACATGACCATCATTACATACCGAGAACATTATCTTTTCTTCTTTCACGTAAAGTTTAATATGAATATACGTTTCAGAGTACTTGATTGCATTGGTCAACATATTACTAAAGATTTTAGTCAACCCCTCCTTATCAACCAAGGCATACAGATTTTCAGGGTAATCGATAGTCAATTCCAAGCCCTTCTGACGAGCCAATGGCTTAAAGCGTTTATATGTGTTCTGTAAGATATCCGATACATCGTATTCTACAAAATCCAGTTTGAAACCCTGTGTTTCCGTCTTACGAAAATCGAGTAACTGATTTACCAGATCGAGCAGGCGGTTAGTATTCATATCCATTATTTCCAAATCATCCCGAATATCATCGGACACCGACTTGGATGTCAATACATTCTCCAACGGGCTCTTTATCAGCGTAAGCGGAGTACGTATTTCATGAGCAACATTCGTGAAGAAATCTATTTTGGCAGTATAAAGTTCCCGTTCTTTTTCCCGCTCAAACTTCTCCATTGTCTGCTGATGCTTCAGCTGGGTTCTCCTTCTGAAAAAATGAATGATAGCAGCCAAAGAGCACAGTGCCAATACTACATAAACCACATAAGCCCAGGTAGATAAATAGAAAGGAGGACGAATACGTATATCGAGTACCCGCTCTTTTTCATTCCACTTGCCATCACTATTGGAGCCTTTTATGCGTAATGTATAACTCCCGTATGGCAAATTGGAATAATTAATCATAGAATTCCGCCCTACCGCATACCATTCTCGGTCATAGCCTTCCAGTTTATACTCCAAACGGTTCATTTCGGGTGCCTGATAACTTAAAGCTGCCACCTGTAAGGAGAAAGAGTTCTGGTTGGCATCAAGCTCTATCTGATTAGAATATGTAATGCTCTTTTCCAACGGGGAAGCCGGACTACCTACTGATAGCCGTTTATTGAACAAGTAGAAATCAGTGATAACTACCGGAGGAAGGAACGTGTTTTCAACGAAAGTTTCCGGATCAAAGACAATAAACCCATTTATACTGCCCAGATAAATGCGCCCTTTCTTGTCACGGTACCCCGACTGAAAATTGAACTGATTACTCAGTAATCCATTGGCTGTGGTATATACATGTTTGCTGTCCGTATCCGGATTAAAGCATACTAATCCGTAGTTTGTAGTGATCCACAAATTTCCCTGTTTGTCTTCAACCATCTTATAAATAGTATTGCTGGGGAAACCTTTCGACATATCATAGCGAACGAAGCTATCCGTTTCCTGATTATAGCGGCAGAAGCCCTCTCCTAACGTCATGAACCATAGCCTCTTTTTGCTATCTTCATAAATGCTGATCACTTTATTGTAGGAAATAGAAGTTGAATCTTTCTCATTAGAAAGATAATTTCTCCACTGCTTTGTACTGACATTGTAGCAGAAAACTCCGTTGGAGAAAGTAGCAAACCAAAGATTGCCGTTGAAATCTTCCAATATGTTATAAGTGAACATATTCTTCAACTGGGGAATGCGTGTAAAATCATCTGTAGAACGATTATATTTCAACAGGCCGGAAGTAGTACCTATCCATACGTCTCCCGTAGTTGTCCGGCAGATGGTAAAGGCGTCATTAGCAGTCATTGAGTTCTGGTTATCGCCTTTGGTATAGTGCTTTACTTGTTTGGTATGCAGATTAATCCTATTCAATCCACCGGAAAAAGTACCTACCCATAAATCATCTCCGTCCAGGCAAAGACCATGAACATTCTTATAAATGGAAGGATGTTCGAAAGGTTCTATTTTCCCTGTTTCGGGGTTATAGTTAAATAGTCCTTTGTCCTCGGTACCTACCCACAAAGTTCCGTCATTGCTTTCACAGATTTCACGTACCCGCCGACCTAGCTGCCTGAGATCATCCCTTGGATAGAACTTCTCGAAATAAGTCCATTGATGGGGGTAATAGTTCACTCCACCAAAGTAAGACCCTATCCAGATGCCATTTTCCTTATCACGGCAAAGTGAATATATGGCATTATCCGACAATGCGTATGAGTCATCCTGATTAGGAACGGTAAGATGGGTAACTTTGTCATTTGTCAAGTTATAAATATATAACCCGGACTCTGTACCCACCCACAATTCATCATCCGATTTGAATTGCAAAGCACGCACATAGGTTTCCAGCAAGCGGCGTGTTTTGCCGGTGGTAAGGTTTACCTCGGTCAATCCATTGACCGAAGCTATATAAATACAATTATGCGGGCCATTGACTTGCCAGTTAATAATATCCCCTTTAAATATCTCATTCCCGTTGGCATCTTTAAAAGGTTGCAAGGGTGTTTTAAAGTTATCTTTTGTACAATATAAATTGTCGGCATACAAAGCCAGCCAACAAGTGCTTCCGTTCAGCCAAAAACGGGTGACGTTAGCCAAGCCTGAGTCGTGCAGGTAATTCAGCAATTTCCGTTCTCCATACTTGTAGCAAAACAGACCTTGATTTTCGACTGATATCCAAATATTACCCTTTTCATCGCTACTAATCATAGTAACGAAGTCCCTGATACGTATTCCTCCGTCGCTGGTCTGATTGAAAGCTGTGAAAAAGTCTTGCACCGGATTATAAATAAAAACGCCTCCATCGGTTCCTATCCAGATATTACCTTCACGGTCTTCATAAAGGGCAGTGATGAAGTTCTTACCTAAGCCTGAATTTTCTTTTTTATATATCCGGAAAGACGTTCCGTCATAACGATTCAGCCCATCCTTTGTCCCGAACCACATAAAGCCATTCTTATCTTGCAAAATCTGATACACAGTGTTTTGTGAAAGTCCATTACGTATATCGAGTGTCCTGAAATAGTAGTGAACATTGTTTTGTGCATGCAGAGGCAGTACCATCAGCAGGCAGAGAGATAAAAAAAGCTTTACGGTTGTTTGTCTCATAATTCCAGTTTATTATAATCAGCGTGCTAATATAGCAGAATTATCGGGCTTCTCCCAAAAAGTATCCGTACATCTTGCCCTTAACCATATGAGGGTTCAAAAGTACTTTTCACCACAGATTACACAGATTATCGCAGATTATATATACTGATAATCAATAATCTGTGTAATCTGTGGTGAGTTATGACACATCCTCATGCGGGATGTTCATATTACTTCAGCGAATTACAGATGCGTGTATTCACCTCTTTAACACGTTGTTCATCCAACTTTATCACTTTGCGGTCGTAAGTAATCAGACCATTTACTTCTACCTCCACATCCGTAGTTTGGGTATAAACGGCAGCAGAGAAACCTCGGGCTATCATATCATACAGCATATCGGCATATTTCACGTATTCATCCGTAGTCTCTTTGGAAGAGTTGAATTGTACATATCCCCAATTGCGATTCGGTTCCCAAAGATGATCCTTCAATACAAGGCCGATTCCTCCGTATTCACCGAGAACTGTTGCACGTTGAGCGTCGTATAGATACATCTCGGGTTGCGGATAATTATGAAGATCGAGCATATCGCCACAAGTATAATGATTGCCGCCACTTGCCGGATTTACCAAACGGGTGGGATCATATTGCTTCGTCCATTCTGCTATTTCGGGAGTTTTGAACTGTCCCCATGCCTCGTTAAACGGAACCCATGTACCGATACAAGGATAAGAATACAGACAATCCATGATTTCCTTCCATTCCTTACGATAATGAGCTTCTGACTCGGCAGAGCGTTTTAGTTCAATTCCATCGAAGTATTTACGGTTTTGCCATTGCGGATTATGATCGCCGCTAGGCATATCTTGCCATACGATAATTCCAAGTTGGTCGCAATGTGTATACCAGCGTGCAGGTTCCACTTTGATGTGCTTGCGAATCATATTGAAACCGAAGTCTTTCGTCTTCTGAATGTCATACAGCAGCGCTGCATCGGTAGGAGCAGTATATAAACCGTCGGGCCACCAGCCTTGGTCGAGCGGGCCAAATTGGAACAAAGCCTTGTTATTCAGTTCCAGTCGTACAATACCGTTTGCATCACGACGTGTAGAATACTTACGCATAGCGGCATAGCTACTTACCTTATCTACTATCTTATCACCGCTTTTCAAAGTTACTTTCAGCGTATAGAGGAAAGGAGACTCCGGACTCCACAGCTTAGTACCTTCGGGCATGGATATTTCCACAGGTTCTGCATGAATGCTCTTGCCGGAAGCTACCAGTTGGGTACCGTCGTATACATTTACTTCAACAATGTCCGAAGGAGAGTTTACGTTCAGTTCCGCTTTAACAGTCAACAGTCTATTGTCAACATCAGGGGTAATGCGAAGATTATTGATATGGTTTTGTGATACAGGTTCCAACCATACTGTTTGCCAGATACCGGTAACCGGTGTATACCAGATACCTTCAGGGTTACTTACTTGTTTGCCTCTTGGTTGAGGACCTTTATCAGTCGGGTCCCAAACCTTTACAACCAAACGGTTATTTCCTTTTATTAATGCAGGAGTTATATCAAAAGAAAATGGAGTAAATCCTCCGGTGTGGCTTCCCACTTTAATATCATTCACCCATACATCGGTTTTCCAGTCCACAGCGCCAAAATGCAGCAGGATTTGTTTTCCTCGCCAAGCAGCAGGTACGTCAAAACTTCGTTGATATACCAATTCTTGCTTCTCACCTACATTCTTTCCTACACCGGATAAAGAAGATTCAACAGCAAAAGGCACAAGAATCTTTCCTTCAAAAGTATCAGGAATACGTTCACCTTTACCTATAATAGCATAGTCCCACAGGCCATTTAGATTCTTCCAATCGTTACGTTCCATAATCGGTCGAGGATATTCGGGCAATACATTGGAAGGATTAATTTGAGATGCCCATTCGGTTTTAATTTTGTCGCCCACCGGTTGCCATTGTGCAGAGCTTCCGATAGCAAATAACGCCATCAATGACGATAAGATAATTGCTTTCCGCATAGTATTAATAATTTATTGATTTCTACGGAAGCAAAGATAAGCCGATCGGGGAAAATTTAATAGAATAATATAATCAATAAATAGCACTTATAGCCCAGAGCACAAAATGGAAAGTGGAATTTCCACTTTCCATTTTCAACTTTTACTTGTATCCTTCGTTTTGCTGACTCTTCAATGCCGGATTCGCATTGATTTCGTCCTGAGAGATGGGAAGTACAATCTTTCCATAGGTACGGTCAATTGTTTTTTCACGATGGCTTACCGGCACATCTTGAAAATCATCGTTGAATTCGATGGTTTTGTTCATTCTCATCATATCGAAGAAACGCTGCCCTTCACCGAATAGTTCCTTGCTACGCTCATCCAGAATCATATCATCTGTAATAGTGGTAGCAGTAGCAGGCTCCAGTTGAGGTGCACGTTTACGAATTTCATTCAAGTACCCTGCGGCAACAGCAGCTCCGGCATCCGGCTTGGTAGAGTGCAAAGCAGCTTCGGCAGCTATCAGATAGAGTTCGGAAAGGCGGATAATTTTAATATTAACAGCCGTATTGGTCGCTTTGCCGTCACCCGGCAAACTGGTACCACCCATATACTTATAGCAGGCACCTTTACGCTCAACTTTGTTATCGACCCAGTATTCATCATTATCCATTATTCCCCAGCGTACATCTTTTTCATCCTCTCCCAAACGGTTCAGATAGTAATCACTGGCTAGGAACCATCCCATCGCATTCTTTACCTGCTTATAACGCATCAGATAGAAACCAAGGGAAGAAGTACCCAAGTCAGATTCTTCCGTAGTGATGCCCAGTTCAAAGATAGATTCGGAACCAAATTGCTTGCTCCAGGATATTACCCATTCTTCGGGCTTATAGAGGCTATATTCTCCACTTTCTATTATTTCCTTAGCTGCACTCAGTGCGCCGTCATAATCTTCCATGTATAGCTTTACACGGGCTTGCAAAGCTATATTCGCATAATATCCTACATACCCATTCTGCCGCGATTTACTCTCTGACAAGAAAGTGGCACCGTCCGACAAGTCTTGTAATATCTGACGATAGTTTTCTTCGACTGTGGCACGCGTAGGCTGCGCTTCAATAGTCAGCGGTTCGGTGATGTTAGGAACGCCGTAGGAAGTCTTGTTATAATTGTAAGGAAGTCCATATAGGCGCACCAAGTCAAAATAGAACAATGCACGCAGAGTCAAAGCTTGTCCTTTGGCCGATGTAAAATCTTCTATACTCCCCTCCTCTTCTTGCTTTTTAATGTTGTTCAACAACGAATTCACCTGCAAGATGCAATAATAGCCCCGACTCCAAAAACCGGAATAACTACCGCTATTGGGTGTATGATTGAAAGTATAGAACGCATCCAGTCCGCGACCGGCAGAATAAATAGTCAGATCACCTCCTTTGGCATCTCCATACATAAATAGATTTCTACCATAATAAGAAGATGAAGTCATTGCGCTCATCACGCCGTTAATGGCCACCTGAGCGTCGGCTGCAGTAACAATAGCCCCTTCGGCATTCCCCGAATTGCCGGGTTGCATATCCAGAAAACCGTCACACGAAATAAATGTAAGAGCACTCAACAGTGCAGACATCCACAAATAATATATCTTTTTCATTGTATTTTCCTCCTATTCATTAGAATTTCAACTCAACACCCAGCACAAATGTCTTACCGATAGGCGTTTCCCAGCCACGTGTACCATATTCACTCACTTCCGGGTCAGCTTCTTTGTATTTGGCTATTGTCCAAAGGTTACCGGCATTGAAGAAGAAGCGGGCATTCTCAATGAAAGCCTTACGTATCAATGCTTTAGGCAGTGTGTAAGCTAAAGTAAGACTCTTCAACCGCAAGTAGCTGGCATCAAACAGGTGGCGACTGCTATATTGCTGAGGGTCAGTCAAGTCAAGCCCTTCTATGCGAGGTTGCGAACCACTTGTGTTCTCAGGAGTCCAAAGGTTATCGTAATAACTCTTGGCACGTATACGCTCCCAATAGTAACCGTCGTCAGCAACATCCATATAAGCACCATCGTACAGATCACCACCGATTTTATAAGTAAACCCTAAAGAGAGGGCTATCCCTTTATAGGAGACGGAAGTATTGATACCGCCATAAACTTTAGGAATGGCATTGCCGATAACTGAGAAATTAGCATTGTCATAATCGTAAGTTGCTCCCCGTCCGTTATACTCAAAATCTCCTGCTTTAGCGTCTTTCGGATCATTTACATAATAGACGTTTTTACCGTTAGATTTATCTACACCTGCCCATTCATAGCCATAGAAGGCGAGCGTGGATTCTCCTTCACGATATACATACTGCGCACGACTATCGCTACTGGTAGGATCGTACCAGATAATGTCAGCACCTCCATACAGTTCTTTCACTTCCGAACGAAGGAAGGTCGCGTTGACACCGGCACTCCACAGCCAACCGTCACGATCAATGATATCACCATTCAACTCAACTTCCAAACCATGATTATTAATACAACCTACATTCTGTAAGGTAGATGAAAAACCGGTAACTGTTGAAATAGGCACATCTTGCAGCAGGTTCTTGGAATTACGGTTGAAATATTCCACCGTACCACGCAACCGTTGCCCCCAAAAGCCAAAATCGATGCCGATGTTAGTATTGTAGCTAGTCTCCCAGGTGAGCTTGCTATTGGCTACCGTTGTAATGGTTCCACCGGGATTACCCATATATTTGTTAGTATAGCTTATCAAACTCATATAACCGTAATTATCCGAAGGCAATGTACCGTTAACACCGTATGAAGCACGTATACGTAAATTACTCAAGAAAGAGATGTCTTTCATAAATCCTTCTTTCATGATATTCCATGCGCCTGCCACTGACCAAAAGTTACCCCACCGTTCCTCTTTACTGAGGCGTGAAGACCCGTCACGGCGGTAGGAACCCGAGATGAAATAACGCTCATCATAATTATAATCGAGTTTGGAGAGTACCGATACCATTGAATTTCCCCAAGAGTAACCGGCAGAAGTCTGTGTGCCGGCGGTAGATACCGTATGAATTGTACTTGTTGCAAGGTTGCTTCCGGTGGCACGCACATAGTCGGTCTTATTCTTTTCGGCTTCAAAACCCAGCATGGCGCCTAATGTATGCTTGTCAAAGTTCCCCGTATAGTTGGCAGTGGTAGAAGAAACCATCTTTTCGTAAGTAGTACGGAACTCGCTTACGTTTCCATTGTCGGCCGAACCATTAAAGTGATTGGCACTGTAATAGATATGATCTTTTACCGCTGTATTATCATAAGAGTAGATAGAACGGACATCCAGTCCCGGCATCAAATGCAAAGTCAAGGTTTCGGCAGCCATAATCTTGAGGCTGGTAGAAGCATTTTCCCATTCATTATCATAGTAGACGCCGTTATAAGCATAGCTGCCGTAACGTTCGGTCCAAGGCTTGCCGGTTTTGTAATCAGTGGGCCAATAAAGTCCCCACAAAAGGTTACGGGTTTGCATAAAGTAGTTACTGCCCGTATTGCGGGTGTCATTATAACCGCTTTTCTTTGTACGGGCAAGATTTGCATTGGTAGTAAGTTCCAGAAATTTGCCAACCTTTTGAGTCAAATTCAGGCGCCCCGAAACACGGTCGAAGCTGTTCTTCTTCAAACGTCCTTCATCCTTGGTATACGACAAAGAAGTATAGTAGTTGGTATTCTGCGTGGCACCGCTCACAGACATATCGTATGTTTGATAAACTGCCGTACGGAAGTATGCTTTATCCCAATCGTAATACTTGCCGCCGCGACCGGAATTGTCATATTCAAGGATACTCACATTTTCATAAGCACCCGTACCGTTCGTAGTGAACTGATAACCATGTTGATTGAAACGATTATTCAACTGCCCCAAAGCATACGCACTCGCCTCCGCATCTGTTTCTCCCTTACCGGCTGTACGGTAGTCATGAAATACGCTATAAAGCATATTCACGTTTTCCTGCACACCGGCTGCTTCGTAATTGTCCGTCGCCCAGCAAGGAGTAAAACCTACTTCGGCTTTCAAAGTAACTACCGGCTTTCCAACCTGTCCCTTTTTAGTAGTAATCAAGATAACGCCGTTTGCCGCACGCGAACCGTAGAGTGAAGATGCCGCCGCGTCCTTCAAAACCGAGATTGATTCAATATCTTCCGGATTCAACGTATTCATAATGTTATTGGTAGAATAAAGCTCACCGCTCATTTGTCCGGTATTTCCTGAAGAAACCGGTACGCCATCTACCACGTACAAAGGTTCATTACCTGCATTCATCGAACCGATACCCCGAATACGGATAGCCGGTGCTGAACCTGCCTGACCGGAATTATTGGTCAGTTGAAGCCCGGCAACCTTTCCATTCAGCGCATTCTCAAAGCTGGTAGTTGGAATATCCTTCAAAGCATCTGCTTTCACCAGAGAGGCAGAACCGGCATAACTGCTTTTCTTGGCAGTACCATAGGCCACCACCATTACTTCGTCCAGCAGTTCAGAGTCCGATTTCAATAGAACTTTCACATCCGGTTTAATAGGAATTTCTTGCTTACGCATACCTACAAAAGAGATCACCAATGTGTTCGCCTCGCTCGGCACATTCAAGATAGTGAATTTTCCTTCGATATCGGTCACCGCTCCCAGCGTTGTACCCTTTACCAATACCGATGCTCCAATAATGGGCTCATTGTTGTCCTCGGCAAATACTATTCCCGAGACTTTTGATGTTTGAGCCATCGCCTTGCCCGCCCCAATAAACAGACAGATGACGAATAATAAGAAGAACTTTTTTCTCATACCTTCTTCATCTTAAAATTAATCAATCAAAACAGTTTTTAATATTCAATCGCTACAAAAGTAGGGATCTTTTTCAAAAAGAAAAGGAATATCAAACAGAAAGTTTCATTTTGATTGAAATTTAAGCTAACTGAAAGAAATAAGCTACTCAATATAGGCTTTCATTTTTCTTTTTATTCTTAACGTATAGCTATTCTCCAGTTTCAAAGGCATAGATAAAATTTCTTTTGCCACTTCCAATGCCTTGCTTTTATTTCCTAAGGAAACATATAACTCCCAAAGATAATACTTAGGACGTATACGAGTTGGTATCATAAAAGATGCCAAAACCAAATAATTCTTTGCCTCAGAATACACCTTTTGAGACATATAATATCTTCCAAGCATACAATACCCTTCACACGAAGGCTGTATATCCATTATCCTTTTATCTCTGCTTATTACAACGTCTGCTTGTCGCGACATCCACGTCATATAATAGTCATTAAAATTTATATTATATCTCATTCGACTATAATCAACTTCATTTATTTCAGCCTCTCTCTGATATAATGCCGATAAGGTGTTAGTCATTTTCTTTATGAAGATTCCATCTTTCAAAGTTTGTACTCCTAAAGCAACTATTATTATCATAATCAGTGATAAAATCCAAGAAGGGAATGAAATAGAGTAAATAACTTTGCTCTTAATACCTCCTAAAAGAAAACCATAAAACAGCAACAAAGGGAAAACGCCCGTCGGATAAGAGAAAAAAGAAAAAACTGATAATGCCAATAATCCACTCTTAAAAATTTTGCTTTTTCTATTCTTAAAACTACTACACAATGCTGAGCAGAAGAGTAATGCCACTAATAATAATCCTAAAGCACCATATCTGACCACTACTCCTACAAATTCATTAAATGGATAAATTGTATTATCAGCCACCATCATGAATGGAGAACTTGGATTTTCTTTAAAATAAGAAGCCTGATAAAGCATATATTCCCTCGAAAAAGAACTTGCTCCATGCCCTAACAAAGGTGCATCCACAACCATATCGGCAGAAACCCGCCATATCAAAAGCCTTGCTTCTGCAGAAGCCGGTCGATAGTTGTATATGGCTATTCCGCCGGCAATAACCGATAGACACAGAAATATTGCAAAAACGGTCTTGTGTTTCCTGCAATATGCCGGCACTGAAGAACAAAAATAAAGCAAACTTCCTGCCCCTAAAATGAATGCTACCCACGCAGCTCGAGAATCGGAAAGAAACAAACCATAAAGCTGTATAAAAATAGCAACCGCTAAAAAGAATACACCTATCCGACTCCTTGCTTTTCTAACGTATTGCAACAAACCCAGCGACAGAATACAACATATTGCAATATATCCACCTAACTGTCCCGGATTATCAAAAGAACCCGTAGCATCAAACAAAGTACTATTACCAGCTATCCACCCCTGCCTTTGGCAGAGAGCAAGCACAGATTGTACCATGCCCGAAATACAGCAAGCATACAACAATATACTTAAAGTAACTCTCCCACATCGCAACAACAGATATCCGGCAATAACGCTCCCCCAACTATATAACATATATCTATCCAGTTGCCATTTATCAACAATAGCAACATTAAAAACACAATAGCACAAAAAAAGCACTGCAAACACATCAACAATGTTTATTTTAGCCAATTGAAAAGGAACGATGCGATGCCTCAATATACTTTTAGCAAGCAAAACAAATGCTACCAACAACAGCAGCAGAAAAGTTCCACAGCTTGTTATCTCATTATCAAGTACAGTTGACACCCAACCATATGTCAAAGGAAGCATTATTATAGAAATACCTACCAAGACTGATAAAACTCCTCTTAATACCGGTATATTGCTATAACCAGACCTGCTTTCCATTCTCTATTATAAAAAATCTACAACTTTCAACGTCGTTCTCCGCATCCCTAAGATAAAATAATCCCTTATCGGGCACTTGATATTCCAGCAAATTTTTCACCGCCCTTTTTCTTTCGAATACCTTCCAATCCTCTCCTGTCCAGTAGTAAAGTTCATACATCCTCCCCTCAACAATACGGCAGTCTTCAATACGTGGGAAATAGCGTATCTCGCATATACTTTGCGGCGTTCCCAAGTCCAATCCGGTCCATGCATAGTCTCCATCACCTTGTGCTGCATCAAAATAAGTGTAAATATCTCCGTCAAATGCCTTGTCACAAGTCGAGGGAGAATTATACCATGAACCCGGTGTTCCTATATTCCGCCCATTTAGTATCTTACCATTATCACCATAGAATTCGATCTCCGCCACATTGCCGTTACCTCCTTTCGGAGATACATATCTCACATACCGATAAGAATTCATGTCGGGCACTCGCACTTTCTGATAAGCAACTTTCGGCATTTCCTCAATAGTATACAATAGTTTTTTATCGCTGAAATCGCTATTATTGGCCCCTTCAAAAACTCCGGTCTGCATACGGAATAATAAGGATTGGTTTAAGCCTATATCCTCCACAACAGCACTTTGCCGATTATCCATATCCGATTCAAAAACGCATTGATTTCCTTCATCATCCAATCGGAAAGGATACCCAGCGGGAATCTGTTTCCCATCCTCATAATACACCGGCAAATAAAGGATATTCTTACCAATACTTTTAAAGATAATATGCCCGTCAACCACACTTCCCCAATCAGCAATACTTGATGCCTCTTTACCCATAGACAATAGATATACATATTTACTCTCTACTGAGGGGAAGATAGCGGGCAAGCTTGCACTAAAGGTACAGCCTTCATACTCACCTGAAACATCCACCATATACCTGTTCTGAAGTTCTAAAGGAATTTCCGCATCCACATCTGCAATAACTTTAGCTTGTTTGGCAAATGTAGTTCTATACACTTTACTTTTCTTGAGTCTTGTACCAATATGCATCTCTCCCGGATTACTTTCCGCTCCCATAAACGATATGTGCTTTCCCGTACTGTCACATACCGCATTCCATGAATGCCCGAGATTACGATTAGGCCACTGCAACGTAAAATCACGAGTAACAGGAATCCCCAACGCCCTCATCGTAAAAATAGCCAAAGCTCCCATTTCATCGCAAGTACCTCTGGGAGTACTTATCAACATAGAATAACTCATATCCGGCACAGAGTAACTAACCCACGTGAAACGGGGAAGTTGCTGATTCACTCTATTACAAGCTTCTACCGCCGACATTTCAGGATGCTCCCTGAAATAATTACTCAAATCACCAAAGCTTGTAAGTACCTTCTCCCGCCAATTCTCCAACGGCTCCGTTCCTACTCTGTAAGGCAGGATCTCTTCACAAAATATATCAAAAGAGATGTACTTTCCCCAAGGCTGCTCCTGCCATACCCGAAAAGCCAATTCAATATTGTCAATCAGATACTTGGCAGTGATATGATGTACATCCTCCCGGACCTCCATTTCACCCAAGCCATAAGCTTTTATAAGGCTGTCTTTATTGGGAACGTCATTCCATCGGTACAACGCAGCCGCAATATCTTCCCAATGAGCATTATATCTCTCGGTACACTTTCCCGGCATATTGCGTATCAAAAATTCAGCAGCACGAAGTTTCAAACTATCTTCCGTTTTCCGGCTATAATGCTCCAGCACTTGTTCCAATTGACTACGGTTCTCTCCCGCCAAAGACAAAACTTCCTCTATATCAATCGGATAATTCTTTCCGGTGCAAGAAAAGAAGAAGAAAATGATAAAATAGTACCATATATATTTCAAACTTCTTTTTCTCATTGCTCATCCTCCACTTTAGCAGGAATAACAAATGTTCCTGCAGGAATATGTTGCGTAAGACTCTTCATGCCAACATAACGTTGAATTTCCTTCAAAGTATCGCTCCAGCCTAACCAAGTGACAGAGGGCAAGTCAAAAATAGATATCTTATGATACATATTACCATCCTTATAACACTGCAATTCAATGCCATAATTTGTTGTAACAGTTGCGAAAAGAAGAAAACCACTAAAACGGCTCATAGAATCTGCACAATAAACCATTTCTCCCACCTTAGAGCGGTTCATCGTTGCATGTTCTTCATCGGGAATAACGGTGACAAGATAACAACTGAACAAACCAGATTCTTCTCCTTGTACCACTATCAGACGTTGAAAAAGAGCCGTAGTATAAGTATCTTCTGTAGAAATCACTCCATCGGCATCTCTCTTATAGAACTCTGCATCATAGGTCGCTTCTGTTTCCAAATCCACATTCACGCAAAGTGTTCCGGAATGAGAGAAAATTTTCAATTCTTTATCCCATCTGGCGGCAATAGCGCCGGGATGCATTCCTTGCAGTTCATACTCCATCGGCGTAGAAGTATACTCTTCAAAATAAGCGCGAGCCTTCTGCACAAAAGGATGAGAAGACATCTCTTCCGGACTATAGTCATAGATGCTATCAAATGTACTGCACGAATAGAGTAGCGGCAGTAACAACAAAAATTTCTTGTAATGCTTCATAAGTGCTAAATCTAAAATGTAAAACTATTGAATACTTTCTACTAAAAGAAGAAAGTAAAAGTCCTTTCATAATTATATGGGAAACTTGTATTAGAAGTGGCATATATCAAAATACAGAAAACCTCAACAGACTTTATTTCTGAAGCTTTTTTATAACTTTCACGAATACGACCTAATGAATATTTGAAAGTTACATTTTCTTTTGGTTTTATATCAAACCATCTTTTGTATTCATTAGGATTCACAAAAATGTGCACATTATTATATAAAACTTTTTTATCTTGGTCCTGAAAATTCATATACAGACAACTACCATCTGCTGCACCTTCATAATTGCGAACCCGTATTAATCTGTCTGTCGTATTTGTTAAAACTGCAACTAGCTGCTTTTCAAGACCACTACCAGTAGTATATAAGTTGATTCTTAAATCTTGGGAAGAAGCTTGTAATACAACTAACAGGAGTAAAACGCTATAAAACAGTCTAATTTTCATCATATTATTTATTCTAACAAATTCTAGTCTATTAAATACTGTTGTTGATATCACAACATACATTCCCGTTCACGAGCATAAAGTATTAAATATAAAGAGTATTCTCTATCTCGGCAGATATTTCTACCAAGATAGAGAATAACAAACTATCAATATTTCAAATCTTTAAATGGAATATTAAAGAAATCGAATGACAAAAAAGTCTTCCTCTTCTTAGGAGTTAAAGGATTATCATCCCATGCAACAACATTGGTCAAATCATACACCTTACCTAAATATTTCTGATAAATGCAATATAATTCTTTATCAGTTAATAAGGATCTTTTTACTACCGGCATTGAAAAATATACATCAGAAATAATTCCCGTTTCATTAAAAAACACATAAATCCCCAATGGGTCGTTAACTTTCTCCAATTCTCGCATTCGCTCCTTAGAAAAAGCACCTTCATCTATCAATTCTTGAAAAGGCTTCACGCGAGCGTTCACAAACCAAGCGACACCGTGACCTTCCAAACGAACGTCTGATTTTCGAAGAAGAGTATCTAATTGCATCTTTCCTTTTAGAGATATTGAAAAATACTCATGATCTTTCTCATAAAGAAATTGTTCAGATTCTGTTTGTCCAAACATATATGCCACATTTGTAAAAACAAGCACAAATAATAAAAATAATATTCTCACAGCACCTCCTACTTCTTAAATATTTCATATAAAAATTTTGGTGGTAAAGATTCCAAATAAATACCACTATAATTTCTAAGATTCCCATTATTAGCAACTTCTTTAAATAAGGGAAATTAGCTATCCTCTATCTCGGCAGATATTTCCACCAAGATAGAGAATAACAAATTATCAATATTTCAAATCTTTAAATGGAATATCAAAGAAATCACTACAATAGAATATAGTCTTAGAACCAGTTTCCGACATTTCCACTTCCGCATGCGACATATCATAATGTGCACCTTTTAATCCTTGGCAAATGGCATATAATTCTTCATCTGTCAACAACGTTTTCTCACCATCTGGTAACCAAAAACGAACATATTTAACAATTCCAGTCTCATCAAAATAAGATATAATTTGTATTGGTTCTTTTCCAGCCAATTCTTTCATTCGTTGTTTAGACAAAAGACCTTCATCTATCAATTTCTGAAACGGCTTCACTCTTGCATCATCATGCCAAGGGATATTACCATTATAACCACTCAATCCGAGAATAGCCTCACCCTTCTTTAAGATTGAATTAATTTCACCTTTAGGTTTTATACTAATCCCGCCTCCTTTGGATGGTTCATAAACAAAATGTTCAGTTTCCATTTGTCCAAACATATATGCTACATTTGTAAAAACAAGCACAAATAATAAAAATAATATTCTCATAACACCTCCTACTTCTTAAATATTTCATATAAAAATTTTGGTGATAAGATTCTAAATAAGTCCCTCCATAGCTTTTTGGACTCCAATTTTTAGCAACTTCTTTACATAAGGGAAATTAGCTATCCTCTATCTCGGCAGATATTTCCACCAAGATAGAGAATAACAAATTATCAATATTTCAAGTCTTTAAATGGAATATCGAAAAAATCGAATGCCCAAAAAGCCTTCCTCTTCTTAGGTGTTAACGAGTTATCATCCCACGCAACAACATTGCTCAAATCAACCACCGTTCCTAAATATTTCTGATAAATAGAGTATAATTCCTTATCAGTCAATAAAGGCTTTTTTACTATCGGCATTGAGAAATATATATCAAAAATAACACCTGTTTCATCAAAAAAGATATAAATACTCAATGAATCATCAGCCTTCTCCAATTCTTGCATTCGATCCTTAGAAAAAACGCCTTCATCTATCAATTCTTGAAAAGGTTTTATACGAGCATTCACGATCCAAGCGACGCCTTGACCTTCCAAACGAACATCCATTTTTGGAAAAAGTGTATCTATTCGGTCCTTTCCCTTAAGAGAAACTGTAACACTAATATCACCTTTATAATAAACAAAATGTTCAGTTTCTGTTTGTCCAAACACATATGCCACATTTGTAAAAACAAACATAAATATTAAAAATAATGTTCTCATAGCACCTCCTACTTCTTAAATATTTCATATAAAAACTTTGGCGGTAAAGATTCCAAATAAATTCCACTATAATTTCTAAGATTCCCATTATTAGCAACTTCTTTAAATAAGGGAAATTAGCTATCCTCTATCTCGGCAGATATTTCCACCAAGATAGAGAATAACAAATTATCAATATTTCAAATCTTTAAATGGAATATTGAAAAGGTCGAATGACAAAAAAGTTTTTCTTTTCTTAGGAGTTAAAGAGTTATCATCCCATGCAGTAACATCAGTCAAATCATATGTTATGCCTAAATATTTTTGATAAATTAAAAATAATTCCTTTTCTGTCAATAAAGACTTTCTTGCTACAGGCATCGAGAAATATATATCAAAAACAACACCTGTTTCATCAAAAAAGACATAAATACTCAATGAATCATCAGCCTTCTCCAATTCTTGCATTCGCTCTCTAGAAAAAACGCCTTCATCTATCAATTCTTGAAAAGGCTTTACACGAGCATTCACGATCCAAGCAACGCCTTGACCTTCCAAACGAACGTCCATTTTTGGAAAAAGTGTATCTATTCGTTCCTTGCCCTTAAGAGAAACTGTAACATTAGTGTCACCTTTATCATAAACAAAATGTTCAGTTTCCGTTTGTCCAAACACATATGTCATATTTGTAATAACAAACACAAATATTAAAAAGAATATCTTCATAACGTTTCTATTTTTCAAATATTGTATACAAAAAATTCGGAGGTAAAGATTCTAAATAAGTCCCCTCATAACTCTTAGGATTCCAGCATTTAGCAACTTCTGTATATAAGGAGAATTGACCTGCTGAAAAACTTTTGTTTCGAATAATAGAGCTCATTAAACCATTTATTGCTATACTGAATTTATCATTTAAATAAGAAGCAGCTTTAATATAAGAACTATTCACAGAAAAAGTTCCATAAACTATAGCATTAACTATATCCGGAAATAAATGAGCCTCTAACTCAAGGTTAAATTTATTCACTAATTTCTCTGCATCTGCTCCATAAACAATATTATGTTGTACAGCATGCACCAACTCCTCTCTTAAAGTGACTGAATTAACAGCAAGTGAGTTAGCAAACAAAATAGTCTGCGTTCCTGAGTCATACTTTCCATTTGCGACTCCATCTAATTTTGAATCTATCTTAAAATTAAGCTTCACTTTACCATCAACTAATAGTGTAAACAATAACTTAAAAAACTTATTCTGATTAATTAATTCAGTCAACTCTTTTTCCAACTTTTTCTTATCCGCAGCTGATAAATTTGACTTAGTTCCATAGAGTTTATCAACGTATGGGGTTGTAGAAGATGATCCTCCTCCACTTTGGCTTCCCCCTCCCGATGGCGGCTGTATCGGTGGTGTAGGGATAGTTGGATAGGGTGGTAATACCGGAACTGGTGGCTCTGCACCAGGCGGTAAAGGAGGAGGTGGAGGAGGTGGAGGATATGGTGCGGTAGTTCCAAATCCCGGTAAAGTAACTTCCCATCCATATTCACCCCTTGTCACAGCTCGAAGCTTTCTCCGTACACTCTTTGCGCCAACTAAACGATTCATAGCCTCTAAATCATCCCAAATATTAATGCTGGCATTAAATAATGAAATCTGCTTACACAACACACCATCCATATAATACTCTACTTGTATAGTATAATTTGTTGATACAGTAGAATACATTACAGTACCACTAAACTTTGTATCCAAGTCACCACTATAAAACATATCCTCTATCCGCGAACTATTTCTCGTCGCATGTTCTGCATCAGGAATAATGGTTGCAATATAGCAACTTAACGCATCCTTTTCTAACGATTTTACAACAATTAACTTCTGTAGGATGGCTGTATAATAAGTATCCGTAGAAGAAACAGTACCTGAATCGTTTTTCAAGTAAAACGAACCTTCATAAGTAGCTTCAGTCCACAATGGAACATCCACATTGATTGTCCCGGGTTGTGTAAGAACTTTCACCCGCTTCCAATCAGGTCCTATCAAACCCGGATGCAGCCCTTGTGTCTCGTACTCCATCTCCATGGAAATATAGTCCTCAAAATACTCACGTGCTTCCTGCACAAAAGGATGAGAACTCATATTCCCGGAATCATTTTCAAAAGTACCGTCATCCTGCTCACACGAATAGAACAGCAGTACCACAAGCCCCAATAAAGGCCAAAGTTTTCTGCAATACTTCATCAGCATTAAATTTAAAGGATTAATAAAAGTAAGAATTACAAAACTTCAACAACATAGTCTTCACCTATAGCGGTCAAAGGAATAATCAAAGTCGTTCCGCTAAAAACATCGGAGTAAACTATTTCGTCGGAAGTCGTATCTGTCACTTGCAGATATTTGTTTGCAATGGGGGTATCAAAACAAATATAAAGCATCTCCTCTTCCACATAACCGGGAATCATAGAAGGAAGTGAACGAGTGACACTTTCCCTACTG
>USLU01000005.1 GCA_900555635.1 uncultured Bacteroides sp.
TTCAAAGGAATTTATTTCTCCTACCACCTCCCCCCGTTGGGGTACTCCTCCTCCCGAGAGGAGGAGAATACAGTTACTCTTATTAATCATTTACACGTTACTCTTATTAATCATTGCGCTAATTAGCATTTAGTTCATATCCGCTCTGAAATGAATTAAATAACCCTTTTCTCCCCTCCCGAACAGAGAGGGAAAGAATCAAAGCCATCAGAGTCTTCTTTGGATATCATCATTACTATTTCTTTGCCCTTTACTATGGATGTCTCCACCGAAAGTATAAGAAACTCCAATGCGGAAATTAGTAAATGAGAATTGATTATCCACCGTCATCTTCATGTTATTGGAAAGAGTTTCAAGTTTGGAATGACTGACAAAGATATTATTCGCATTAAAACTAAGACTGAGTTTATTATCCAGCATACGATAAAGCAGACCAGCACTAACACTATAATTGGGTTGCATCAAATAGACGCCATGATACTGACGGGAAGAATAGGAACCGGAAAGCGTAGCTACAAATGTCTTTTTCTCATTCAGATAGAAAGTATTGCGCAGACTTGCATCATAGGACCATCCTTTCTCTTCGGGAGAAGTCGTTGGCGCACTCGAAGTAGTCCGGCGATAGCTCACTCCATGCTGTGCATAAGTTTGCAGCCACTTCGTACGGAAAGTGTAAGAGTTATTAATACCCAAAGCATTTGTTGTCATAAAATTCTCCCAAAGGAAAGAACTTACATTCGTTTCAGGGTCAAGACCTACCACTTGGAAAAACACATCGTCCGAATAAGAGTAATAGGCAGATATATTAAGATTGTTTTTCAATGTATATCCCAGTTCTGCATTATAAGTATAGCTTGGCTTCAAGTCCTCACGCCCACACGCATAGGTGTATTTGTTCTGATAGAACGGGAAGGGGTTAACCATATTCTGCGAAGGACGGGAAATGCGATTGGAAAAACTAAGATTCAGCGCATGGCCTTCAACGGGTGCATACAAGAAATAGACCGTAGGAAACAGACGGGTATAATCGTGTTTGTCTTTTGTATCTTTAGCCTCGGAAATACCGGTAGTACTAGTGTGCTCCATGCGCAGTCCCAACTGCATAGAGAAGCGCTCGGAAAACTCCCGGCTATAATCGGCATAAAGGGCATAAATCTGTTCTTTGTAACGGAAATAATCATCCTGCACCAAGCTCGGGTCCGATGTATCGTAGTTGATACGATTGCGAGTATTGGTAAAAGAAACTTTGGCGCCTGCGGTTATTTTGTACTTCTCAAAGGGAAGATTAAAATCAAGGGCAGAAGAGAAAACATCTACCTTACGGTTTTGCAGATAGCTGTAATCGAAGTTCGTACCCGGAATTTCCGTACCGTCCGGTAAACGGGTTTCGGAAATAAATCCCATGTTTTCATCCCGGCTATCACGGAGGTAGTCCACATCCCAAGTCATTTTCTGACCTTTATCTCCCCAAGTCTTGTCAGTATGGAAGTTCAGATTGAGACGGTCGGAACTAAAATCGTTATTGCTATCAGAAAACAAGAGAGAGTCCAAACGAGCGGTAGAAACATCATAAACTTTCGAATTTGAAAGAGTATTGTTAGGTTTTGGAGCACTATGATTGTAGATAGCTTGTATACCTACAGTCCAATTGCGTTCCAATGCCACATCCACACCTGCCTGGGCATAATAACTGTTCATATAGTTGGTATAATCAGAACGGCTGTCCCAAGTATTCTTTGGAAAATAACGTAGGTTCGTCTCAAGAGTTTCATAGTTGCCTTGTGTGGTTCCTCCGTTGACGAAAGAAGTTACGCGGCCTTTGCTAATATTCAGGTTTAGGCTACCATATCCGTAGTTATCTTTCTCACCGGCAACATAGGAAGCCGAAGCCGTACCACCCAAATAGTCTTTAGGACGAGATTTCAGGCGAATATTAATAATACCTGCATTTCCTGCCGCATCGTACTTGGAAGGTGGGGTGGTAATCACTTCTACTTTCAATATCTGGGAAGCGTCATAAGAACGGAGATAATCTATCAGATCATCGCTGGTAAGCTTTGTCTCACGGTCGTTGATATAAACCTTGATACCACCTTTGCCAATAATATCTATACTATTCTGCCCGACACGCAATCCGGGTACTTCACGCAGAAGATCTAGTGCATTTCCTCCGGCGGAGGCAATGGTATTATGCGCTTCAAATACGACTCTATCTACCAAACGCTTGACTACGGGACGGGAAGCTGTAACAGTCACCTCCCCCAGCAAAGCGGAAGAAGTTTTTAATGTCAAAACACCCACATTTTTATTCTCGTGAAGAGAAACAGGCAGATAGATATCTTCGCTGCCAATAAGGGTAATATGCAGCAGATATTCCCCTTTAGGTTGAGTAAAGGTAAAACAACCTTGCGGATCACTCAGCATACCGGTTATATAAGTACTGTCCTTTGCGTTTTTCAGCAAAATGTTTGCTACCTCTACTGATTGTTTATTTTCATCTTGCACACAACCGGAAAGTTGATAGGTTTGTGCCGGAAGGGAAGTTACCATAAATACAAGTAGTAATCCCAAGATTATAAATCTTCTACTTTTTAATGTATTCCCAACTGATAGAACTGTTTTCATCTTCGTGTGATTTTTATGTTTTACTCTATTAATTTCCAACTTCAACTCTATCGCAAAGTTAGAGGTAAAACACGTTACAAGCAGTCTATATCGGAATATTAAAAGTCTATATAATGAGAAAGTACATCATTATATATCAACACATTACAAACACATAGTTCTATATTTCCCTTTGGATGATCTATATGCTCCCTATAAGTAGTAATTTTACAGGGAGCCCCCACGAAGATCAGGGCCGACCTAAGATAAACTCCACCACATCTTCTTTCTCCCCCATTCCCAGTTTCTTGCGGATATTAGTTTTCCGCTGGTAAATGGTAGGAATGCTCTGTTGTGTCACCACACTAATCTCCTTGGTAGAGAAATCCGCACAAAGCAAACAACAAAGTTGCTGTTCCTTATCAATAAGCATTTCGCCGAAGCGACGCATCATTTTTGTATAAAAGCTATCATATACACGGTCAATCACCGGATAAAGGTCTTCCCATACCAGCAGACTCTCCACCGGAAGTTCATGATTGGTGATGCCGGATATACGGCGAAGTAATTCTTGATTTTGTGACGTAGGCTGTTTGGCGACTAAACGGATAATACCTAATTGTTTCAAAAGTATTTTTCGAAAGAATTGACCGTCTTCTACTTCCGAGGCAACCTCATCGTTCTCTGTAGTTTGTATCCCGATAGTATCTGTTTCACTATTCTTGGTAACCTCTTCGAGTAAGCGCGTAAGTGTCTCCACACGCTCTTCGGCTTCAATCAATCTGTTACGCCGGTTCCGGACATAAAAGAATGCGCCGCCACCCACAAGCACCAGGAGTAACAAAGAGAATAACAAAGTAAGTTGTGCCTCTTGCCTTTCCACCGTTAATATCAGGTTTGCCTGCGAAAGTGATTCCTTGCTCTCATCCTTACGCCGGATAGTGCTATGCACAGCGGAAAGGGCATTTGCCACAGAATCATTATAACGCATCACATCCAAGACATCAAACGTACGATGACGTGTATAATCGATCATTGCCTGATACACTGATGCTATATTTTCTTCGGTCAGGAACTTCGCACTACCGGCTGCCCGCTTCCGCTCTCTATCCAGATAGTATTGTGCCGAGTCAAGTAAGCCGTCTTTCAGAAAGACTTCTACCTTTACCAAGTCTCCCATACTTAACTGCGCCGAATCTTTGACATACTGTTCCATACGGCGAATGGAAGCTATTGCTCCGGCATACTCCTTAATAAGATAAGCCTGCAACTGAGCATAGTTACGCAAATAGTGGACTATCTTGGTAGTATCTCCAGCCTGTACAGCCAGCTCCACACTACGATTCATATAATAAGATGCCGAATCCTCCTTCTGCAACCCCATAGCAATTCCTATGGAGAAACAAAGTTCAGCCTTTTCTTTCAAAGCTATAGCTTCCCGAAATGTTTCTATCGCTTTTGCATAATCTTTCCAGACATATACATACCAATAAGCTTTTTCTCCCAGCATATCTACCACCTCTGCGGTATCCTGCAACGCTTTAGCTGCGACAATGCCGCTATCAATAACAGTCATAGATTGCTCATATTCTTTCAGCCAGTACAAGTACGAAGCTTTCAAATGATATGAAAGCAATTGCTTCGCCGTGTCATTCTGAGAGATATAATAATTGAAAGCAGGTAATATTAGGGAATCTTCTGCCATGGAATTATTCCATCGGTAGTGCACATAAGTCTTCAACCACCCATACAAAAGCCTCTCCTCACCCGAAAGTTGTGACGGTTCTTCTATCTTTGCCAACAGAGAATAAATGCTATCTACATTAACTCCCACCTGTGCGTCAGCCAGGCGCAACAAACGTCCGGCATCTGCTTGTCGGCAACCAACAAAGCACAACATCACAAATATTAATCCCAGGAAAGGCAATTGTCTCATCTATCTTCTATTTATTTTTTACCGCATTCTCCAACTGTTTTAGCGCCTGCGCCAATACTGAACGGGGACAGCCGATATTCAATCGCATAAATCCTTCACCCGGCTTACCGAACATAGTTCCGTCATTCAAAGCCAAATGAGCCTTATCTACAAATAATTGTTTCAGTTCTTCCTGAGGCAATCCCAATGCACGGCAATCCAAATACACCAGATAAGATGCTTGCGGACGTATCATACCGATACCGGGAATATATTCTTTCAAATAATTCTCCGTAAAGTCGATATTACCTTGAATATAGGCAAGCATTTGCTCCAACCATTCTTCACCATGCATATATGCCGCTGCCGCACCAATATAAGCCAGTAAATGTCCTTCGCAAAACTCGCCTGCCTCCATAAATTCCATGAAACGACGACGAATATCTTCATTCACCACAATTGCATACGAACTGCCTAATCCCGGCATATTGAATGCCTTGCTGGGCGCCATGAAAACCAACGAATTCTGTGCAGCCGCTTCTGAAACCGTTGCAAACGGATGGTGCTTATAAGGTGGTAACGTAAGGTCAGCATGTATCTCGTCGGAGATAACAAAAGTATGATTTTCCAGACAGATGTCAGCTATCTGCTGCAACTCTTCAACTGTCCAGACACGTCCTCCCGGATTATGAGGATTGCAAAGAATGAGCACTTTGCAATCTTTAATATCTTCGCGGAAACGGTCGAAGTCTATGTGATAATGCCCGTCATATAAATCCAAAGGAGAGTAAACAACTTCACGTCCCATGCGTTCGGTCACCAGGAAGAACGGATGATAAACCGGTGTCATCACCATCACCTTATCACCTGGATTAGTGAAACACTGTAAAGCAAATGCCTGCCCACGGACAATACCGGGAACAAAGGTCAACATCTCGCAGGTAACCTCCCATTGGTGGCGTCGTTTTAGCCAACCACAAATAGATGCAGACCAATCCTCACAAGCGTATGTATAGCCCAGGACCTCATGTTCCAAGCGTTTGCGCAAAGCGTCCATTACAAAAGGAGGAGTACGAAAATCCATATCAGCCACCCACATGGGAAGCAAATCATCACGCCCCCAAACCTTCTTTACGCCATCCCACTTTACAGAATCAGTACCACGGCGCTCTATCACTTCATCAAAATTGTATTTCATAAGCTTAGAGTTATTTTAAATCGGGAAAAATATAAAAACAGCCACATCCCACAAGGCATGCGAAATTATGATTGCGGCAAATCTGTTCGGAAAGAAACGATAAAGCGCTCCCCATACCACACCCGCCACCAAAGCTGCCATCAGCAACATAAAGTTGCAAGAACCGGCATGTACCAATGCATATAAAGAGGTAGCTACTATAAAACCGGCATTCGGATTCCATCGATCAGAGAGCGTTCGTTGCACATAGCCACGCCAAAAGATTTCTTCAGCAGGTCCTATCAAGAATAACATCAACGCAGCCAATAGCCAAGGAGATTCCCCCTCTTTCATGCCATAAATGGAATCAACTTGCGGACGGGCGAAATCAAAAATCCAAGTAGATACCTTATCTCCAACCCAGAAGAAGCCCCATAATACAACAGCAATGCCGATTCCTAGCAATATGTTAGATAAATTCCACTTCACATCCTTCCACCAACCGGGACGGAACAAAGTGGCAAATACCGACAAGGTAAGTGCAGACCCCGTCATCATCCACCAGAAGTTTACAGCAGGAGCAGTCCAAGGTGAAAACATGATCGTCCACAACACTGCCGCCAAAATTATAGTAAAAACTAGTTTCTTCATGCCAACAAAGCCGCTATAACAAATGATAATGCAAATATCAAACTAAACAGTAACTGGAGTTTCGCAGTCATTTCATCCAGATTGGCTATCGCTACCTCTCCTTTTCGAGGCAATTGGGAAACCATCCGCACATTTCCAATGGCAGGAATTAATGCCACTGCAACCAATAATGTCCATAAAGGGAACGTTCCGGTTACCGCACAGCCCGCTATCCATCCGAATGGGAAAAGTACCTCGGCACAATACACATACATAGACATTTTACCTCCCAGTTTCATTGCCAACGTACGTATGTCGGCATGCGAGTCCGTTCGGATATCCCGGGTATTATTAGCATGAAGAATGGCTACGGTAATCAGTCCTACAGGTATGGCTACCCACAGTACATCCCAATTGAAGATACCGATGGTAACGTATGACGTTCCTAGTGTGGGCAGAAAAGCGTATGCCAAAAAGATAACGACATCTCCTAATGCATGGTATTTCAACGGTGGATACAACAGTGCACAAGCAGCGCCACCTATCCCTATATATAATAGTGGGAATCCGGTACACACCAATAAACCGATACCAGCAATAAGTGCAACCGCCAGCAAGCCTAACGACAAACGATAAATCTCCTTAGGAGTAAACATTCCTCCTGTCAAAGTCTTCACACCGTATGTATCTTTGGTATCGACTCCCCGCTTGAAGTCAAAATAGTCACTCCATGTATTACCGGCAGCATGAAATATGACAATGTTGACTAAAGCCCATATCCCATTTATCCAGTTTATATCGTTTTGCAACCAATATAGATAAGCCAATGTTACCAATACCGGCATTGCCGAAGCTGGGAAAGACCAAGGACGAGTAGCAATCAGCCACTCTTTGAAAGAATGCTTCTTCATTTGTAAATTACCATTTATTTGCTTGCAAAAGTACGAAATATCTTCGTTTTTGAGTAATTTCGCACCCAAGATAAAAAAGACTCTTATGATAAAAGCACTGTTTTTTGACATCGACGGTACATTAGTCAGTTTCGATACACACCAAATACCAGTTTCCACCATTGAAGCACTAGCTTCCGCTAAAGCCAAAGGCATACATATTTTCATTGCTACCGGACGTCCCGGAGTTATCATCAACAATCTTTCCGCGCTGCAAGAACGCAACCTGATAGATGGTTATATTACTATGAACGGTGGTTATTGCTTTATAGGGAAAGAGGTTATTTACAAAAGCGCTATCCCTGCTGCAGACGTACAAGCTATTATGAAGTATTGTGTGGACCGAAACATCCCGTGTATTGTTGTAGGCGAACATGATATTTGTACCTGTCAGCCCAACGAAATGGTGAAAAAGATATTCAACGATTTCCTTAAAGTAGATGTGATCCCCGTTAAATCCTCTGAAGAAGCTATACAGGGTAAGGAAATCTTCCAGATGACACCTTTTATCACTGAAGAAGAGGAGAAAGAAATTCTACCCTCCATTCCAAATTGTGAGATAGGACGCTGGTTTCCTGCCTTTGCCGATGTTACCGCCAAAGGGAATACCAAGCAAAAAGGTATCGACGAAGTTATCCGTCATTTCAATATCCGCTTGGAAGAAACCATGGCTTTCGGCGATGGTGGCAATGACATCAGCATGCTGCGTCATGCAGGCATCGGGGTAGCTATGGGAAATGCCAAAGAAGATGTAAAAGCCGCTGCCAACTATGTCACCACATCAGTCGATGAGGACGGTATAGCCAATGCTCTCAAACATTTCAACATCATATAAAAAAACTATCTCAATTCTCCTCCTCTCGGGAGGTGGTAGGTAAGCACAACTGTTATGGAATTTATCCCCGATACCCAAAATAAAGAGTTTCAAGATGCCTTGAACCTTATTAAATATACCCGTCAATCAGTTTTCCTGACGGGCAAGGCAGGTACGGGTAAATCTACCTTCTTACGGTATATTTGTGAGAATATCAAGAAGAAACATGTAGTACTCGCCCCCACCGGCATAGCCGCTATCAATGCAGGAGGCAGTACCATGCATAGTTTCTTTAAACTCCCGTTCTACCCTCTGCTGCCCGATGATCCGAACCTCAGCTTACAACGGGGACGCATTCACGAATTCTTCAAATATACCAAGCCGCATCGTAAGTTACTTGAAGAACTGGAACTGGTCATTATCGACGAGATTTCGATGGTACGTGCCGATATTATCGACGCTGTAGACCGTATTCTTCGCGTCTACTCCAGAAACTTGCGCGAACCTTTCGGTGGAAAACAAATCCTGTTGGTGGGTGATGTCTTTCAGTTAGAGCCTGTTGTCAAAGGAGATGAACGAGAAATACTGAATCGCTTCTATCCTACCCCATACTTTTTCTCTGCAAGAGTTTTCAATCAGATAGACCTTGTTTCCATCGAACTGCAGAAAGTTTACCGGCAAACAGACTCCAAATTCATCAATGTATTGGACCACATACGTAACAATACTATCGGTGCTACAGATTTACAGCTTCTAAACACACGCTACGGCACTGAAATAGAGCAATCAGAAGCCGACATGTACATCACGCTTGCCACTCGGCGGGACAACGTTGATTATATCAACGACAAGAAATTAGCAGAACTTCCCGGTGATCCCATCACTTTCTACGGTGAAATCACGGGTGACTTTCCTGAAAGCAGCCTACCAACCTCCCAAGAACTTGTATTGAAGCCGGGCGCTCAAATCATCTTTATCAAAAATGATTTCGACCGTCGTTGGGTAAATGGTACGATAGGCGTTATCAGTGGCTTCGATCCTTTGGAAGAGACTCTTTATGTCATCACCGATGATGGAAAAGAGTGCGATGTAAAACGGGAGTCATGGCGCAATATCCGCTACAAGTATAACGAAGAAAAGAAACAGATTGAAGAAGAAGAACTCGGCACTTTCACCCAATACCCTATCCGACTGGCATGGGCAATCACTGTCCACAAAAGCCAGGGACTTACTTTCAGCCGGGTAGTAATTGACTTTACAGGAGGTGTATTTGCCGGAGGTCAAACTTACGTAGCCCTTAGCCGTTGTACATCCTTAGAAGGTATCCAGTTAAAGAAACCCATCAGCCGTGCCGATGTTTTTGTACGTCCCGAGATAGTAGGATTTGCCGAACGCTTCAATAACCGGCAAGCTATTGACCGTGCCCTGAAACAAGCGCAAGCCGATGTACAATATGCAGCAGCTGCCAAAGCTTTTGATAAAGGAGAGTTTGATGTATTCCTCAATGAATTTTTCAAAGCTATTCACTCGCGCTACGATATCGAGAAACCCAATGTACAGCGTCTTATTCGTAAAAAGCTGAATGTTATCAACTCTCTTCGTGAAGAAAACCAAGCACTGAAACAAGCTGCCATAGAGAAAGAGAAAGCATTGGTGCGCTATGCCCGCGAATATATCCAAATGGGCGATGAATGCTTGGAACATGGCATGCAAGAAGCCGCCATGAAGAACTATAACAAAGCCGTCACCCTCTGTCCTAAATTCAAAGAAGCTTGGAAAAAAATCAAGAAATTGGAGAAAGAGATGCTTAAAAGATAAAATACTTGGTAATAAGCCGATTATTATCTATTTTTGCGTTGTACTAACAATTTAAAAACCTATTCCGCCATGCTTCTGAAACTTTATGAAAAAAACAATAATCCTGCCGACTTGCAGCAGATAATAGACATATTAAATGACGGGGGTATCATAATTTACCCCACAGATACTATGTATGCCATTGGTTGCCATGGCTTGAAAGAACGTGCCATTGAGCGGATTTGCCAACTCAAAGACATCGACCCGAAGAAGAATAATCTTTCCATCATCTGTTATGACTTAAGTAGCATCAGTGAGTATGCCAAAGTAGACAATAATACGTTCAAACTGATGAAACGCAACTTACCCGGCGCATTCACTTTTATTTTAAATGGTACCACACGGTTACCTAAAATATTCCGCAACCGTAAAGAAGTTGGTATACGTATGCCGGATAACCCCATTATCCAAGAGATAGCTCGTTTACTGGATGCTCCAATCATGACCACCACCCTTCCCCTTGATGAGGGGGAAGACATTGAATACATCACCGATCCGGAACTTATTGATGAGAAATTCGGCAATATCGTGGATCTGGTAATCGATGGAGGTATCGGCGGAACGGAAGGTTCCACCATCGTTAGTTGTACAAATAATGAGATAGAAATTGTGCGCCAAGGTAAAGGTTGGCTCGATGAAGGATAAAATTCAATCTACATAACAGTTTTATAAAACTTTCCTGGTTCCATAGTGTTTCTTTTATACCTAAAAAGGAACATTATGAGCACAAAGGAACAATATTGGAAAATTTCATTAATTGTATTCATCATCGGATTAGGCATTATCCTTTTCCGGCAAATCACCCCTTTCCTCGGTGGATTACTAGGAGCGCTGACTATCTACATATTGGTAAGGAAACAAATGATCTATCTCTCTGAGAAGCGAAAAATGAAACGTAATTTCGCTGCTATTCTCATTACCGCAGAAGCTATTCTCTGTTTCTTGCTTCCCTTGGCATTAGTAGTGTGGCTGTTAGTTATCAATTTACAGAATATCAACCTTGATCCTCAAACTATCATTGCTCCTTTTGAAGAAGCCGCCAGCATCATTAAAGCTAAAACCGGTTACAATATTTTAGGAGGTGAAGTGATATCATACGTTATTTCAGCTCTACCACGTATCGGACAAATGCTGATGGGAGGCATCAGCAGCTTTGCAGTCAATATGTTCGTATTAGTGTTTGTCTTGTACTTCATGCTGATAGGCGGTAAGAAGATGGAACAATATATCAATGATATCCTTCCCTTCAATGAAACCAACACCCAACATGTGATACACGAAATCACAATGATAATCCGTTCCAATGCCATCGGTATTCCATTGCTAGCCATCATCCAAGGCGGAGTAGCCATGATAGGTTACTGGATATTCGGCGCGCCCAATATATTACTTTCGGGACTTCTCACCTGTTTTGCAAGTGTCATTCCGATGGTGGGAACAGCACTAGTCTGGGTTCCCATAGCTGTTTATATGGCATTAATAGGCAACTGGCTCCAAGCTGCCGGGCTGGCCGCCTTCGGTGCAATCATCATATCCCAACTCGATAACCTGATACGTTTCATGATTCAAAAGAAGATGGCGAATATTCATCCGCTCATCACCATCTTCGGCGTAGTCATCGGATTGTCCATCTTCGGTTTTATGGGCATCATCTTCGGCCCACTATTACTTTCTCTCTTCTTCCTTTTTGTGGATATGTTCAAAAGGGGGTATTTGGATGGAGGGCAGACAAGTGCATAAAATAATATCAACATATATACTTCCACTATTCATTTCCATTTCCCCAATAAGATATATGTATTATCATTTTCTGAAATAGAATTAGTCAACTCCATCAATTTCGATATGTTTTCGGATGTCATACGTTCTTTATGAGAAAGTTGCTCTCCGATCATTGCCTTTAACTTTCTTGGTTCTATGCAATAGATAAAATAGTCAAAACGACTGCAGTTAATGCCTTCTACTTCTAAAGGGATACCACCCAATTGATCTATTATTATCTTATATTTTCCACCTTTAAGAGTGGACTTATTTATTATAACATGTTTATCCACAATCCATGTATACGGACTACTATTAATTATATCCACCATATAATAATTCGAAAACTCATAATAAATATGGCGCAGAACATTATCATTCGGAAACTTTGCAGTAAATCTCGGAATACATTTATTTGCCATTGCATCATAGTAGTATAATGTATCAGCCCTTGGCACGCAAGCATACAAATGCATGTCTTTTGATGTCCAAGGTAAAATATAGCACTGTGATTTCCTTCGTCTATTTGTGAATCATAAGCAAATGGGTATTTATCAAAGTCTTGTCTCTGACTTTCGAAATCCGTCAAATACTTGCCATCCCTTGTAAATAATTATAAGCAGAATAAGAATTAATTCCTATATAATTGTCCGTAATGTCAACTACCACAGGCTTTATCATGGCAGTATCTATGTTCTCCAAACGGATAATCTCTAAACTATCAATCAATTTACTTAAAGGAATAATCATAGATTCCTTTACAGAAGCAAGATCACACGTAATGACTGTGTCACCCGAATCGGTAACTGTTTTAGTAGCAATCACGCTACATTCATCCAGCAGTCCTGCAGATTCTTTATTTTGCTTATTGCAAGATAAACAAAACAGTACAGTTAAAGAAACAAGACATATATAAACTTTATAATACATAACACAGATATTAAAAAGTGATTTATAAATAGTAATATGTATCCTACTAATATTATTTCTGTAAATAAACAATCATTAATACCGGATTACTATCTTCTGCTATTTCTTTAAGACGTTTGTCCTGTAACATATCAGGGTTATCCTCTGCCATTTTCAATATATCAGTAGCATTCCACAATTGTATAAGGACATTATTATTCGGACCAATTGTGGGATAGAAAGGAAGAACTCCCCCCATATCATTTTCCACCTTTCCGTCTTTCACAGAAAAGCAATCGCCCGTAGAGCGGTCATACATAACCAATTTACGTGTAATTTGAGCATAATCGAATAATTGCCACGAAGTATAAGGAACAGTAATCCAACGACTACCTTCAAATAAGATAGGACGCCAATAAGGAGCTGACTGCTGCTCAAAAAGAATTTGATCGCCCTCTAAACATTCAAAACGTTTCTCTAGAGGCAAGGCATATTTACCCATCTGCAACACACAATAAGGCACGAGGCTATCAGGAGTAACAGTAAACACAGTATCATTATAAACATCTTTAAAGCGGGTATTTCCTTCATAATTATAAAAATAGCGATCATGTGGGGAGAATATATAGTAGTTTAGTCCCGAAGCAATAGTAAACAAATCAGTTCGCTGAAAGCGGTTCAACGTATCACCGGATAAATCAGTTAATACCACCCTATCCCGCTTCTGTCCAGTATTATTATAGATAAAAGACGCAATACAGCTATCCCCAACAAAAGCAAACTGCCAGCCCAAAGGAATTCTACACTCATGGAGAAAATCCCCATCTTGTGTAAATACCAAAGCTTTCCCATGTGAGAAAATATAGAAACGATCTAACTTTTCATTCACCCCAATATAGCGAATGCCTGAATATTCACCGGGACCTTGTCCTCGTTTAGAAATACATTTAATGAATTTACCATCATCCGAGAACAAGAAAATGCCATTATTACACGGAATATAAATTCGATGACCACTCATTAATATATTGCCTTCTATTATCTTCGACAATAGACACTCATTATCCGTTTGCAACAAAATCAGTTTTACGCTATCAGCGATTTCACTCAACTTCAAAGAACGTTCCGTATTCACCGCTTCTTCAAACGGAATGTGCAAAATCCCTCCATCATCTTTTGATAAACCACCCGTTTTATCTCTGCAACCCCAAAAAGAAGTGGCAAGTAGCATCAAACCTAAAAAAGATTTTCTTAATAATCTCATAGTATATTTATTCTATAGTGATAGACAAATATACTAATAATATGACTATTACGAAATATTCATAGATATTTTTTCTCATTCTTTAGTCTTCCATTTAGCCATGATTATATAATTATTATTATCTTCTGAGATTGTCTTTTTTAAATTCATCAATAAAGCCTTATCATTTGAGGATAAATTTTCAGGAGTAGACAATCGCTTTCCTATTCGTTCTAATAATATTCCAGGGTCAATATTGAGTATACATCCATATTCATTATAGAAACTTTTGTCAAATGAGATTCCCCCTAACTGATCAGCGACCAGTTGATAATATCCCCCTCTTAAAGTCTGTTTATCTATTATTATTCTTTCATTTACAGTTCCTGTAAAATCAGGATCAGTGCTTGGTCCTATTATATCTACACTGTAAAAGTGTGGAGTTTCAAGAAAATAGTGTGTCGGCATCTCTTTATTGAAAGTAGTAGTAAACACAGGAAGTAATTGGTTCTTATCTCCACTGTAATGATATAAAGAATCAGTAGCAGGAGTATAATGTAGTAAAGAGAAACTCATCAAATTCCCATATCGAATATTTATTACTTCATTGCTATAGTCAGGCAACAATTGTAATTGAGGAACCATTTTCTCTGATATAATATTACTGTCAAAATCCTGTAACCAGGCAATCGGAGTATCTAAGAATGGGAGATTAAGAACAGATAGTTGTTTTTGATCAGTATCAACCTTAAAACAGCCCTTGTGGACTAAGCGTGGCAATGGAATATCTTGTATAAAGTTTCCATCCAAATCGTAAACCAAAACTTTTTTAGTTGTCCATGGAAATAGATAAATTCGATTGTTTTCTTCATCTATTTGATTATCATATAATAATTGATATTCTCCAGGCCCTTGTCCTATAGCACCTATAGTATGCAGAAATTTACCTTTTCGAGTAAACAACTTATATAAACGATTATTAAAATCATATATGCCAAGAAAGTTCTTTGTTACCGTTATGTTTGCTCTGCCTACTAATGCATCTTCACTATTATCTAACTTTATAATTTCCAAACTATCGGTATATAAACTTAAAGGCAAAAAGATAGATTGCTTGACTTTCGAGAGATCACAAGTAACCAAAGTATCCCCATCAATTACAGTTCTTGTAGCTATAATATTACATTTCTCAAACAAATCTTTAGGATTACTATCTTTACTTTTTCCACACGATGAAACAAGCACTAATAGAAGACTGATTATAAAAGGATAATTTTTCATAGGTTAGCATTTCAAATTAAACATCAAATCACTTGTCACTATTTCTTCAATTTAGCAACCACCACTATTGGGTTATCATCTTCCGTAAGATTGTCCAACCCTTTTACATATCCTTTTTCTTTAAAAAGAAGCCATTCCGGCGCAGTAACGACCTGAACCAATTCTTCTCCAAAGCGACGTCCCCAAAAAGGTATTTCCATGTTTGATAATTTCACCCCTACAAGCCCTAACAAACTATTCAGCTGGATTAACTGGTAAATATCATCAGTAGGCATTGCACATTTTTCGATACATGATTCACCCGTCAAACGATTTACGGCAACTACATAAAATTCATTATTCAACATGAAACGATAATAAAAGAAAGATAGAGTTTCAAACATATCCCATCCCCATATATCATTCGGTTCTGCCCCATCCGAGTTCCTCACTTCCAATCCGCGCACAATCTCTCGGAAAGAATTTTTCAATTTCAAGACATACGCCGGAGCAATACTATTCTCAGTTAACCTAAAAACCGTATCATTACTGATCGTCTTAAACAAGACATTGTTCTGATTCCAGGCAACAGCAACATTTGTAAAACCAGACACTTCGGCAGAAACATTCTCCAAAGAGAAAAAGTCATTCTTTATAGCAATTGTATCTTCCTTTCCCGAAAACACCCCTATACCAAATATACCAGGTATATGAAATGGAACATTCAAATATGAAACAGCAGCATATCTGTCAGGAGCTATTTTATATTCGTATGAAATCATATTAGACCGGTTCTTTATTCCAACAAACTCACCAGATAAAGAATACTCCCAAGTTTTATCCATATTAGCTATATAAAAACGATCTGCAACAGCATCTGCATAAATATTCTGAGGGAAGCCATTATATTCGCCGGGCCCTTCACCAAATGTTACCACATTTTTCATAAAACGCCCTTTCCTATCAAATTGCATAATCCTATTCTCCTTCATTGGCAAAATATAGATAAAGCTATCAGTAACGGTAAAGTCAAGAATGCCAGCAATTAAGGAAGATCCATCTTTAGTAATTTCCAAAGGGACATAGTCAACAGAATCTATTTCATCAGCTAAAAATCTTTTATTCACGGCACCGTTATCCACTAAATCCCGCACATCAATAGCTAAAATATCTCCTTGACTATTCTTCTTTTCCGAACAGGAACAATACACCACCATAGAAATCAGCAGTATAACCAAATACACATAATTATTCTTCATACAGTTAACTTATATTTATTCATTAAAAAAGACTTTATAAGTACAGTTTATTCACACCTTTGCCACCCAATAGAATATTCCCTTATTCGTCCGCTTAAACTTCAAATTATTCTTCTTCAAGATTCTTCCGAAAGTACTTACATTGCTGTTATTCAGTTTAATTTCCCTATTCCTATCGTGCAGTCTCTCCAATATCTGCATCGGAGAAAGATACTCTCCCGCTTCACCTTCCTCCGGAATACGGAAACAGCAATGAAACATTTGCTCCAACGGACTGACACATTCAAACTCACGGTTCGCTTCCTTCAAGATAGCTTCGTCTTCATCGTCAAACCAATAACGTTCTCCTTTCAAGATATCGTTCATAGCCTGAGCATACAGTTGCTTGTAATTTATCGTTACATTCGTATTAATAGGTGCCGTTACTTCCACACATACGAAACGGCGACTTCCACTGGTATCTGTAAGCAAATCTTTATGATTGCTCGTACCAATGAACGAGGCGTAACGACGCATCTCCTGAATACTGCTACCGTATGGTTTGCGAAGATTGGCTACCGGTTTCTGTAACAGATGCTTCAAAAACCCTTGCTGATTGGCACTTATCTGATCGAATTCGTCGATATTCACCAACAAAAAGCGTCCCAGATACATTTCCGCATCACGTTTGCTCTTAAAATCGAGGCTGTCCGTATAGCCGAAACGCAGTTCCGGTGGCAACAAGATGCGACAGAAAGTAGATTTACGGTACCCTTGTGCACCAACCAATAGCGGTGAAGTACTATTTGCATGCATCTTATCTATTCCACGCCAATGCGCTACCGTACTCAGGAACCAACGATAAAAAAATTCCCGCCAATGCGGATTGTCACAAGGCACAATATCAGCAAGCGCACGGATGCGGTCTTTGCCATCCCACCGACCTGTACCACAAAGGTATTCCTCAACAGGGTTGTACAAAGGTACACGGTTGGAAGTAAGATAACGGTTCACATCCCGGTCCCACGCACGGATTCCCTCTTGCAAGGCATCCATCGCTACACTGCTACGGGCACGCTGATCCATCAACTGAAAATAGAAATGGATGGAGTCGCGCTGGCGGTATTCCAAGTCCCCCATCAACTGATTGTAACGGATCTCGTAGCGACGTTCCATAAATTCTTCCAACTTCAAACAAGTTGCCTGTTCGGGGGTAAGTACACTCTTTTTACCAAAACCTCTACACTCTCGATAGATATTATTTAACGTCGTGCGTACCGTTTGCTCGTCTGCCTGACGGTAGAAGTGTATCATTACCTGCCGCACAGCCTCCTCTTCAGGAATGCCCGCCTTGAAGCATTGATCGCCCAAATGTACCAGCAACGGTTGAAGTTCGTCTCCACGCTGCCAATACTCCACTTCATCCAAAGCCTTGTTTAAAGCAGTTTCAAAAAGCAAAGTAAATGTTTGCGAAGTCTCATATCCCGGCTGTAAACGTTGCAGGGGATTTTCTTCCGCCAACTTATGCTGCCCGAAAGTTTCTTCGCCTGGCATAGTCAACGGCTGTTCCAAGCAAAATGACACAGCATCGGGGTTGTAATAGGGCATACTATCCTGCGTCATCCGAAAGCTGTCCGAGGGAGCAGGCACTTTCAGCAAAATCGGGAAAGGCAGAATCGGCTGGTAACACATCACTGCCATGCGGTAAGCGTGTGCATGGAACAGATTAATCTCTTCCTCACTTTGAGGCAGATTCCCATTTGGAAAAGCAAAACAAACCCATAACTTCACACTTCGTCCGCTACTTCCGGCAAAGGCAGCACAAGTTTGCGGCAGAAGCGCAGCCCGTTCTTTCACCAACTCCACTTCGGAACTGCCGGAAAGTTGCTGCACTTCGAGCAACACAATGCCATTATAATGTTTCAATTTACGTTCACCCTCCCGAGTGCGTCCCAGTTCCACAGCAGGATAGACGCGCGGCAGGCAATCAATATGCTCGTAGCTCCCACGATCTTCCTTACTCGTATAACTCAGCATCGTTCGCAAACCACTGACATAGCGTCCTTTGGTTTCTATCTTGATTCGTTCTATAAATGCACCCGCCTCACAAGTGCTAATACTCTCTTTCCCGGTGCTTCCATCGGTTCTGACCAGGGTTATTCTCATTTCTTTATTAGTTTTGAAAAATATTTAATAGATAAGAACTATTTCTTAGGAGAGTGCAAGGTACGGATAATCTTCCACATTTCCAAACAAATAAGAGCTTTCATCTTCATAAGAAACGACGTTATTCAGCATCTGAAATATATAGATAAAATAATAAATATATTGGTCATAAACTTGCATTTGCCTTATTAATTTTGTATCTTTGGAGTATACAAAACTTCGTCCCACGTACGGGGGCTTTCCGGCACACATTCGTAAACCGGAGAGCACACATCCCTGGGCTGCACAGCCCTCGTACGTGGGACGAAGTTTTGCATAAAGCTTTCCGACATTTAGCATGGTTCCTTTCCGTATAATACATAAACATTGAAGAGAAAAAGTACTGATGCCCCAAAGCTTCAACCCATATATTTCACAATTTAAACAATAACATTATGGCAGCACAGTATGATTTCAGACCTATGCCGAAGGCAAAAGAAGACGGCAAATCACAACTCCTGTATCCGCGTATCGTAAACAAGGGTACCATCGACACCGAACGATTAGTAAGCGACATTAGCGCTATGTCTAGCTTCTCCCCCGGAGATATAGAGGGATTGCTAGCAGCATTCGAAGATCGTATTTCGTATTATCTTTCCGAGGGACATCATGTACAGCTTGGTGATCTCGGATATTTTTCGGCCGGACTCAGCGCTCGTCCCGTTGAAGACAAGAAGGAGATTCATGCGCAAAGTATTTATTTCGGGAGAGTAAATTTCCGGGTATCACCTGCCTTTCGCAAACGATGCGCCGGTTTTCTGGAACGTGTCCGTCCCGGATATGGCTTTCGACAAAGCCAAGAGCTGAGTGGTGCCGAACGTTATCGCCGACTGATGACGTATCTGGACACGCATCCCTTCATTACCCGCCAAAATTATAGCGGAATAACCGGACTTTTGAAGAACAAAGCACTAAATGACCTCAATTTGCTTGTTAATAAAGGTTATTTAGACACAATCGGAGGAGGATCGCATAAAGTCTACGTAAAGACTGTAAATAAAGAAGTTACAGAAGAAAATAGCGAAAAATAGAGTACAAAAAGCGTGACGGAAACAGTTTGCCGTCACGCTGCCAACACGGTTGACAGCACGCATAAACAACTAAAATACAATCAATTATTCAATGAGTGACGGAGTGCTGGCAAATATGACAAAAACATTAATTGTAGAAAAATGCAGGTAGAAACTACACTATAGATTACAAAATAGTAATGGCTTGCATCTTCCGTAGAAGAATACAAGCCAATTACCTCTCATTGTGCAATACTCCATAAGATTCTTTCAGAAAGGTTTAACACCATTACCGAAGATAAGATGATAACTATTTAGATTGATACAGTTTTAATGAAAAACGAGTATTTCATCTATTCATATTTCAGTTTAGACTAAAGACTAAAATTTCCGTAAGCATAAGCTCCGTTAGTACCTTTAATTTCAATCACGAAACTTCCAGATAGTTCACTTGACAACAAAATACTCTTTAAGGTTGGAGCCTCAACATTCACAGAAGAAGAATATACAATAGTACCTTCATGAGAGATTATAATCTCAACTTCTCCAACAGGTTCAAAAAAATCTAATTCTATAGAATGATTTTCACTGGTGAATGCAGATATTGGAATTGCAATAGGTATTGAGCGATATTCTTGATCAACCCCTTTGGGACGTTCAAATGAAATATCATTTCCATGTAATGTAACTCCCGCTTTAGTTGCAAAAATTTCAGAATTGGCAACTGATGTACCAATAAATAATAGGCAACATAAACTTAATAGACGAAAAATAAATCTAGTTTTCATAAGTACTATCTCTTTAATTGTTTCGGCAAAGTTAACGTTTAAGACAATATTTCAAGAAATACACACTGGACACACAAGCGCTATACCATTCCACTAATATCCAGAATATTACCCACAAGAAGCAGTATATTCAAGTGGACATATTTAAAGGATAAAAAGTTAAAAATTTATCTAATTCATCATCAGTTTTCAATTTTAGCTTATCTCTTAACCTTTGTTTTTTCTTGAAAATCGAATTCTTCTCACATTGAAACACAATCATTAATCCTGGAACAGTAAAATCAAGTTTAACAAATATTGCTAACATTAGATTATTATCATTTAAACTAAATTCCTTTTTCAATTTACTCACAAAGTCTCCAAACATCAAGTCAATATATTCAAATACCTGATTTTTTTCTTTTTGAGTCATATTCTCAACAATGAGAAGTCCTTTCTTCAATTGTTCTAAAATATAAATACCACCTGCACAAGAATCTTCTTTTATTGCTTTATTTTCACTTACCAATATTTGAATTCTCTGATTCAATTTTGCAATTTGTTCTTTTACTGATTCATCATTTTTATTTTCCAGATCATATATTCTCTGATTTAGGTTTTCCATTTGTAACTCAGTATTCTTTGCAGTTGTACTTTCCTTACGTTTCAAGTCATCTATTTGGCAAATATATTGTCCTATTATTCGTTCATTTTTCTTTATAGCTTCAGTTACTTTCTCTAAATGTACCTTCAAACGTTTTCTCAAAATTCTCCTATATTGCTTTTTAATCCAAAAATATAAAGATACACTAACAATTATCAATAAAGAAGAGACTGAAATCCAAAAGTAAAATTGATTTTGATTTTTTTGTTCAAGCAAATTCTTTTCCATCTTTAACTTTCCTGTCTCATATTTACGTTGGAGAGTAAGAATTTGATTACTTAGATTTGTATTTTGATCTAATTTCCACAATGAATCAGACTTTTCTTTATAATAAAGAGCTAGAGCATAATCTGTATTTTGTTTCTCTAATAAATAAAGATAGTTATATGCACCAGACTGTGTATAAACATCTTTGGATTTCAAGCCTTGTTCAAAACACGCTCTAGCTTTATCCAACTTTCCAATTTGCCTATACACATCCCCCAAGGAGAAATAATAGTGCTTAATAGTATGAGGATTCTTTTCAAATTTGATAGCCGATAAAAAATGATTTATAGCATTATCAAACTTTCCTTCTTTTTTTTCTATAATTCCTAACATTTGAAGCAATGAAGGCAAAATAGATTTAGTACTATCACCATCTAGAAGAAAAATACCTTGATTTAAATACCACATCGCACTATCATTTTCTTGCCTAATATCGTATATCCAAGCCATATTACGGTAGTTATATATTATCCCCAATGTATCAGTCATTTTTCGAAAATAACGAACAGACTTTCGATAATTTTCAAGCGCCTCATCATACATACCTCTATCATCATTCAATCGCCCTATATACTCCTGCAACATCGCTTGCATTTTATACTCCTTTGTTTTTTCTAGTTTTGTTTGAGCATCCAAATAAACTTGCATGGCTATTGTATCATTACCTTGCAAAGCCAACATCTTCCCATAATACAAGAGTGCTTTCCCCGCCTTTACATTATCATCACTCTCTTGATAATAATCCACCGCAAGTTTTATCAATGAGTCAGACTGCAAACTATCCAAATAATTTTTATCACGTGCTTGGGTTAGAAGTAGGGCATAATCCGCACACTGTTTTCCATATAGTCTATCAGGATGGGGAATTTGATTTAATAACGATAATGCACTATCAGGATATGCTTCCATACATCTCTCCGCTTTACTTAGAATATCATTCGTTTCATTCTGTGTGCAAGAACAAAATAGTGCGCAAATAATTATAAATTGTAGATATCGTACCATAAGTTGCATTTCAAATCTTTTATAGATCTTACCAATAATAGAATTAACCCATTTAGCACTACCAAGGTAATGATTTAACAGTTAACTGACCAAAGATACAAATATCTGTTTCAAAAAGCGAACTAAATGGAGGGAAATACAACACTCAGTACCTCACAAAAAAAATTAATATCATATTTGCAGAGAAGACTCTGCAAATACAATATTAACTATTTCCTATAAACAAACCTTTAAACTTTACCTATAAAATTGACCAATTCTAATAAACAAGAAAACTACTATTTAATAACCAATTATTTCGATAATAAAGAAGCAATGTCACATTTGTAACTATGCTACTTTTACATATCCAAAAGTAGCAAACATTATAAAAATCTCATCAAAAAAGAAGTGGACAAAAAGTTACCTGGAATGCCCATCGATAAAGCACTGATTACAAATTGAATGTACATCTTAATGTCCTAAAAAGCAGTGGACAAAAGTTTATCTTGCTTATTAAATTAAAAGCAATAGAACTCCAATATCTGCTTCAATAGCACGCTTTCCTCAGATTCTTCTTGCGAAACACCTACTTTTTTCAAATTATAAAGTTGCGTCAAGAGGTATGCAGATTGCTTTTCACAAACCCGAGTGTCATGTACCAACTCCGCCCAACATACTGTTTCTCCCCATAGATCGGCCGGGAAAAAGGATAATGCTTCAATAGGAATAGCTTTGTTCTTGAATTTACGAAACACCTCCGCTAAAAAAGATACGATTTCAGTTATCTCCCTCTTACTCCTACTGCGAAAAGCAGATTGGCTATTTCTGCAACGCAACAAAAAGTAATATCCTATCCACAAATAAAAAGGAAACACTGCTATTTCAGAATGCACCGCTTTTTTCCAAAAAGAAACCAACGAAACATCCATGTCCCCCAATAGTTTATCCGTCTCATCATTAATATAAAAGTTCTGGCCCAGACATTCTACTACACAACCCCATTTTGCCATACAAATATAGTCTTTGGAATCGCTTGCAATATCTTGCGCCTCTTTTAACATCAAAGAAGCTCTATCTTCACATTCCGGTTCATCTCCATACAGTCTACTCTGACGAAATAGCTGAAGAGATTGACACAATAACTCATCAAAAGAGTATTCTGATTTCATATAATAAGTAAATCTCTGTAATAAACAAAGGTAGCTAATGCCTATAAAACAGACAAAAGCAACTGTGGACAAAGAACTTTTTTATGAACAGCCTAAGTATAAATCTATTAAGAATAGATTCTACCCCTCGGAGTGGACATTGCCCCGTCGTAAATCACCTCGCTTTAAAACAAATATCGGGAGGAAGAAGAATATTCCGACTACAGACATCACCAATCCGCCTATAGTTCCCGCTGCCAATGGAAACCAGAAGGCCTCTTTGTCCGTACCTATCATAAATGGAACGAATCCAAGAATAGTAGAAACTACTGTCAGAAAAATGGGTACAATCTTTGCATTCCATGCTTTGGTATAAGCACGAAGGGCAGAAAGACGAGGGAAGCGGCGGCGGATACTATTATATTCATTCAGAATATAAATACTGGCATTTACAGTAATGCCACACAACAAAACGAATGAGGCAAAACCTCCCTGATCAAAATTCAACCTAAACCAATAGAAAGTAAGGAATACTCCAATGTAGGAAACAGGGATCACGAAAATAATGGCAAGTGGCTGTTTCAAAGAATTGAACAGAACACTAGTGGTAAAGAAGATAATGGCAATCACTACCAGTAACAACAAATATTGCTTATTATCCTTCTTGCCCCAGCCCCACGAATCCCTCTCCGACTCGGCAGTATACCCCATTGGAAGCGTTTTGTTGAATTCTTCCAGATCACGCTTTTGTATTTTATTACCCATTTCGTTGGAACCAATGTATTCATATTGCAGACAAAGACGGTATTGCTGATTCTCTTTAGCTATTTCTTGCGGCATTTGACCTTTCTCTACAATGGCAAGTTCGGAAAGTTTGTAATGCTTGTCACTTCCTGCTCCATAAGGGAAGAATTGCATAGCCCATACATCATACTCCTGTGATTGGCGGGAAGAAAGTTTAATTTTCTCCGTGCCCTCTTCCGTTAATACCGAACCGATTTCCATATTCTTTCCGAAGATGGGTTGCACGGTGGCAAAGAGAAAACGAGCGTCTATATCTTCCTGTGCCATACGTTCATTATTCAGATTGAAGTAAAACTCCTGATAATCGTCCTTCCACCACGAAAATTCGGAGTTGATAAGTACTTCCTTGATACGGCGATGCGTAAGCAATCGGGCTTTGAGTTTCTCCGCCCATTCATAGAGTTCATCGTAGTTGTAGCCATACATTTTGATACGGTAAGAACCTGCATTCTCGCGTACATCATTGCTAAAACCCTGATCTTGTAAACCATAGATTCCCCAACTGCCGCCACCTAGCTCCAATGCTTTACTTATCATATTTGCTTTCAGCGTATAAGGGAAGCCGCTATTCTGATACTCTTTTTTGAAATATATATTGATACTGGCACGACGGGGACTGTAAATAGAAGTATGGAACTGCTTGATTTCCTTAAAAGTACTAAGATAAGTCTCCATGCGCTTCATCAATGTATTCATTTGTTCAAGCGTACTACCGTTGGGTAAATTGGCATTAGCATAAAGCACAACCTCTTCGTTGCGGGTAAAGTAACTACCCTCGTATACCTTTTGCACAAAAAGACGCAATGAACCTCCCAAAGCCTTATCGACTATAGGTTTCACAGATTCTTTATAAGTAGAAGTCCCGAATGTTTTGTTATAAAGCACCTCCCATTTCCCCTCACCTTCCATTTTTTCGGGTAACAGGAAAACAGGCAAGCCGAAGCCCAACAACAATAATATACATACAGCCCAACGCCAACGGCAAAGGAAGCGGATAAGAACAGCATAAAAACGGGTAAAGTAAACGGGGAAACGGGTAAAGAATTGAAAATGAAAGGAGTGCATTTTCTTTCGCAACTTTCCATTCTTCTTTTTCAATTTTTCATTCTGTAATCCAATCTTTTCAATCATTGATGGAACAAAGAACAAGGCTACCATTAAGGATACAGCCAGGTTGATGATGACCACCGCAGCAAAGTCCTGCAAGTTAAGCCGAATTTTCTCATCCAAAAAGAAAATGATAACCAATGCTCCCATTGTGGTAAGCGTCGCTGCCAATACGGATGAAAAAGCTTTCAAATTTCGACGATGCAGAATATGGTCGGTCATCACAATTGTACTGTCTATCACTAAATTGAGCGATACCGTAATCCCCGCCAACGAATAAAGCTGCATCTCCAAACCAAAAACATAGTAGAAGATGATCGCTATCGAAAGGTTCACTGCCAAACTGGTAACTATCAGAAACAGGTATTTCAGTTTGCGCGTAATGAGCCAGACAAATACCAACAGGATGAGTACGGTTAATCCGGTACGGAAGTAAATCTTATCCAGTTCCTCGCGTATATACTCCGTTGCATCATAACTGGAATGCACTTCATAGCCCGCCGGAAGTATTTCTTTAATACCTTCCATTTCCGCCATCACCGCACGGCTCAACTGTAACTGGTTAGCAGATTCTTCGGCTGTAATAGAAAGGTAGATGGAATTCAAGCCATTGATACGATAATAACTTTGCGGTTCTTCTTCCATACGAGTAGCCGTAACCAGTTCGCTTAGCCGCAGCATCTTGCCATTTGATGTAGTTACGGGAATAGCCGAAGGATCAAAACGTTCAACAGCCGTCTCGGGTACTAAAGCCAGTCGAATCCATTGATTACTGCCATCACCGGTATCCATGTTATGAGTCCCCAGAAACTCTTTCCGATAATGCCGTTGTACGGCTACACGGATATCCGACAAGGTGACTCCCAGCATGCGCAATTGTTCACTGTCATACTCCAACCTCCATTCCATCGGAGTAGCACCGTTCAGCTCTATCTTATAAATACCGGACAAGCGTGCCAAGCGGGGTTTGATATACTCCTCCGCATATTTCTGAATCAGGATGGGTGCAGAAGGTGCATTCAGGGTAAAGGACATAAACGGACGAACAGCATTCTCATCGGGTACTTTCATCTGAATATAAGGATAACTGACACCTTCGGGAAGTTGCGCCCACGTCTGCCGGATAACCGTAGATGCTTCAAAACGTACGGCATCTACATCAGCATGTTTATCCAATTCAACTGTAATGCTACCATAACCGTTGCTTGAGTTAGAATTCAAATTCTTCACACCCCGGATACGTGCCAGCATAGATTCCAACTTGCTGGTTACTTCCATTTCTACCACTCGCGACGAAGTACCCGGCATACTGAACCCTACCGTAAATCCCGGCAAACTGCGCGATGGATTCAACTTGACAGGAAGCAGCGGTATCAACGCCATGCCTACCAAAGCAAGGCAGACAAACGTTACGATAACGGTGAAGGAGGAAGCTGATTTCATGGGTTAGTTATAAGTTACTTCAAATTTATCCGAAAGCGAAACTCCCAACGTAAAGTCATGCAACGTCAGCTTTCGTATTTTGTAATAATTCAGCCAATAATCCTGTAAAGCAGAGATATAATTGCGTTGTGCCTCCTGCTGACGGTTTAACGAAAGAGTCAGACTATTTATATCTGCCTTTCCGATGATAAAACGCTGGCGGGTTTCATTGTATGCCAATATGGACAGGTCAAGAGCTTCTTCGGCACTTGTCACCAAATCTTGCTGTACATTGAAATCGGCTACGGTCATGATAACTTCTTCCTCTATACTGATTTCGCTTTGGCGGGCGGAGGTCTTTACCACATTCAGGTTATTTCGCGCCATATTATATTTACCTTTTCGCACTCCCCAGTCTACCAATGGAATGGAGACACTGACGGATACCATTTCCTGTTGCATAGGATTCTTGTAAGTCTCACCAAACTTCTCTGCCACCTGATTAAAACCGATACTAGCATTAATGCTTGCGTTAAAGCGGGATTCTTTTTTCGTTTTATCTACCGACTGTTCCGCTTCCAGAATATCTTGCCGTAATCCCAAGAAGTTAGGATTATTATTCTGTGCAGCAGCCAAAGCCTCATCTACAGGAATAGTTAAAGATTGAGGCTTGCCGGGAAGGGTGAGCCTTATCTCAGTATTCTTTTCCAAGTTCAAGAACGAAGCGAGCGAAAACATGGCGCGTTTCAAAGCACTGCTAGCATTCTGCAATGTATTGCGGGCATTCACCACATCCAGTTTCAGCGTCAACAAATCGGCACGGCTGATTGCAGCAATCTTAAGCTTTTGCATGCCGATGCGATAGAGTGTATCGGAAGAAGCGATATTCTCTTTAGCCAGATCATATTCGGCTTGTGCCATGGCAAGAGCAAAGAAATGATTGGTAGCCTGTTCGGACACTTGCTCTGCATTATAAATATACTCCTTCTTGACTTTCTCGAATTTCAACGGCTCAATCTTTCGCTCCCACCAAAAGGCGTTATAACCCAACAAGCTTTGTGAATACCCCAAACGCACAGGTACACTGGTAAATTGAGTATATGGATTACTACCGAAACTTCGCATATAGCCCAATTCCGTATCCAGATAGAAGGTACCACCCGTCAAATCAAAGTTCTGCCGGATAGCGAGGTTGCCATAAGCGTAAAATGACTGCTGGTTACGGTAGATGTCTAAATCTTGCTCCGAATCGTAGCGTTTGGTAATATCACGGTTGTATTGCGCCGGAGTCATATTCAACGTCAGACTGGGCAGACGGTTAGCTTTAAAGGTGCGATACTCCCAATAACCAGCCAGATACATGTTCTTGGTGCGGAAAGCTTCCAAAGAGCTATCGTTTGCCAATGTTATAGTCTGCTGCAAATCCAGCGTAATGCGTTGTTGCGCAAAAGCAGGAAATGCTCCGAAACTTAATAGAAGTAGTAGACTCAATTTCTTCATAACACAATCTATATAATCACTTTCCATATTCTTCTTTCTTATATACAAACCAATATATCAACGGAATAACGAATAAGCTGACCAGCGTACCAATAAACATAGCTCCAATCATAGCAATAGAAAGAGGTTTCTGCAATTCCGACCCCATATCGAAGGAGAAAAGCAACGGCACCATAGCAAATATCGTTGTCAGAGACGTCATAATAATGGGGCGAAGCCTTCTGCGTCCTGCCTCATGAATAGCTTCGAGCAAAGGTATTCCTGTTTTTCTTAATTCATTAATAGCATCCAGTTTCAAAATGGAGTCATTAATAATGATACCGCACGTTACAATCAATCCGATAGCGGACATCAGATTCAGCGTATGCCCGCATACCCATAATAGCAGTAATGCGAATGCGACATCCACGGGTATTTCCAACAATACAATAAGAGGTTGTACAAAACTCTCAAACTGAGCGGCAAGAATGAAATACATCAGTAAGATGGAGATAAAAAGAATTACCACCAGTTCGTCCAGCATCTCGCGGTTAGAGAAAAAACTGCCGGAAAAAGCCGTATCCCAATCTCCCGTTTCTTCTGCTACCTGTTTCACGCCCTCCATCACCGGTTCGGCATGCTCTACCTCGTAAAAGCGGAAAGGGATATATTCGCCGTTGCGTCCGGCTGTGATCGTCTTTAAGTCTTCGGCAGGGGTGATTTTTACCAAATCGCGCAGAGGAAGATAATTAACCGCTCCGTTATTATCGGCGCGTGTCGGTATCAAAGTTTGTTGCAAAATATCGTTCACCGTCTTTTCTTCACCAACGATACTGATAGGCAGGTATTGTTGGTAAGAATGAAGCATTGCCACACTATATTCCTTGAAAGCAGTTTTCAGTACCCGGTATAACTCATCATAAGAAACGTTATACAACAACAGTCTTTCTTGCAGAATGCTGATGTTCAACTGATTTTCAAAGGCAATGCCGGTAGGAGGAATTCCTGTCAGACTGGTAAACCGATGCTCCAAACCACGCAAGTCTTCGGCTACCGGCGCTTTCTCCTTGTTTCTGGCATAAAGTTCGGCTACCACATCCGCCTCTCCCGTCACAAAAAGCTTCTCGAATACTGTTTCAGGAGGCGAGAAAGAAACCACAGCCAATGGAAATTCAGACTTCAGCCGTTGGTATATAGTTTGTTGCAGAGGGGCTATGTCCGAAGAACTTTCTGTTTTAAAATACAATTCAGCTTCCGATGAAGAGAGAGCTTGCTCACGATTCAAGAGATAATCCTGTTGTCCCACAGCGGCAGTTTGCTCTATGGTTTTGTCTTTCATCTCTTTGAACAGAGCATCTACCCGATGGCGGTTCTCATCCACATGGATATTCTCATTCCACTCCACACGAGCTATCAACTCGTTCTGATCGATCTGTGGCATACGTTCTTTGCCGATAAAAAAGAACATGATGACACAAAGGGGAACGGAAATTATGCAAAAAGCAACACTCAATGCTTTGTGGGCAAATACCCAATCGACTCCTGCATCGTAGAACCGGTCCAGCGTATGCTCTTTCAAAGGGTTATTGATGCGAATCCGCGAGAACCACGATCTGCTACGTATCCCCATCCTATAAACCAACATATAAAGTACCGGCAAAAGCATGATACCTGTAAAATAAGAAACAAGCAATCCTACCGTCACGGAAAATGCCTGGTCATAAAACAGCGCTCCCGCAATGCCGCTCATAAATATCAACGGTACAAATACAGCTATAGTGGTCAGCGAGGAGCTAAGCATCGGTGTGATAACCTCGCTTGTGCCTGTTATGCAAGCACGCTTCAAGGAATATCCGCGTTCACGGTATTGCGAAATATTCTCCGTCACAATAATGCTACTGTCTATCATCATACCCGATGCCAGAATCAGGCCTGATAATGATATGATATTGAGCGACATCCCGAACAAGTAGAAAAAGAGGAAGCAGATTACAATCGCTACCACCATACTCAGTCCGATGATAAACGGAGATTTGATATCTCCCAGGAAAAGTATTGCCACGATACAGATAAAAAGGAAACCTAACGAAAGGTTTTGTTGCAAATTGGAGATTGTATAATCCAATAGTTCAGTCTGATTGCGGCTCACGTTAAAATCAATATCCGGATATACCTTCTTAAAATAATTCATTGTGCTATTAATGGCATCTTTCAGGTCATCCATATTCTCATCTGCCTGCTTGATAACCGCCAAAGTAACCGCACGCTTGCCATTGCTCATAGACACTCCTTTTTCCTTGGCAGGTACAATGCCTACTTTGCAAAAGTCACCCAGACGGATAATGCGCTCCTCTTTTCTCAGCAGGATATTTTCTACATCCGCCTCGGTACGCAGTAATGTAGAGAATTTAATATTATATTCGTAGTAACCGTCACGCACTGTCATGCTACCCGGCTCTACATTATTCTGTGCCAATGCGTTTTCTATATCTTCTATAGAAAGTCCCAGTACAGCCAGTTTGTCCGGATCGGGTACTATCTGCAACTGACGGTCCAGTAGACCGGTTACATCTACCATTGCTACTTCAGTCAGCTGTTCAATACGTCGCTTGATAACATTTTCGGCAAACTCGCATAAATCCAGAAACTCTTTTAATGAAGAATCGGACTGCGCACCTACACCGCCAGGTAATTCTTTATTCTTCATTCCCAATTCTTCATTCCCCTTCAGCGTCAGGTTCAGGTAGAAAACAGGAATATCCGTTGCACTCGCTTTTATCACTTTGGGGCGGTCTGCATCCTTCGGCAGATAGTTCATGGCAGCATCAATCTTCTCGTTTACCTCAATGAAAGCAAGATCGGTATTGGTGCCATAGTCAAAGTTCAAGCGGATAATGCCGGCTCCATCCCGTGTTTCGCTGTTCATTTCTTTCAACTTCGCCACTTGGATAAGCTGCCCGCGTAATGGCCTTACGATGGTATTTTCTAATTCACGAGCTGATGTATTCTGAACCGATACCTGCACCGTAATCTCAGGAATGGCGATATCGGGCAACAGCGACACCGGCAAGGTAGAATAAGTCACCAGTCCCACAATAAAAAAAGCGGTAAAAGCCATCAGTACGGCAATCGGCCGTTGGATTAGGAATTTTATCATTCTAATTTTTAATTATTTTCACTGGTGCTTCATGTGCCAGATTCACGTTTCCGGTTACAATAACCGTATCTCCCTCATTCAAACCATCCACTACACTGTAACTTTCAGCATTTTCCAACCCCGTCTGTATGTAGTTCCATTGTGCTTTGCCATCTTTCAAAGTAAATACCACCTGCTTGCCCGAGCGGAGTACAACTGCGCTCTTCGGTATCACAAGTTGCTCGCCTAAAGAGCGATGCACATTTACCCGTACATTCATTCCACTGAATAGTTTTCCCCTGCTATTCACCACAGCTTTTACCTTTACCATGCCTTTATCGTCTACCAAAGGATTGATTTGTGTAATACGTCCTTCTTGCTTGGATGCAGAATCGGAATAGGGAGTAATAATCACTTTGTCGCCGTTCTTTATTAATGGAAGTTCGCTTTCCAATACGGTAAAATCAGCCTCCATGCCCTGTGTACCTATAATTGTACAAAAAGCATCGGAAGTGCTTGCGGCATTATAAGGTTTAGAGAATAGGTTAGCTACTACCCCGTCAAAAGGAGCTGTTAAGGTGGCATGTTCTTCTTCATATTTAGCAAGTTCATATTGTGAAAGACTCTGATCGTAGCCACTCTTTACACGAGCCAATTGCATAATGTCAGCGGGAATTTTAGAATGATCGCTTGTCGGGTAACCTTGCCCTATCAGTACGTCCTGCAATTCCAATTTAGATTTCTCCAACGCATCTTTGGCTTGCATCGTCTTGTTAGTCAGACGGAATTTATCCAGTTCCGCCAATTTCTGTCCTTTACGTACAAGGTCACCATTTTTTACATAGATATGAGCAACGATACCCGGTGATTCAAAACTCAAATCTGCCTGTCCGCCGGCAACTACTTTTCCGTTACTTACCAATTCATGATCGAAAACCTGGCGCTTCAAAGTTTGCACAGTCACTTCGTTATTGTCACTCGGCAAAACTGTAGCCACTCCTTCTTCAACCTTCTCTTCTTTTTTAGCATCAGAGCAAGCGGTTAATAAAACTATGGTTATATACAGCATGCATCGGTAATTCAGTGTCTTCATATATATTCAGTTATAGATATACAAAAATAGTCATTTCAATTCGGAATACGAAACTTTCGTATCTTTTTAATTTCCTCCCTCATCTGGCGTATCGCAGTAGAATTCACTTTTGGTTCTTTAGTAAGAACAATACGTTTCATCTCCTCAAACTTTTCAGGCTGGCTGAAACCCGGCTCTGCATAAAGCTTTGCTAACAGATAATAGGGATAAATCCTCCCTGGTAAACGATGAGTAGAACGGATAAACCAATCTTCCGCTGCCAGATAATCATCTGACTGCTGGCTATTCTTACCTAATACATTCAAGATCATAGGGTCAGAACTTCGTTTCAAAGCTTCTTTCAGAATACGATTGGAGGCTTCAAATTTCTGCTGTTTATGTAATCCATGTCCATACTCAAATAAGAAGGCGGCACGGTCTTTCAATAATGGATAAAGGCGTGCATAATCTTCTTCCACAGATTTGTATGCTCCTACATTATAAAGCACTTTTGCGTTCATCCATTCACGACAGGCTTGTTCGGTTCTCATATCATTCTTCAAACGAAAACCGCCGATTGTTCCTACCAATATTGCTAAGCCTAACCATTCCCAACGACCATTTTCCAAAACACAAGCCAGCAACAAAGCTACAGAAGTGACCACAAATACAGGAAGTTGCATAGGATAAGAAGAAAATGAGAATACCATTAGAGAAAGAATGGCACCACAAACACCATAACGCTCTTTCTTTATCCCTACATACAAACAAACAATAATAACCGCCAATATGCAAAGAGCCAAAGGAATTCCCAATTCCACTGCCACCTGCAAGTATTCATTGAAAGCATATTCGGGACTTCCTGCCACACGTTCCTCCCACGGTTCGTAATCACCACCGGCAAAGTAAGCCTCTTGTGCATCACCATAAGCGGCCGCAAAATTTCCCACTCCATAACCCAATAAAGGTTTTTCTGCAATAGCTTGGCTGGTAATCTTCCACATAAACAAACGCCCTCGGGCAGAATCCGGTTTTATGGCAAAAAAGAAAATGCCGGCTAATAGCGAGACACATAATACACCTATTATTACTATAATCACCCGCTGTCTATGCAGCCACCACACCTCACGAATACGCTCACTCCAGCCTACATGACAACCGTATACCCATAAACAAGAGATTCCAGCCGCCAGCCAAGCAGATCGGCTCATACCGGCAGGAAGGACGCAAAGAATCAGTAGTATTGCACCACCTGAGACTATACGTTCTCCCCACCATACAATATTCCTTAGATCGTATTTGCCATACTGAGCCTGTCGAAGTATCCCCTCTCCCTTTTTACAAGCCAACCATTGATGCAAACAGATGGGAAGCACCATTGCCAAATAGCCAGAATAAGGACCGGGATTAAAAAAAGAACCAGTCAAAGCATAAAGCGAATGCCTGGAAAACGTAAAGCCATAGAGTTGACGCAAGCCCCAAATAGCTTCTATGCAACAGAATATAATCAGAGACCATGAAACAGCAGAAGAAATGTTAAGAGTAAGCCCCTTTCCCCTGAAAAGTAGAGATACTAAAATACAAAACCCTGCAAGTATAGATGCTTTATCCAACCAAACCCACTGGTAAATAATCTCTCCTGTCGGAAGTGTAGAGTTCACAGTACATACTAATGACAGAAAAGCCATAACAGCTATGAACTGAATGCTATAAACTAGATATACTATGTTTCTTTTCATTCTTTCCATTATTAACCCTAAAAACATATTTTCGTATAATATTTTATATTGCTTTTATTCAACCTTCTTCAAAATCCTGTTCCAGCGTATATGTCCTGCTATATCTACCGATTTCCATATCATGACCGCCCTGCCAACGATAAAACTTTCCGGTAATAATCCCCAGTATCGAGAATCCTGGGAGTTGTAAGCATTATCACCCGCCATGAAGTAGTAGTTCTCTTTGAAACAATATTCTCTTATCAAGCTATCGCCCAAATAGACGTCACCATTTCCATTAATATGCAGCCGTTGTTTTTGCTCCCAACCAATCAACTGCTGATAGAGCGACCATGAGGTAGAATCCATCCTTGCCTTCTGCCCCTTCATCGGTATTGGCAAAGGACCAAATTCTTTGATAGTCCATTTCAACTTTTCACTCCAAGGAAATGAATGCATTACAACAGACGCCCCGCTATCGGGTAGTTCGGTTATTTGCTGTTGAGCAATTAAACACCCTACTCTCTCACGTATACCACCTATTTTATAATATCCATTTCTTATTTCCAAGGTATCCCCAGGTAAACCGACACAGCGTTTTACATAATACTTCATTACGTCCAAATTAATGCTATCCCAGCGTTGTTCCTGATAAGGGAAGTTAAAAACCAATATATCATTGCGCTTATACTTTCGCCATCCCGGCATCCGATGAATATCTACAGGCTCATGATTCAATGCCCCCAATACATCGAACAACCTTGCTCCTTTCGTACATTTATCTACTAATATAACATCCCCCGGCTGCATGGAAGGAGCCATTGAATCAGACGGTATATTGAAAGAAGTTACAACAAACACCTGCAATACAATGAGTATTACAACTAGTAAACACAAATAGAAAAACAGATTCATGATTCTATTCAGCCACTTAGATATTTGTCTTAAATCCTTCACTTCACGCTATTCAAATTACTGATAAATACCTGCTCTCCATTTTCTATTTGAAAAGGAAGTTCTTCCACCCCACGCGTCAAACAACGCAAATGGAATAGTGCACCATGTGGCATATTATCAAAGACTAACTCCGGCAGCACGGCAGTCTTACGTCCCAAAGAAACCCAACCTTCGGCACCTCCATGATAATACAATTCATAAATATCACCTATACGAATGAAGTTATCGTCATTACGTGGAATAAATACAAAACGGTCCATCGGTACCGATTTTCCAAAATCCATGAACAACGTAGAGCCCGGTAGCCAAGTGCAATAATACGTCAATGGGTCACCATCGAACATCTTACCGACCACATTAGTCAAATTTTCCGCTTTAGCCCCTTTCACCTCTACAGGGATATACCTATTCTCTTCTTTGTAAAATAAAAGTTCTCCTATATCCGTGTTTTTCTCTTTTGGAGCGATGTAGCGTACATAACGGCATTGTAACTCTTTAGGAAATATCACTTCATTATAACAAATGCGAGGAGTATCAGGCACCTGATAGTAGTAGTCTATCTTTTTAAAATCGTCACTATTCGAGAATTCAAATCGTCCGTCATATATACCATTCAGATAATTGGCTGTCCACGCAAGCAAAGGATATTTACGCAATAAAGCCACTTTTTCTTTTCTCGTTCTATCCGGGGTATACGGATGCACCTCTTTCCCATCAAAATAAAACGGATAGTCCACTGTTATAAATTCGCCATTTGCTTTTTTCTTGAGTGGTGCATAGATAACTCTCGCCTCTACATGTGGAAATACAGCTTCCCCATTGTGAATAGTTGTACCGTCTACCACCACCCAACTATTATTAGGATGGAAAACACCCAGAAACAAATGCTCTAAATTTTTATCCTTTACCTTTACTCGCAAAGTGTCCGGGAAATAGTCTACCGAAGCATCCTTATAGCGCGGAGCGGCAAAACACTTCCGAAGAATCTTTCCCGATTTTCTACCATCGGAATACACTTCTCCCCGTTTCAACTCTTTTTCCGTAAACCACATACCCCAAAAAGTTCCCGTAGTGTCACGAACAGAGTTCCAAGTATGTCCTTTACGCGATTCCGGACAATAGGGATAATAGTCTATAGTTATGGGAATACCTAAAGAACGCATTACATACACTGCTAAATCACAAGCATCCGAGCAAGTGCCCAAATGATGATCCAACAAAAAAGAAGCCCCCAAATGAGGCGTACTAAGTTCCCAATTATAAATAAAGCCTTCCTTCTTCAAATATTTGCCTACCATGGAAGCGGCCTCCATAACGTCGGTTCCTTTATAAATAGAATCAAGCAAAAAATTATACCGCTCTTCATACGCTTCCCGCCAATTATCCAGCGGCTCGTTATCCACCCTATAAGGTAGAATCAACTCACAAAAATCATCGAAAGACAAATATTTATTCCAAGGACGACATTTCCAAGCAACGAAAGCACGATCTATATTATCTATCAGATAATCAGCCGTAATCACATGAGCATCATAAACCTTCTCCAAAAATTGTGGATTCGGGTGTCCCCAACGGGAGACACGTTCCGGTAATATGTAACCATTAGTGTCAGCAGACAGTAACACTGATTTAGCTGAATCCAAGACAGCACCTCTATATGCGTAGTACATCGGCATATTTTCTATCAAAAAACTGGCTGCATCATATTTCTGACCGCTATCTTTATAGTGAGCGAGAACCTTCTCCAATTCAGCCCGATTATCTCCGGCAAATTCAAGAGCATCAGACAGGCGATGATCCCGTTGACAAGAGGTAAAAAACAATAATAGCAACAGACTATACTTCCACATACCTGCACTTATTTATAAATTATTCATTTCCCGAAATTTGATATAAAAATCTGTTTTCCATTCTCTATCCGAAATACTTGTTCTTCTTTGCCTCGTGTTATATCATGCAGGTAAAAAAGCGCTCCTTTGGGCATATTGTCATATGTCAAGAAAGTACCAACAGCTTTTTTCCGTCCCAACGAAATCCAACCCTCTTTCCCGCCATGATAGAATAACTCATAGACATCACCTATACGGACAAAGTTATCATCGTTTCTGGGCATATACATCAATTCATTAAAACATATCTCCCTACCAAAATCCACTATCATAGAAGCACCGTCCTTTTGGGGTCTATAGTAGGAAAGTACATCACCGTCAATCACATTATCTATTTTAAGATGTTTATTTTCCGGAGAATTCCCTTCTATTTTCAAAGGAATTACATTCACTCCATCATGACTAAAAGACAATTCAGCTAATTCAACGCGTTTGTCTTTTGCTGTAGAGAATCTGACATACCTACCTTTCACCAACTCCGGTAAACGTACAAATATACGGTTAGCGTGCGGGGTATCGTTTATGCAATAAAAGGGCTTGATTCCGAAGAATTCTTTCCGGTCCGATATCTCAAATTTTCCACCTACCACACTGCGAAAGCAATCTTTAATCCAGTAAAAGAAGGCTGCTTTTCTCTGTAAAACAACAGTCTCTCTTTCTGATAAATCAGGAATAAAGGGCTGCGCCTTTTCACCATCAAAGAAAAAAGGATAGTCAGTGGATTCATAGTTCGAGTTCTTATAAATAAGAGGTATATATATCATATTAGATTCAACATTCTTAAACGAAGCTTTCCCCTCTAGCAATTCGGCCATGGCCACACCTTCACCTGAACTTTGCGACTTAAAAAGGCCTAAATATACATAGTTAGCATTCACATCGCCTAAATCCAATACCAAACTGTCTTTAAAATAATCTTCAGAAACATCTTTCACAAAACAATGTCTAAATAAAGGAGGTATTTCACCTCTCAAATTCACGAATTTCAATTTTTCTTTTTGCAGACCATAACAATAACGATATACCTTCCCTATCCTCCTTCCATCCACTTCCCGTTTAGAGTGAGCTATATTGAAGAAGTTGATATTAACATAATTACCGGCGGTGTCTCTCACCACATCCCATGTATGCCCCATTCTGGATTCCGATTCATAAATATACATGTCTATGGTAACAGGAATACCTAAAGAGCGTAATGCATAAAGTTCTAAATCACAGTTATCAACACACTTTCCTACCCTATTCTCCAGTAAAAAGAGAGCACCCAAATGCGGAGAGTCAAAATCAATATTAAACCGGAATCCCGTTTTTTTCAGATGTTCCATTACCACTTTTACAGCCTCCATCATATCCGTTCCCGTATAAACAGAATCTAATAAAAACGAAAACTCCTTACTATAAGCACTACGCCAGTCTTCCAATGTTTCATCACCGATACGATAAGGCAGGATCAGTTCGCAAAATTCATCAAAAGGAAGATTCTTATTCCAAGGCCTTTTTTTCCATGCCTCAAAAGCCTGATCTATATTTCGAATTAAATAATCAGCCGTTATAACATGAATGTCATATTCCTTATCCATCATGGAGGCAGGATATTTCTCCCATTTTACAACTTGCTTATTATCAATATTTCCAAATGAATCTGTAGTAGATTTCCAATATCTTAATGTATCTAATAACCAACCTTTGTAACTATAACATTTAGACATATTTTCAATTAGAAAGCAAGCAGCATCATATTTCTCACCACTATCTTTATAATGAATGAGTACTTTTTCTAACTCTCCCCGATTATTTCCTGCTAAATCGAGGACTTTGTTCAAGCGATGATTGTTTGCACATGAGCAAAGAAGCAAAAACACAAATAAAAGGCCACATTTTCTCATACTATATCAATTATTCTACATATTCATCACTATTCATGAGCATAGACACTTGGCAAGCACTTTTATTGTGCGTTACCAGAGATTGTAAGCTTTATTGGAGATGATTCTGAATTGCAGTACACAGTTATCGTTTTATTAAAATGTTCTGGATGATCTGCCTTATAAATTACTTCCAAACGAATTTCTCCACCAAGCCGTACAGGTTCCTTAGAGTAATCCACAGAGGTACAGCCGCAAGAAGTATTCACGTCTTCAATAACCAATGGCTTATCACCTATATTTTTCAAAACGAAAGTTGCTTTTTGTTCTTTCTGCCAGTCAAAACATCCAAATAGTCGAACAGTATTGAAGATTTCTATTTGAGTTTGAACAGTTTTTTTTTCATTGATAAACTCAAAATTTTTATCTTGAATTTTCTTCAAATATAATTCTTTTATTTTAGGATTTAGTGTTGGATTACCAATAATCAACACTTTATTATTTGTATCTAACAAGAATGTTTGATACATTATATCCATTGGAAAATGATTTAATTTATTTAAGCTATCATCCTCATCAATGTATATAGGATATGTAAAGTTGTACTGTTCAAATAATAAATATAGTTCTTTTTTACTTTTTGGATAAAAATAAAAAAGAAAAGGAATTTTTCTGCCTGAATTAACAGAATCCACTTCACTAATAAACCTCTTCCAATGAGGTAATTGTAATTTACAACTCAAACATCCATCCGGATCTACATAAGAAACTATACGATAATCTGTTTCTTCAAAAGTCACACTATTCTTCTCTCCAAAGTCAATAAACGGAGTACTTAAAGGAAATTTTATTTCTTTTCCAACCCATTCACTAACCATATTATCAATGGAATTAGTATTTTTCCCTCCACAAGAATAAAATACCAACAACAATATTAGGAAATATTTCACATCTCAAAATTTAATTATTCATCTACATTTACAGCACATTATCCAATGAATAAATATAAGTAATCGGAATTGACTCACGATTTAATCCATACAACTTATTCCCATGAATGCTAAAACCATATAAGGATTTAGGTAATATGCAATGTGTAATAGGATTACCATTCCAATCGTAGACCAATAAATGAGAACAATTGTAAGCATCTTCTCCTTTATCCTTTACATTTTTCCCAGAATACAATAGATAAACAAAACGATCATCTGTATCCATATCACTGATTGCATATATATCATCACGGTCAAAAGTAATGACTTTTCCAACTTCCATCGTCTGGAATTTTGGAAATGAATAATGATGTTTGCATTTCAAAGATAAAGATCCATCAGGCATTATCTCATAGAAATCAATCAAGCCAAAACAACTTAACACTAATGTTTTATTATTACTAACCATGACTGTACTCGTGAACAAAGCCCCTTTATGTATTTGATCGATCTTTTCAATATCTTCATTTAAAGGATAATCCATACTCGTTACAACTTTATTTATTCTTTTATCAAACGAATAAATACGTCCTTCTTTAAATATCCCTATACCGAACACATAATTCTCTGTTTCAATGAAGCGAAGAGGAAAATCACCCACTTCAACCGGTAACTTACAATATAGAGAATGTTTAGTATTCAAATCTATCTGTAATTTCTCCAAATCCATTTCATAGATTTGTCCTTGTCGGTGGTTTGCAAAGCGAAACGAAGAAGGTTCAACTGTTTTCACAATAGAATATTGAGGCATTTCATCTGCTCCTTGTCCAATGACATTACGAGTAGTAACATGATTAGTTCGAAGATTCCAGAAGAAAATTTCTTTACTACCAGACATACTACACAAAATTAAAAAGCTATCCTTATACTGGATATAATGTGGATTTAAAATTCCTGTTCTTTCCAAATCAAGCGAATCTACTATTTTCAACTCCACAGTTCGTGTAAAATCAGAAAAAATAGAAAATTCCTCTTTCCCACTACAAGCAGAAAGAGATAATATAATCAATATACTTATATATAGTTTCATTGTAAATAAGATTTATTAGATACTGTAAGCAAGAAAGTAACTACTCAGGTATCATGTCCTCTGATAATCAGTACTATTTGTCATGCTGAGCGCAGTCGAAGCATCTCTTCTCTGTATCTGAGAGGGAGGAGTTCCTTCGGAAAACTCAGGATGACAGACAGTTAGGATACCTGAGTAGTTACGTAAGAAATCAACTATTATAAAAAAATGTAAAACAAAGGATACTCAAATATATCATAATAAAAGCGCAATTCAGCCTTTTAACATACTAGAAAAAATCTTAGTAACATAAATTAGGAGTTATAGGGGTCAAGCCAATACTCTGATTGACGTATCCATCTGTTTACGAGTAGCAGAACTATCGACTTTAACCCCTAACTCACTTGCAGATGTGCTATTCGAATTACTTATTCACATTAATCATAAAAAGCTCCTGGTTCTTCCCATTGTTCCCAAGGATAGTAATACAGACACCAACTATAAGGCACACAAGCACAAGGGCGTCCTACAATAACTTCACCACTATAAGCTAATGCTTCCACATTAGCCAAAGCCAAATCGGACATAAATTCGCTTTTTTGTGATGTATAAACCCCATATCCTGCAATTGCAGCAAATACCGCTACAAATCCTATTTTAACGAATTTCTTCATATTCAAATTATTTAAAAAATTAGTATTTATATCATTTCCGCATCTATCCTTTCAACGGAAAAAGCAAACGTATTGCTTCTTCAAATTAAATATGTACCTTTGCCCAAACCTCCTTTCTTTAGTGGGTTATGGAATGGATGGTGCGTAGCTTCCAACAAACGTAAACTATCCATTCCTTTATTTTTATTAATTCAACTTATATTCAAGTATAGGTTCATCCTTGTTTACATCTGTAGCAAGAATGATACCCTTTTCTTCATTCACCGATATACCATAGATATAATGATCTAATACATATTTACACAGAGGTTCACCCTTTAAGCTAAATACATAAATATATTGCCCTCCATCTATATAGATACCTTTCTGCCCATTCTGTGCAATTTCCTTAAACGACCGTCCATGAAAAACAGCATATATGGCATTATCCATTACCTGCACATCACTAAAACCCATTATACCTGTAGGAATACCATAACCATCGGATATTTGAAATTTAGGTTCTCCATTGGGACCAATGCGTACTACATGTGTACTATCTTTCAAGTTATAAATTTCGAGCACTTCACCCAATTGGGTTACTGCTGCCAGCACACCATTACGAGAATTGTAATCAATAAAGCTACGCCATGCCTGTGCCAATGCGGGACGAGCATTCTTCAAAGCGTCTTCGTTGGTAGAAGGGATCTCCCCCATCTTACGCAACAATTTTCCTTGACGATTCATCCAACAGAAACGATTATCACCTGAATAATCGGGAATGATGAAGGTTGTATCATCGTACATCACAAAGTCCAATGCTCGGAGTATATCTTTATCCAGGTTCACTACTTCTTGACGAAGCAGTGAATCACCGGATAAATCAAATCCAAACCGAGTTAATTCTGACTTGTTTGCATCGAGTGCCCACAAAAAATCTCCATTCCATCGAATATTTTGTATAGAAATTTGTTCATCGGGTGCTTCTCCATGCTTGCCAAAAGAGAGCAAATAGTGAAAATCCCGATAGTGGAAAATATGACAGAAATAGTCCGCTCCATGTAAATCCATCACTACCGCCTTATCTCCTTGCACCCGAACACGAAAGGGATAACGAAACAAAGCTGTATCCAATGTTATCGCTTTTCCTTTCAGCTCTCGCATTTGCGGAAAGTCCGCATAAGACTGTCCCTCGCTATGAGGAGAAGATGTACAAGCAGCTAATACCGCAAACAGAAGCAGTATGTTAATTAGGGTTTTCAAGACTATAATATCCTTGTACAAGATACACTCCAACATGATCTATGGGGCAATCTACAGAGCCAGTTCCAATGCATGTAACATCGCTCCCCCATTCATCAGACGCCAAAGCGTCTATATTTTCCAGCATCAAGCTCTCTAAACTTTCCCTCTCTGTTTTGATTTGAAAAGATACGGCAATTGTTACAACTAAAAACAAGCCGATAAATAGAAGTTTCTTTTTCATTGTACTCATGTTTTTCATACTAATAATATAATATCTTTTTTAAAAGATGGTACAAAGTTATCGGAAAAGAAAGGAAACCTCAAAATAATAAGTCTGACAAAGTCTGACAAAGGCATATTTTAATCCATGTCAGACATTGTCAGCAAAAAAAAATTAGTCTATTATTATTCTATTTCTTCGATGGAATGGGGACTTTTTAATTGATAACCCAAATTTTCATTTACTATTCGCCAATCTGAAATTTCAGATAAACAATCGCGCAGTCTTTTGATAGTAGTATGCACTCTTTCAGATGTACCTGAACCATCCGCCCATAGCAATTCGATTATTTCATTGATCGTTAACCTATAATTTTTCGCCTCCAAGAATCCCTGTAACAGTTTAGCTTGCAACGAAGTCAGTTTCACAAACCTATTAGTATTAATCCAATACAATTTTCTGGAATCAGCATCAAAATGCAAATCTTTTTCCAACTGACAAATATGTGCCTGACTTTTTTCAGCAACAAAAACAGGCACTTTTTTCTCTATAATTACAGGTACCTTTTTAACAAAGAAACAACGATAAACCTTAGCAATATATTCTTGTATAAAAAACAGCAAGAAGCAACAAATTACCAGAATACATAGCAAAACCTGATCTTTGATTGTAAAGGCCATCCACCAAGGATTATACAAATACCCCGTCACACCAACTTCGCACCTAGTGCCCAAATAGTAGGATATAAGACTATCTGATTTTGCCACATATAGCGAATCGTCCGAATATGTATAAGTTTCATGTTCCGACCAATCAGCTACGGATGCACGCACTATTGTTTTTCCGGAAAATTCCATTTCAGTCAACAGATTCTCCCAAATCCTATTCAATGAATCTGCCACCAATGGCTTTACATGTAATAGATATGAATGCATTCCCCGTATATCAGAATAGCGTTCTACGTTATGGATATGCTTTTCATAAGGAATAAGAAAGTTCCGTCGTCCATATTCGCTCTCCAACGTAATTTCTATCGGTTCTTTTTTGAGATCAATAGAATCCGTAGGCAAACTTATGTTTCCACTTCTACTGAAGTATATCTCTATTCCACTTCGCTCATGTAGCTCCTTCACTAGAGCTACACGAAAAGCACTGCAAGCCTGCGCCTTCCAGAATTCCATTCGGTTCTGATACAAAAAATAAGCTGTAATGCCTGCGGCAATGATGCCCATAGCTGTATATATCAACAGTAATTTTGTCTTCTCTTTCATCAATTCAGCAGTTTGTAATTCTGCAAAATTAACAAAAAAAGAAGACTTATAATCAAACTATTTATAAATATTGCTAGTTCCTACTTAGTATTTATCCAACGACCTATAGATAATACACAATCCTAACTAGTGTTTCATCTTCTCCATTTCAAATCTTTGAAAACGAAGTACATCGTCAGAATATTCGGGATTTTTTACATGATTCAAGCTAATATACAATCCATCTTCCAAAATAAAAGTAAGATTTGAATTGTATGTATATGCAGGAAAAGAAGTCTCTCCAACCACATTCAACTGATTATCTAAAATCATAACAGAAAAGGCTTTTCTGCCCGAACGGAACAAATCAAGATAATCGCCCGAATAATCATCAATCTTGCATGGAGGATAAACGAATCGATAATAAACATCTCTATATTTGTCATACAAGATCTTGCCATACGATGCGTGCTCACATTGTTCTTTCAGCATTTTCTGAAAGTCATCGTTATTAGAACGAAAAACAGTAACATTCTCTATGTATTTGCTTTTAGCTTTCTTCTTCTCTACCTGCTTGTGTACAGAAGAGGTTACATATAAGTCTTCATCAGCAATAAAAGAATATATAAAGCTATTTCCATCGTAACAACAAGAATATTCTGCCCCAAAAGCACCCACTGTTCCGAAGTCTTTATAACTAATCAGGGGAGGAAATCTCATAGGAAGTGGCTCTACCGACTTCTGCATTGTATCAATTACTACTTTAACCGGACTTTTCTCTATCGCCTTATCACCCAACCTAAGATTCATTGTTTGAGGAATGTACAAATTATCACCTATAAAAACCATCTGAGACTTATCACTCGGTATAAAAGGTATCAATTGCTGGTTTTCTCTTGTTCGCGCATAATCTATCTTCTGTTTTACATTCCCCGTAGTATCTACTACCAATATTGTACTGACATAAACACTCGGAATAAAAATGTGTTCCATATCAGCAATGTAGTATCCTCCAAATCCACCAGGCACGGACTTATCTCCTTCCGTATTTATCCACAATCTTTTGACTAAGTTCTGTGAATCTATTGAATAAATAAGAATCTCACTTTGAGGCAAGTTCTGAAAGCTTAAATAGTTTTTCCCCTTTTCTTCAAATGTAATAACTGAGATTTGAGGCATCCTCACATCTTCCATAATAGAAAAAGATAAAATTTTATCTTTCTTTTCGAGCATATACAATTCTCCACTGTTTCTATTTGTACAAGAACAGGTTAACGCAATCAAACATAAAAACAAGATTTTCTTAATCATATTCATACTTCGCATTATTTCGCAAGGTTATCTATATACATGTGATCGTTGATAAAAGAATCAATTATAGTTCTGATCTAGCACATCGCTAAAGTTCGCTTTCCCGTAAGGAATTCCTTTAACCTTTTCCATACCTGTCATTACGTTAATTGAATATGCAACAAAAAAATGCCTTTCATTTCTCTTCAGCAGAGAATTAAAGACTGATCATTCCTTGATTGTCCACCCCCCAATCGTCCTTGTAGCACTATCGAAGTTCACGCCAATCTTGAAAATTTTCCTGCCATCCGCCTGAAAAGGAATAGCATACTGCTTACTGTCAATCTGTGCCAAAGCTTCTTCGGGAGTCCCATCGTACTTGAACTCGAAAACATAGATGGCATCCTGTAGTTTCACAACAACATCCGCACGACCAATGGCGCTATTCACCTCGGCATCTACATACTGCCCCATCAAGCGGAACAGCAGATAGAAAATGGTCTGGTAATGTTTTTCTGTCTTGTTTTCCAAATCATTGGGAATAGAAGCAAAGAAAGAACGGGTGCGTTCCAGACAACTCTCGATGTCTCCTTTCAGCAGATCGCGAATAAAAGATACGACATAGAAAGTATTCTGCTGCCCTGGAAGTTGTATATAAGCAGGAAGAAGTGATTCAATAAAACCTTTACGTACTTCACCATTGGGATATGCCAAGCGATAAATCTGAAAAGCAGGATCGTACCCCTTAATCGTGAGATATCCACTTTGGTAAAGTACCGGAATAGGACTTGTTATCTGTTCGGTAGGTGCATCAAACTGTTCATCGGTAGCTTCGACACCTTCCAAGCTACGTACATCGAAATCCGCGCGTTTGAGGATATCTATCAGGAAAGTCGGGGTTCCTGTAGAGAACCAATAGTTCTTGTATTCCTTTGCGTCAAAAGCATTGAACAGGCTGAAAGGATTATATATATCTGCACAAGATTTACTGAAGTGATATCCATCATATCGTTGTTTCAAGTGCAAGCAAGCTTCCTGGTAGGTTTCACCGTTCGCCTCAGCCATCCGCTCAATATCAGATTTCAATTGAGTAAGCAATTCTTGCTCGGTAATGCCACAAAGCGCACTAAAATCATCACGCATACTAATATTCTTCAGATTATTCAGTTCACTAAAGATACTCAACTGGCTGAACTTACTGATACCTGTAATGAAAAGGAAACGAAGATACTGCCCCATCCCTTTGAGAGGGCTAAAGAACTTGCGCATCTCGTTGCGGAGTTGTTGTTGCAAAGGAATGTCCGAATTGCTATCCAACAGGGGGGCATCATACTCATCAATGAGTACAACTATTTGCTTTCCGGTCTTCTCATAAGCACGTAGGATGATTCCCTGCAAACGAGCGGCAGGGGTTTCTTCTTGTTCATTCTTTCCGTAGATCAGCTCCCAGCGAGATAAAAAAAGGTTCAACTGCTCCTGCAAATCAAACAAAGTTGTATACTTCGTCAAACTGAAATCAACATGCAATACTGGATACACCGTCCAATCCTTTTCCAACTGTTCCATAGCCAAACCTTCGAATAGTTCTTTCTTGCCTTGGAAGTAGGCTTCAAGTGTAGATATAAGCAGGCTTTTCCCGAATCGGCGGGGACGGCTAAAGAAATAGACTTTATCGGTATTAGTCAGCCTATAAATCAACTCCGTCTTATCAACATACACGCAATTACGGTTGCGAAGTTCTTCGAAATTCTGTATACCTATCGGATAACGCCGAATATTAAGTTCCATATCTACTACAGTTAATGAGTACAATTATGACAAAGATAGCACTTATTCTACAAAGATAATAAAAAAACGCCATTCAATCCTCTTCGACAGAGAATGAATGGCGCTTCTAAATATTATATACAGAGTCCGCTTACTTCAGCAATCCTTCTGCATCCAAATGGTCTGCCTCGATATCCTTGAAATAACGGTAAGTACCCACTTTCAATTCATTAGTAGCAGCATCATCGCAAACAATGATACCTTTTTCGTGCATCTGCAATGCACTGATTGTCCACATTTGCATGATAGGACCTTCTACCGCATGATAGAGTGCACGAGCCTTGTTGTGACCATTTACAATAATCATCACTTCCTTAGCACTCAGCACAGTGCCTACACCTACTGTCAATGCAGTTTTGGGAACTTTATTCACGTCGTTATCGAAGAAACGGGAGTTAGCAATGATAGTATCGGTAGTCAACGTCTTCTGACGGGTACGTGAAGACAAAGAAGAACCCGGTTCATTGAAAGCAATGTGTCCGTCGGGACCGATGCCACCCATAAACAGGTCGATGCCACCGTAAGACTTTATTTTTTCTTCGTAGCGTGCACATTCAGCATCCAAGTCGGCCGCATTACCATTCAACAGATTGGTGTTTTCTGGTTTGATGTCGATGTGACTGAAGAAGTTATTCCACATAAAAGAGAAGTAACTTTCGGGATGATCCTGAGGCAAACCTACATATTCATCCATATTAAAAGTAACCACGTTTTGAAAAGACACGATACCTTTCTTGTTCAAGTCGATCAAACCTTTGTACATGCCCAGAGGAGAAGATCCGGTAGGACATCCCAATACAAACGGTTTCTCAGGCGTAGGATTAGCTGCTATGATTTTCGCAGCTACATAATGTGCCGCCCACTGTGATACGGATTGATAATCCGGCTGAATGATTAGTCTCATTGTTAATAGATTTATGATTTATAATTTATGATCTATGATTTATGATCCATAATTTATAGGCTCTATTGTGACGCTGCATAAATTATAAATCATAAATCATAAATCTCTACCTGTCTTTCTTTAAACGGTCTGCCATGGCACGTGCCAGGTTTTCGCATTGTTCGTAAGTGATATCTTTCATTGCCTGCTTCATCTCTACCGGGTCGCCTACGATTTCGAACTTGCTCTTTTCTGCAAACTCGCCCATACGCTTCACGGCTGCACCTGCCCAGCAGAATGAACCGAAATAGCCGAGATAACGTCCTTTCACCTCACGCACCAATATCTTGGAAAGCAAGGATTCTATTTCGGGATAAATCTGATTGCTATAGGTAGGACTACCGATAATCAAACCACGGTATTTAAAGATATCCATCAGTATATAAGAGGGATTGCTTTTGCTTACATTATGCATCACAATATTCTTGATACCTTGTGCGGAAAGTTCGGCAGCGATGGCCTCAGCCATTTGTTCCGTATTGCCGTACATAGAACCGTATGCAATAACTACACCTTCGTCGGTGGCATAACGGCTCAACTTATCGTAGATACCGATAACTTTGGCTATATTATCAGTCCACACCGGTCCGTGAGTTGAGCAGATGGTAGAAATAGGCAGACCGCCCAACTTCGCCAGCGCCTTTTGTACCGGAGAACCATATTTTCCGACAATATTAGAATAGTAACGCACCATCTCATCCCAATATTTATCCAGATTGATACGTGTATCGAGGAAACCGCCGTCCAGCGTACCGAAGCATCCGAATCCGTCACCGGCGAAGAGAACACCTTCCGTTTCGTCGAAAGTCATCATCGTTTCAGGCCAGTGCACCATAGGGGTCATATAAAAACGAAGTGTATGATGTCCTAAAGCAAGGAAATCTTCATCCTTCACCATATACTGTTCGCCTGTCACGCCATAAAAACCTTCGATCATGCCGAAAGTCTGCTTATTTCCGACGATAACAATGTCGGGATAATGCTGCTTAATAAGACGGATAGAGCCGGAATGATCCGGTTCCATGTGGTTGATGATAAGATATTGAATGGGACGATCACCAATAATACATTTAATCTTGCGAAGATATACCTCAAAATAGCAGATATCTACCGTATCTATCAACGCTACTGTTTCATCATCTATCAGATAAGAGTTGTAAGACACTCCGTTAGGTAACGGCCACATTCCTTCAAATAAATGCTTGTTGCGGTCATTCACTCCCACGTAATGGATTTTTCCTTTTATCAAAGTTTTAGGGTTCATTGTTTACTCTAATTTAGATTGATTCCATATTCTAACAGCGGCAAAATTAATGCTTTTTTCTCACATATCATACTTCTTGCCTTGATAAGCACCCAGTTCTTTCATTCTTTTTTGAACCCGATGATTAAATTCATAATTTTTTAGTCCCCAGTCGGGAGCAATCAGTAAATCTTTGGGCGACTGCGACACAAAACGTTCCAACACAAGATCGGGACGCAGATGTTCAACGTAATCTATGACAAGTTCAATATATTCGTCCACATCAAACAAATGGAAATCTTCCGGACGCTGCTCATATTCCAATGCCATACGGGTACCTCTTATTAGCTGTAACTGATGCATTTTCAAGGTAGTAAGCGGTAAATCCGATAACACCTTAGCTTGTGTCACAATGCTTTCGTGGGTTTCACCCGGCAATCCCAGAATAACATGTCCACCGGTCAGAATGCCACAAGCCGCTGTTCGAGTTACAGCATCCCTGGTTACTTGAAAGGTATGTCCACGGTTAATACGTTTCAGAGTCACATCATTGGTACTTTCTATTCCATATTCTACCAAAAGAAAAGTATGCTTGTTTATCTCTTCCAAGTACCGAAGCAGATTATCAGGCATACAATCGGGACGGGTTCCGATAACTAATCCCACCACTCCATCTACCGACAATGCTTCTTCATATTTCCGTTTCAAGCTTTCCAATTCACCATAGGTATTGGTATATGCCTGGAAGTAGGCTAGATACTTCATTTCCGGATATTTATGAGCAAAGAAAAGTTTTCCTTCATCCAGTTGTTGGGTAATAGGTTTCTCCGTACGGCAATAATCAGGATTGAAGGTCTGATTATTACAATAAGTACAACCACCATAGCCTTTACTCCCATCCCGGTTGGGACAAGTAAAGCCGGCATTCAACGATATTTTCTGCACTTTATATGGAAAATAGCGCTTCAGGAATTGAGGAAACTCATTGTAAAAAGGCATAACACTCATATGGTACTATTCTATTATTACGGCAAAAATAAGGTTTTTAAAAAGAAAACATCTTCAATCCTTATTTAAAATTTGCTTTGCATAAAGATAAAAGCATTCTTTCCTTTAGAGAAAACTATAACCGAAACTTTTGATTATAAAACCGAAAGTTTTGATTATATAATCAAAACTTCTGATTATAAGATTAAAGCTTTTGATTAAAGTTTATCTTATAGGAAAAGCAACTTTCGCCTTTATGCCAAATAAGTTTTCTTTTAATACCGATCTTTTATTTGTTAACGAACATGAACAGCAACATTTTATACTGTAAAAAAAAATGTTGCACATATTGATTATAAAGCATTTAATAGAGTAATCAGACATCTAAGTCCATCTGCACTAAATATTAATTAGTGATTAGTGACATATTTTGCACATAAATTACTTCGTTTACATACATGGAGATTGAAATAAATCCCTAGCTTTGTATACAACCTTAGTAAATCAACCTATTAATACTATACTATCATGGCAACAATTGCACTGGATATCGGTGGCACCAAAATAGCCAGCGCTATTTTTCTTCCTGACGGAAGTATGCTATTCAACCGGAAACGACTATTAAAAGGACGGACCGGTCACGAAGTTGGCAAACTTGCCACAGATATACTGGAGAAACTACTTACCATAGCTCGTAGAAGCCGTATACAAATTGATGGGATAGGCGTTTGTATCCCCGGTATTGTTTATTCACAAACCAACCGGGTGTGGGCGCCCAATATTCCAGAGTGGGAAAACTATCCGTTATATGAAGAACTACGCAGAGTAACCCCGGCGAACATAAATATATACATTGACAGCGACCGTACTTGCTATATGTACGGTGAAATGTGGCAAGGCGCCGCCAAAGATTGCCATAGCGCCATATTTATTGCGGTAGGTACAGGCATAGGCGCCGGTATCATCATCGACGGACATGTGCTCCATGGCGCTAGTGACATTATAGGCGCAACCGGTTGGATGGCTTTGCAACCTCCTTATAAAGAGGAATACGACGCCTGTGGATGCTTTGAGTATTACGCTTCGGGCAACGGTATCGGAGCCAGAGTGCGGGATGCGGTACGCGCCAATAAAGCATACAAAGGACGTTTACGTCAGAAGCCGATCTGCCGTATTTCTGCCTATGACGTATTCAGTGCTTACAATGAAAAAGACCCGATAGCAGTGTCTGTTTTACAAAAAGCGGTTGAGATGTGGGGTATGGCTGCCGCCAATTTTGTCAGTTTGCTCAATCCTCAAAAGATTATCTGGGGCGGAGGCGTATTCGGACCTGCCAGTATTTTCATAGACGACATCTACAAAGAAGCCAGCAAATGGGCACAACCGCTCAGCATCAAGCAGGTGGAATTTGTATCTTCTCAACTATCCGGAAATGCCGGATTGATAGGAGCGGCGTTTCTTGCCATAAAGAATTATCTTTATAAAGAATAACCATGAACAACTATCGCAAAAACCTTGTCTTCACTGCTGCGTGCATCGGAATGTGTTTCTTTGGCATATCCATGATTACACTAGGTTCGGTGCTGCCTGCACTAACAGTCAAATTGGCTCTGGACAATCTGCAAGCCACTGCATTGGTCACCTTTCTGCCCATCGGCATGCTGGTAGGATCTCTGGTTTTTGGTCCTATTGTCGACCGCTTCGGACATAAAGCTTTATTAGTACCCAGTTGTATCATTGTACTATCAGGCCTCGAAGGGCTCTCTTTCTTCAATAGTATTCCGATGCTACAACTATCCATCGTCTTCATCGGCTTTGGAGGAGGTATTCTTAACGGAGAAACAAATGCTTTGGTAGCCGACATTTCGGACGAAGAAGAAAAAGGTTCCCGGCTTAGTTTGCTAGGCATGTTCTACGGACTGGGTGCACTGGGTATCCCTACTTTGCTGAGTGCACTATCCAAGCATTACACTTTTGAAACAATCTTGCAAGGTATCGGAGTCGTCATGCTTGCCGGCATATTGTACTGCATTCCGATACGCTTTCCGGTACCCAAGCAGGCACAAGGTTTCCCCGTTAAAAAAGGATTGGGATTGCTGAAAGAGAGTAGTTTACTGTTGCTCAGCTTTATCCTCTTCTTTCAAAGCGGTATCGAAGGGGTATGTAACAATTGGTCGACACTCTACTTTGGACAAACCACAGATATTTCGGCTAATCAAGCATTAGCAGCATTGACTTGCATGGTGGCGGGACTGACTGTAGCGCGTATGTTACTGGTTATACTCTTCAAGAAAATAAAGCAGGAAACGGTACTTCTGTGCAGCCTTATACTTACTGCTATCGGTTTCGGTCTGCTGACTTTTTCACCGGGATTTATACGAGCCACTTCAGGCATGGTCCTGATTGGTGCAGGATTGGCCTCCACCTTCCCCGTAATATTGAGTATTCTAGGGAGCCGCTACGCTTCACTTTCGGGAACAGCCTTCGGAGTGGCATTAGTAATAGCCCTCATTGGCCAGACATTACTGAACAGCCTGATGGGAATAGCTTCACAAAATATAGGCATCGGGGTATACCCTTACATGATGATGGCGTCACTCGTTATCATGCTCTTCTTGTTTAAACGTTCACTCAAATAAATTATTCACCTTAAAAAAAGACATTATGTTAGCACTTGAATGGTTAAAAAACGCCCATGGCATCATGGAAAAGCTGGAAGCTACCCAGTTGGAAAACATTAAGAAAGCAGCTACAGTTATGGCAGACACTATTGAAGCTGACCGTTGGGTACACACATTTGGCTGTGGTCACGCAACGATTCCGGTTGAAGAAATGTATCCCCGCATCGGCAGTTTTGTAGGTTTTCATCCTCTTTGCGAATTGCCGTTGACGTTCTTCACTCAGATTATCGGTCAAATGGGAATTCACCAGTTCCTTTTCCTGGAAAGAACAGAAGGTTACGGGCAAGCCATCATGAAGAACTACGACTTCGACACCAAAGATTGCTTATGGCTCTTTTCCCACACCGGTATCAATGCTGTAAATATCGACATGGCATTGGAAGCAAAGAAAAGGGGCATGAAAGTCATTGTTTACGGTTCGGCAAGCGAAACGGGTGACAAACCCAGCCGCCATTCCAGCGGAAAGAACCTCTTCCAACTTGCAGATATCGTGGTTGACTCCTGCGTACCATTAGTCGATGCATCCGTACCTTTAAAAGACCATTTTGACAAAGTAGGTCCATTGTCCACCCTGAGTTTCGTTACTATGGTATGGATGACTATTACTACCGTTGCCGAAATTCTTGCTGACCGCGGCGTACATTTGTACATCCATCCGTCACACAATGTACCGGGTGACACCACTGCCCACGAACGCCTGGATGCTGCTATTGCCGAATATCAAAAGAAAGTAAAGATTCTCTAAGTAAAGCTATTCCAATCATCCTCTAAATTCCTATCATCATCTGTGAATGAGAACCTCCCCTCCCTGCTTCTCCCCCCAAGATAGCAGGGAGGGCTTTCTATAATTATATCTTTTCTCATGGCAATTCTTCTTTTTTCATTCTTCATTCTTCATTTTTTATCGTACCTTTGTACTTCAAGAGAATATTTATAGATGTAAGTTATGAAACAAATAAGTATCACACTTCTTTTTTGCTTTTGCACATTGTTCTGTTTTGCCCAAGGAGGCAAAGCGCTGGATTTAAAAGAAATAGTATCAGGACAGTTTTCTCCCGAAAACATTAATGGAGTTATCCCTATCCCGGGCGACGGTGAACATTATTCGCAGATGAATGCGGAAGGTACGCAAATCATTAAATATTCCTTCAAAACAGGCAAACCGGTAGAAGTATTGTTCGATGCTGCCACGGCACGCGAATGCCCTTTCAAGACTTTCAACAGCTATAGTTTTTCACCGGACGGAAATCAACTATTGATCGCAACAGAAAAAACTCCTATCTACCGCCATTCCTATACAGCTGTACACTATCTTTATAGCCTCAAACGGAACTTGGATGGTAAAATCAATAATGTAGTTGAAAAGCTCTCGGATGGCGGTCCGCAACAAGTACCCGTCTTTTCACCGGACGGAACCATGGTTGCTTTTGTACGCGATAATAACATCTACCTCGTTAAACTAATATATGGTAACAGCGAAAGCCAAGTAACAGAGGATGGAAAACGTAACGAAATCCTAAATGGTATTCCCGACTGGGTATACGAAGAAGAATTCTCTTTCAATAGAGCTTTGGAATTCAGTGCAGACAGCAAGATGCTTGCATTTGTCCGCTTCGACGAATCGGCTGTACCCTCTTACACTTTCCCTGTATTTGCCGGTGAAGCCCCGCACATTGCCGCCTACGAAAAATATCCCGGAGAATATACCTATAAATACCCTAAAACCGGCGAATCCAATTCCAAAGTTTCGGTACATACTTTCGATATCAAATCCAAAGTAACCCGTAAACTTAATGTTCCGGTTGATGCAGACGGATATATTCCACGCATCCGTTTCACCAAAGATCCCAATAAATTGGCCATAATGACATTGAACCGTCATCAAAACCGTTTCGATCTTTACTTTGCCGATCCGCGCAGTACAGTTTGCAAACTGGCGTTGCGTGACGAAAGTGATACTTATATTAAAGAAAACGTATTTGACAACATTATCTTCTACCCTGAAAACTTCAGTTTCGTTAGTGAGAAGAGCGGTTACAACCATTTATACTGGTATAGCATGGGCGGCAATCTGCTGAAACAACTGACCGCAGGCAACTATGAAGTGAAAGACTTCTTGGGCTACGATCCGGAAACCGGCAGCTTCTTTTACACCAGCAATGAGGAAAGCCCCATGCGCAAAGCTGTTTATAAGATAGACAACAAAGGTAAGAAAATAAAGCTCTCCAATCAGACAGGTATCAATAATGCTCTCTTCAGCACGAACTTGAAGTATTACATGAACCGTTACACGAATCTTAGTACACCAATGGTCATCACGTTGAACGACCATACAGGCAAAACTTTGTCTACCCTCGTAACCAACGATAAACTGAAACAAAAACTTGCAGGCTATAATGTACCCCAAAAGGAATTTTTCTCATTCCAAACCTCAGATGGCACTACCTTGAACGGATGGATGATGAAACCTACAGATTTTTCAGCATCTAAGAAATATCCGGTATTGATGTTCCAATACAGCGGTCCGGGCTCACAACAAGTACTTGATAACTTTAGCATTAGTTGGGAGACTTACATGGCATCACAAGGCTACATCGTAGTGTGCGTGGATGGCCGCGGCACCGGAGGACGAGGCGCTGAATTCGAAAAATGCACTTATCTCAATTTAGGTATCAAGGAAGCCAAAGATCAGGTAGAAACCGCCCTTTATATGGGACGCCAGCCTTTTGTAGACAAGAACCGCATCGGTATCTGGGGTTGGAGCTTCGGAGGTTATATGACGATTATGAGTATGAGTGAAGGAACTCCTGTATTCAAAGCCGGAGCTGCCGTAGCCGCTGTAACCGATTGGAATTATTATGATACCGTTTATGGTGAACGATTCATGCGTACGCCCAAAGAAAATGCCGAAGGCTACAAAGCCACATCAGCCTTTACACGTGCCGATAAATTGAACGGCAACCTCTTGCTGGTACATGGAATGGCAGACGATAATGTTCACTTCCAAAACTGTGCCGAATATGCAGAACATTTGGTACAACTTGGCAAGCAATTCGACATGCAAGTTTATACCAACCGTAATCATAGTATCTTCGGAGGCAATACACGATTGCACCTTTATACTAAGTTGACTAACTTTTTCAATAAAGAACTGAAATAGAAATGGGCGACAGAGTACGCAAGCCGGAATGGCTTAAAATAAGTATCGGTGCCAATGAGCGTTATACCGAAACAAAGCGGATTGTTGAATCCCATTGTCTTCATACCATTTGCAGCAGCGGACGTTGCCCAAATATGGGCGAATGTTGGGGAAAAGGAACCGCTACTTTCATGATTGGTGGCGATATCTGCACCCGTTGCTGCAAATTCTGTAATACACAAACGGGCAAGCCTTTACCATTGGACGAGAACGAACCGACTCATGTAGCCGAGTCAATCGCATTGATGAAACTTTCTCATGCCGTTATCACTTCCGTCGATCGTGACGACTTGCCGGATCTTGGAGCGACCCATTGGGCACAAACCATTCAAGAGATCAAGCGTATAAATCCTGAAACGACCGTTGAAGTTTTAATACCCGATTTCCAAGGAAGAAAAGAACTCATCACTCAGGTAATAGAAGCCCAACCGGAGATCATTTCCCATAACATGGAAACCGTACGGCGTATCACCCCTTTAGTACGCAGTGCCGCCCGATATGACACCAGCCTTGAAGTTTTGCGTCAAATAGCAGAAAGTGGCATTACTACCAAGTCCGGTATCATGGTAGGTTTGGGTGAAACCCAGGAAGAAGTAGAAGAATTAATGGATGACCTTCGCCTGGCAGGTTGCCACATCCTCACTATCGGACAATATTTGCAACCCACTCATAAACATTATCCGGTAGCCGAATACATTACACCGGCGCAGTTTGCTATTTACAAGCAAATAGGATTGAAAAAAGGATTTACCCAAGTAGAAAGTGCTCCCTTAGTACGTTCTTCATATCATGCTGAAAGGTCAGTGCAACATCTACAAAAAAAGACTTTAAAGTAGAACTTTTTATCTCAGAAGTTGTTAATTTAGTAAACGACAAAATAGTGCGGATAATGAGTCATCAAAAAGTTCTATCTTCAAAGTTTAATATGTCATTGGGATTTATCCCCGTTATTATATCCATTTTACTGTGTGAGTTCATAACGCAGGACATATCTATCTACATCGGTACCGGTGTGGGGCTTTTACTTTGTCTTTATGCATGGCGGTTCAAAGGCATGCATATTCCACAAATCATGCTTTATAGCACGACCGGGATGCTATTGCTTTTATCACTCACCACTGTTTTCATACCGAATTATTGCCCTCGTTTTATGTTTCCATTTACTTTGGAGATCAGCGCCATCATTCCTCCGCTTATCATTTTCCTGAATCGAAAGCGGTTTCTTGACTATCACACCGCACAGTCCAATAAAAGCTGCAGGCAGCTTTTTGCACAAGGGGCTGAAGCCGCCATCGTTTCTGCACGTGTAGTACTTATTATAAGCATTCTACATTTCTTGATTGTTTTACTTGTAATCCTTATCCAACATCCTTTAGGCGATACCACACTATTTATTTTATTCAGATTAGCACCTCCTACAGTTTTTATTCTGAGTATTATATTCAATCAGGTTGGCATTCACTACTTTAATGCAGTAATGAAACATACCGTCTTTGTACCGGTAGTCAACAAAAAAGGAGATGTAATTGGAAAAGCGATAGCTGCGGAAGCCATCAACAAAAAAAACGATTATATAAATCCTGTGATCAGAATTGCGGTTGCTGCGCATGGAATGCTATTTCTTCTTCCCCGCCCTCAATGCACTACACTTGAAAAAGGCAAGATCGACCTGCTAATGGAAGGTTACCTGCTGTATGGGGAGAACCTGGAACAAGGTGCAACCAGAATACTACGACAAGTATTGCCCACAGCTCCATTAAGTAATCTATACTTCAACTTCATGCATCATTTTGAGAACGAAACAACCAACCGTCTAATTTATCTTTTCACATTGGATTTAGATGACGATTCAATCTTATGTAACGAAGCATTTAAAGGAGGAAAGTTATGGACTTTCCAACAAATAGAACATAATTTAAAACGTAACTTCTTTAGCCATTGCTTTGAGTGCGAATATGAACATTTGAAGTCCATTATTAAAACAAGAGAGAAATATAAAGAAATATAGAAGTAGCAAACAAAAATCTAATACTCCATTATATTTTACTCTTTACTCCACAAAAAAAGGCTGAAAGTATCCTCCAAATGATATATTTCTCTAACTTTGTATTCTGTGATATAGCAATCGATATCTTAACAGCACAGAGAACCTAACTTTATTTATGCATCTTCAGAAACATACAAACGAAATGGATGAACGTACTTTTAGACGTTTCATTGAATCCTATTCGAATGATTTGCTTTACTATGTCCGATGCTTCACCCGATCGAAAGAAGAAGCAGAAGAAATAGTGAGTGATGTATTCTTTGAAGTATGGCAAAATAGAAATCAATTAGAGGAAATACGAAACATAAAAGCATGGCTGCTGACCATCACCCATAACAAAACAATTTCATTTTTACGAAAAAAAGATAGTTCAAACGTTTCTATTACATGGGACGAAGTGGGCGAATATGCTATACCTTACGAATTACAGACACCTGATGAAGAACTTATCAGCCGGGAAGAAATGTCCCGAATCAATAATATCATAGACAATCTCCCTCCCCGATGCAAGCAAGTCTTTATATTAGGCAAGATAGAAAAGCTACCTTATAAAGAAATTGCAAATCTTTTAGACATTTCCATTAAGACCATTAACATACACATAGCCAAAGCTTTAGAACTAATCTCCGAAGGCTTAAAAAAATAAATTTAAAAAAATATCATTTTTATATAGGAGATTTTTTTGAATAATGCGTCTACTATTATATACAAGTCAATTAATGAAAGATAATAAAAGAGAAGAAAACATATACGAATCGTTAGCATCATTCCTAAACGATCGTTCTACAACTTCGGACAAAAAGCATACTCCGTCTGAAGATGAAGAACTACGTAAGCTGACTTTTTTATGGGATGAATGTCATCCTGAAAAAGTAGAAACAGAAGATATATGGAAAAAAACGATGCAAAAGATTGAGAACAACGATTCTACAATTGTTAAACACACTCATCGTCGGTTTATGTCGGCATGGGTATGGGGAGCGGCAGCTTCAGTAGCAATTCTGATAGGGCTTGGATTCTTCTTCTCTCGAAATAATATACGCGAAGAAGTAGATGAAGCTTTGAAAATGGAGCAATATATGCTTGCAAATACTTCTGCTGAAGATGTAAAAGAAGTAACTCTGGTTGTTTCGGATAAAAAGAAAATAGAGATAGCCAATAATTCGCAAGTGGCTTATACATCCACCGGACAAGTTCGTGTTAACTCCAGCAAGCTGGATGAAACCAAAACGGAGGATAAGGATCAAGAACAAAAGGAAGAGTATAACCAGATAATAGTCCCTAAAGGACGGCGCTCTATGATTGTTCTTGCTGATAACAGCAAGATTTGGATTAATTCAGGCAGTAAAGTGATCTATCCCCGTTCCTTCAAGAGTGAGAAAAGGCAGATTTACGTAGAAGGAGAAGTTTATCTGAAGGTTACCCATGACGAAACGAAACCTTTTATCGTAAGTACTTCAGCTTGTGAAGTGGAAGTTTTGGGAACATCGTTCAATGTTTCAGCTTATAAAGGTAATTCCCAAGCAAACATCGTGTTGGTTGAAGGCTCGGTAAATGTGAGAGACAACTCAAAACACCAAATGAAGATGCAACCTAACGAGCGCGTAGAGTTGAATGAGGCAGGCATCGCAAAAAAAGAGAAAGTGAATGCACTTGAATACATCCAATGGGTGGACGGAATTTGGGCATTGAATGGAAAACCATTAAAAGAAGTTCTCCGCTATTTATCTGAATACTATGGTCAAACAATTCTGTGTGATCCGGTTATTGAAGCTGAACCTTTCTATGGAAAGTTATTCCTCAATGAAGATTTAAACAAGATACTCGAGTCAATCAGACAGGCTTTACCGGAAGAACTCGCGTCAAAGAAAAACATCATTTATATTGACAATAATATTTAATGAAAAACATGTGTTAACCTTAAAAATGTAAAGATATGAAGAAATAGAAAAAGTAGAATAATCTTAAAAAAACAGTCGGACAATACTCGCAATATTGCCCGACCTAAATTGATTTCAGTCCAAATCTTATTTTAGTAACAAAAATCTATACGAAAGTATGAAAAAGAACATGACTTCTTATCAGACTAAGGGGTATTTTATATCTCTTTATCTATTAATTAGTGTTTTTTTATTAACGGAGGGTACCTTGTTCCCCCTTCATGCCGCGGAATCTCGCGCAACTACCAATGAACAAGCAGTGAAAAACTCACAAACGGTGAAAGAAATATTCAGCTACATTGAGCAGAATAGCAATTTCGTCATCTTGTATTCCAAAGGACTATTGTCCGAATTAGAGAAAAAAGTTTCAATCAGCACAAGTGGAAAAAAAGCTGAGGAAATCCTTAAAGAGCTCTCTAATGTAACTGATCTTGGATACAAAATCAACGATCGCCAAGTGATGATAGTCAAGAAAGCTCCTGTTCCTGAAGCAAAACAGCAAAGCGCTGACATCAAAGTAACAGGACAAGTGTTCGATGAGTTAGGAGAAACAATTCCGGGAGCTAATGTTACTGTAAAAGGCAATAGCGGAATTGGTGTGGTTACCGATATGGATGGTAACTTCACAATTAGCGTTCCCAAAGGTTCGACTTTGTTAGTATCGTTCATTGGTTATACTACCTATGAACATGCTGCAAAGGATGGAGAGAAGCTGATAGTAAAGCTAGTACCCGACTCTAAGACATTAGACGAAGTAGTTGTAGTAGGTTACGGTATGCAACGCAAAAGTGCAATTACCGGTTCTATTGCATCAGTTAAAGCAGACAAGTTGAAAGATGTAACTACTCCTAGTGTAGGCAACATGCTTCAAGGTAAAGTAGCCGGTGTATCGGTATCACCTCTTTCCGGACAGCCAGGTTCCGGTTCAAGTATCCGCATACGCGGTACTGGTTCTATCATGGGAAATCAAAATCCATTGTGGGTAATAGACGGTGTGGTAGGTAATGCTATTGCCGAACTAAATCCAAATGACATCGAATCAATTTCCATCCTGAAAGATGGTTCAGCAGCAGCCCTCTATGGTTCTCGTGGAGCCAATGGTGTTATTCAAGTAACAACTAAACGCGGAACTTCAGGAGCTTCTTCTATTGATGCCTCTGTTAAGTTTGGAGTATCTACTTTGCAAAAAGGTAACCTTGAAATGATGAATGGTGCCGAATATTATGATTACCTGGTAGAAGCATACACAAATAAAGGGAAAGCTTTACCAAGCTATCTTCAACCCTATCTTAGAGATATGAACACTGACTGGTGGGATATTGCCACTCAAAATGCACTTACGCAGAATTACAATATTGCTTACAAATATGGTAACGATAAAGTAAGATCCTATATTTCTGCTGACTATTACAATGAAGAAGGTGCTATCAAAGGATTCGATTACGACCGCTTTACGTTGAGAGTAAACACAGACTATATTGTAAACAAAAGGTTAACTTTAAAAGCGAAGTTATCTACCAGTTACAAAGAAACAGAAAATAAAGAACATTCATTAAGCTATTACAGCTATTCACCCTGGGATACTCCCTACAACTCTAAAGGCGAGATGAAGACAGGCAAGGAAGCCCCTCCTACTTCATCTGATGAAATATTGACAGCTGATCCGCGTGATTATTGGTACTCCGATGGCAATTACAATTATTTATCTGAAGTTGGTATGAACTGGACTAAAAACCGTACCAATGCTATGGATATTGGATTAGGATTCGATTATAAAATATTTGATTTTCTAACTTTCGAATCAAATAATAAATTCGGATTCAACAACAGCTATACAGATGAATACACAGACCCGGAAAGTACGTCCGGAGCATCTTTGCATGGTTCTTTCAAAGATGGTTATGTCAATAGCCGCTCCATATATACCAGCCAGATGTTACGCTTTTTGAAAACATTTAATGAGGTACATGAATTCAACGCTTTCATGGGTTATGATTATGATGAGTATCGCTATTACGATGCAAGTGGAACAGCCAATAATATTTATCCAGGTGCAGAAATTCTGAATGCAGGTGCTGGAACTCCTAAAATCAAAGGTACCAGATGGGAAGAAAAAAATGCGGCATATTTTCTCAATATCAATTATGCTTACGATAGCAAATACCTCTTCCAAATAATGTATCGTGTAGACGGTTCTTCCCGTTTCGGTAGCAATAAGCGTTGGGCACCTTTCTGGTCTATCGGTGGTGGATGGAATATGCACAAAGAAGAATTCATGAAAGGGCTTAGCTTTATCAATGAGTTAAAACCGCGTATCTCTTACGGTATCACCGGTAACTTACCGCAAAGTGCTTACGAATGGACTACCAAATTTGGTATCACCAACGAATATGCCAGCCAGATAGCTTTCATGTCCAACTATTCAGGAAATCCTAATTTGTCGTGGGAGGAAACTGCTACACTAGACTATGGTTTAGATATCCGATTGTTCGATAGAGTAGGCATCACCTTTGATGGTTACTCCAAAAAGGTAAAAAACCTGATTTACCTCAGACATTTATCTGCAGTAACCGGATTCAACCGCCAAACAGCAAATGATGGTAAACTTAAAAATACAGGATTTGAATTCACAGTCACGCCTGAAATCATCAGAAACAAAGACCTATATTGGGATGTAAGTTTCAACCTAGGCTATAACAAGAATGAAGTTACTCACCTGCCGGATGGAGATGACCTAGTAACGCAAGCTACAGCAGTAGGATATCCTCTACTTAACTGGTACATGAAAGAATGGGCAGGTGTTGATGCAATGACCGGAACCCCATTGTGGTTTAGAGTGGATGAAGACGGGCAAAAAACTGCTACTGGCAACTGGAATGACGCAACAGAGGTGTTATTGGATGCATCAGCTTCTCCAAAATTCACAGGTGGTATCAGTACAAACCTTAGCTGGAAAGGATTCTCGCTCAATGCAAATTTCATATTCAGCACTGGAGCTAAGATTTACAACGGTATGCGTGCAGGTTCATTAGACCGTGATGCATCCCGTCCTACACAGCCACCTATGAGACTGGCTAAAGGATGGAGTAGATGGGAAAAACCGGGTGATATAGCTACACACCCTCAACTGATAGAAGGTGGAAATAACGATGCTAGTCAGCAATCGACCCGATATTTGGAAAATGGTGATTTCTTTAAACTGAAATCCCTGTCCGTTTCCTACAGTTTACCTGATAGATGGATTAAAACAGTAGGACTGAAAGCTGCACGTATCAGCGTAGGTGGCGAGAACTTATTTACTATCACTAAATACTCAGGTGATGACCCTGAAATCTTATTATCAACAAGATTCAAAGGAGGCACTTCAGTTACCGATGGCAGTAAAACACAGCTTTACCCAACTGTCAGACGCTTCACGTTGGGAGTAAATCTGAATTTCTAAGTATAACTTAAAAAAGATAGATATATGAAATTAAAATATACGTTAAGTACTTTGGGGTTGACACTTGCATTAGCAGGATGCAGCCTGGACGTAAAGATGTACGATGGAGTAAGTGCAGAAGACATTAGCAACCGTAACATCTTCGAAGTGGCACAAGGAAGTTATCGTCTGTTGAAAAATGATAATGGAATTATTCAGAACGGTGTCTTCTTTTGGAATTATGGTGCTGATGACCTATCCTGGGGTGGAACTTCAACAGATAATAAGTTCAAAATGTACGATTATACCCGAAGCGCTTCAAGCACTGTAACAGAATATGCATGGGAACTTGCCTACCGCACGATAGGAAATTGTAATCTTACGATTGAAATGGTAGAGGCTCTCGGCAACGAACGTACTGACAAGCATACGGTTACTATGGGTGAAAACTATTATTTACGTGCATTATGCTATTTCCTGTTAGTCAACGAGTTTGCCCAACCATATTCTAACAATCCAACGCAAAATCCCGGATTGCCTTTAAAACTGAACAGTGACCCTGATGATCTTCCCCAAAGTCGCTCTACGGTAGCCGAAATATATGACCAGGTAGTGAATGACTTAAAGAATGCCATCACCTATATGACACTTCCTGATGGAATGTCGCCCAAAGCAAACATTTATGCTACCAAAGAAGCAGCAGAAGCACTGTTGGCAAGAGTATATCTTTACATGGAAAACTATGATGAAGCATACAAAATGGCAGATGCTGTTATCAAATCAGGAAGATTCGAACTGGAAAAAGGCAATCGTTATACCACTTATTCACAAATGGTACCCGAAGATAATAAAGAAACTATTTTTGCAGTACGCCGCACCAAGCTTAAAGATGAGAGTAGTGATGGTCTCATAGGGCAATTGTACATTAAAATAGATGAAGATGGTTGGGAAGAAGTTTATGCATCATCCAGATATTTGGAGCTTTTAGAGTTGTACCACAATGAGAAAGGCATGCCACAAGACTTACGTAGCAAATTTATCGCTAAGCGTTATGTAGAAGATGGAGTAGAAGACTTTTCCATTTCAGGATATCCAAACAAGGAGTATAAAGACTGGACATTTGTCTATGGATACAAAAAAGGTATTGACTATATATACAAACAATTATCTGTAGAACAACAAGAAAGTAATAGTTATCGTTTGAATACTGCGGATGCAGCTAATTATCAGAGTGCTATAATTCATTCAGAACCTTACAATTTAGGAACTCGCTATTATGTAGTGGGCACCGATGGTACCAAATATTATGGACGTATTGAACCAAAGGTTTTTGATGCTTATACAAAACATAAGAAGAATGAAAACTTCTTGGTTTATCCCATCAACAAATGCTCCTATCAAGAACAAATAACACACTTGTGGTCACCGGTTATTTCACGTTTGGCAGAAATGTACCTCATACGTGCTGAGGTGAACGCAGAACGTGGTGAAATACAATTAGCATTAAATGATGTGAATGAGCTTCGCAGAAGAGCTGGTATTCCGGAATGGACTCTTGAAAATATGAAAAAAGCTGAAAATGGTCAACCTAAAGACATTAAGAAGCTTGTTGAAGAAGAGCGTATGCTGGAACTGGCATGGGAAGGTCATCGTCGCTTCGATATATTCCGTAAGCGTCAGACATTAGATAGAAGGTACCCGGGCGGACACACTATGATGAGTGCCGGTGATAAGTTCTTGTTGGTTCCTTATGATTCTCCGGCAGTATGCGAATTTATTCCAAAGGCTCAACTTGATGCCTATCCTTATGACTTGGAACAAAATCCTTGATTTATATTGAATTAATAACTGTAAAATAGATATATAAAATGAAAAAGTTATCATATTTACTACTGCTTCTTTTAACGGTTATTGCATATGGATGTACTGAAACAGAACAACCATATGTGGGATACATTGTAGTAGAAGATGCAGTTTTACCTGCATCCGGAGGCTCAACTATCCTTACTGCAGACACTGACATTTCGTCTCCAATCTCCATAGAAGTAGAAAAAGGAGCAGATTGGTGTACTATATCCATTGACGGGAATGAAATCACCGCTACAGCTACGCAACCTAACACTGGTCTTGATAGTAGAAAAGCAATTGTCTATCTCAGATGCAGTTACCGTGAAGAGACATTCACAGTAACACAACAATATGAAGGTCAGCAGTATGAAGTTGACTGGAGTGATTGGACTGCTAGTGGTAATAGCGTACAAGCTAATGATGGTGGAGGATATCCAAGTTTGTTTACAGAAGAGCGCACGACATTTTGGCATAGTAATTATAGTGAACCAGTCCCTCTTCCTTATGAGATAATCATTGATATGCAAGAAGAACATACTTGCTATAAATTCAGAATAGGACGGAGAGCGTATGGCGCTATCAATTATCCTTCAGTGAAAACAATGGAAATATATAGTAGCACAGATAATGAAAACTTCACCAAGGTAGGTGGTTTTACATTTGCTTTACCATGGACAGCACCAGATGGAACAGTTGTAACTGGAAATAGTGCATTAATACCAGGATTAGAAGACATTATGCTGGAAGAACCTGTAACGGCACGTTATGTAAAACTTGTTATTACAGAAACTAACACAGCTAACAAAACTTGTCAAGTATCTTATTTCAAAGCATACGAAAAAAATTAAAGCCACAATTTGGACTAACCTTATTTACTAAATTCTCAGCGGAGGATGCTTGGAAAAAAACTAAGTTTCCTCCGCATTTAGTTTAATTATGAAATTTGATAATCTTAAAAGAATGAAATTATGAAAAAGAATTATTTTATTTATATATTACTTTTATGTCTCATCACAACAAGCTGTGAGAATGTAGTTTTAGAGGAGGAAATTCCTGTAACATCAGCGACTACTAAGAGTACTCCAGAAGAGCTTAATTATTATGGAAGTAATTTCTTAGACCCAAGTTATAGTAATGAAGAAGCTTTCGCATTTATAAGTGTGAATCCTATAGGTGCAGAATATAGTTTTAACTTATATACTATAGCAGATAATCCCAATAATAAAAGTCTTGTTTCGGTAGTAGGTGGTCATATTATTTACAAAGGAAGTGATGTCGGCAGTCAAATAAATGGAGTATCAGGAATGGGAATGGTAAGATTTACTGTTAAGTTTACTTCAACTATGGCTAAAGTAACATTGGCTTTAAAAGGTGCTATGCCAGATAGCAAAAGAAATTCAGTCAGACTCTCAATTGATCAAAAAAAATATAATGGCATTTTTTTGCCGCTTCCGGCTGGCGATCCTATCAATAGTGCTTTAGTGTTAGGTCAATTGCCTTAAATCAGCATTGTAAATCAACAGATTACATTACACATCCTCTATTTTAAGCATTTTTTCATCAACCTCCTTAAAATTTAAAATCATGAAAAAGTATTATTGCATTTATTTATTCTTTTTGTGTCTTATCACTACAAGCTGTGAGAATACAGTTCTTGAGGATGATGTTCCCACAACATCAGCAAGTACCAAAAGTAATAATGAGGATCTTGGCTATTATGGAAGTAATTTCTTAAACATATCCATTGGAAATAATGAAAGAGGAACAGTGCGTATGCAAGGAGACATTGAAGTCTATCCTGCGATAGGTTCAGAATATTTATTTGGGTTTAACACTTCAATGACTGAAGGAGGAGTTAGAAGTGTTGTTTCAGTCACTGGCGGTAATATTATTTATAATGGACGTGAATCAACTTATCTTTATGGTGAAACTAAGAAACAAATGGTGTTTACCATAAGATTTCATTCATCAAAAGCTCGAGTTAATTTAGATTTGGAAGAAACTATGGGCTATCGTTTCATAGATAATAGAGTTTCAGCTAAGATAGCAATTCAAACGAGAAGTTATAAAGGAAAGTTTCTCCCCAATCTTGTGAATGGTGCTCCCTATGATTTAAATGTGAATGCAAGATATGTTGAAAGCATAGCCGGTGAAGGTTCATTATCATGGCATTGGAAATGTGATAATTGCGGTATTCTTAATAGTAAAAATGATTTAAGTTGTAAGGGATGTGGCAAACATTAGATATAAATAGTGTCAATAAGTCTCTCATTTCACGTTAATCACATAATTCTTTTAACCTTATTAATTATTTCTCTCTGAATTATTCAACCTTATTTTAATCTTTATGAAATACGTTCTCATCATTCTGGTTCTATTCCTCTCCCTTTTTTCATCCTGCAAAGAGGGGGAGGAAGTTCCGGAAACTTCTCCTTTTATTGAGATCAATAACAAGTCTTTTCAATTCGTACGTTTAGCATCAAGTCAGAATTTTAAGGTAAATACAAACATAGATGATATAAAGTGCAAAGTAATATCAGGTACAGATTGGTGTAGTGCATTCTATGCTGATGCTGAATTGACCATTACAGTAGCAAGTAACAACGCATATAAATCACGCACAAGTAACATCACGCTAAGCGGAAAAGAGATCAAAGTAACTATTACAATTACTCAAGATGGAAAAGGCACTTCTATCGGGCAAGTGGAGGATGACCAAAAAATCACCATAAAAAGTGCAACAGCGTCATCACAGCAACCCGGAGAAGAAATCAAAAATTCATTTGACGGGAGTTTATCAACCATATACCATTCACCATGGACTGCAAACGAATACATGCCCGTAACATTAACGTATAATTTTGAGAATGAAGAAACGGTGGATTACCTAATATATACCCCACGCTCAGACGGAGGTGAAAACGGAAACTTCCAAGAATTTGATTTATACGTTGCCACAACCGAAAACCCAACTCTTAAACTTTACGGAACTTATGACTTTAAAGGAAGTTCGATAGCTTCCAGCATCAGTTTCTCACCGGCATTAGTAAAACCTACAAAAATACAATTCGTAGTAAAATCGGGTAAGGGAGGTTTTGCCAGTTGCGCCGAAATGGAATTTTACAAAAAAAGTCCAAATAACTTTAGCTATACGGACCTATTCACTGATGCTACATGTTCCAAACTGAAGAAAGGTATAGATGAAACGACCATCAATGCGACAAAAAACCAATTTTTCAAAGAGTTAGCATTAGAAATTTTCAAGGGTGAGTACGAAAATGAATTCAGAGTGCAGGATTATAAGTCATGGCAACATCCTGATATAATGGCAAAAATAAATAAAACCAACACTTACGGTTTAAGAGATAATCCTACAGGAATTTACGTAAATGCAGGCGAAGAATTGGTAGTATTAGTAGGCAACACACATGGACAGAATATCACACTATTCATACAAGATACACAAAATACTATTACAGGAATGTCGATGCCACTAACCGAAGGCATCAATAAAAAGAAAGCTACAGTTTCAGGACTTATATATATAATGTATTACACCCCAACAGGAACAGAACAACCTATCAAGATTAATATAGCATCCGGAACAGTAAACGGTTATTTCGACAGTAACAAGCATACCAAAGAAGATTGGAAAAGAATATTAGATAAAGCCACCTACAAACATTTCGATGTACTAGGGGAATATGCCTCTTTAACTTTCGAAACCGAAGCTTTCAGAAAGTATACCTCCGATGGTCTGGCTCTGATTAACAAATACGATGAGTTAGTACGTTTGGAACAGGAATTTATGGGATTACCTGATTATAACCGAAATTACAAGAACCATGCTTATTTCCTCGCCATATATGATGACAATAGCTATATGTATGCCACCGACTACTATACAGGCTATCACATAGAAACCCAATCGGAAATATTGGATGTACAAAAGCTCTCTACTTCAGCTTGCTGGGGACCTGCTCATGAACTGGAACATGTACACCAGACACGACCGGGATTAAAATGGTCTGGCATGACAGAAGTTACGAACAATATCCATTCATTATACATTCAAACCACTTGGGACAATACTTCACGTTTGCTGACCGACGGTTGCTACACTAGAGCATTCAATACTCTATTGAAAACAGGAAAAGCACATAATGAAACAAACGATGTGTGGGTAAAACTGGTTCCTTTTTGGCAATTGAAACTTTATATAATGGATGTATTAGGAAAAAAGAATTTCTATAAGTACATTTGCGAACAATTAAGGAAACAGCCCGATTTGGATACAAACGAGACAACAGAAGGCTGTTACCAACTAAATTTTGTGAAATTAGCTTGTGAATCGGCACAATTGGATCTGACGGATTTCTTTGAAGTTTGGGGATTCCTCACCCCAATAGACAGATCAATAGACGATTACGGCACAACTCGTTTCACCATTACCCAGCAACAAATTGATCTGGTAAAAAAAGAAATTGCATTGAAAAACTACCCTAAACCGAAACATAGCAATATCTATGCTATACAAGATGATAATGTTTCTGATTATAAGAACTTCTAACCATCATTAATAAAAAAAACGTGAAGTATGAGTAATTTATTAAGTAACTTCGGGAGATGGAAAGCAATGCCAATTGCTTTTATTCTGCTTGCATCATCTCCCTACGCTACACAAGCAGCAACCCTGGGGCCAAGCAGCTCTGTGATAGCACAGCAGAATCTCCAAATTGTGGGCGTAATGAAAATCAATCCGACTACCGTCGAGGTATTGTTTTCCAACCAACAACGCATGACCTTGGACTTCTACGGGGAAAACATCTTCCGGATGTTTCAAGACAACAATGGAGGCATCCTCCGCGATCCTGAAGCAAAGCCTGAAGCTAAGATTTTAGTGAGCCAACCCCGCAAAAGTGTATCACAAGTAGATGTGAAAGAAGATGCAGGTACTGTTTCCATCACTACCGGAAAGATTAAAGTTCTGTTTGACAAGAACACTGCTTTGATGAAGATTATTAATCTGGAAACTGGCGCCACAGTAGTCGAACAAGCAGAACCCGCTCTCTTTGAAAAAGAAAGAGTTACCCTGAAACTAAAAGAAAACCCGCAAGAATACTTCTATGGCGGTGGTGTACAAAACGGACGCTTCTCACACAAAGGTAAAACTATCGCCATCGAGAACCAAAACAGTTGGACAGACGGCGGTGTAGCCTCCCCTAACCCATACTATTGGTCGACAAATGGTTATGGTATAATGTGGCATACCTTCAAAAGAGGTACTTACGACTTCGGCAGAGAAGAGAAGAATATCGTAAAACTGTTTCATCAAACAGATTATCTGGATGCCTTCGTTATGGTAAATGACGGTGCCGTGCCTTTGTTAAACGACTTCTATCAATTAACAGGTAATCCGGTACTGATACCCAAATTCGGTTTCTATCAAGGACACCTCAATGCTTACAACCGTGACTATTGGAAAGAAGACGAAAATGGAATTCTCTTTGAAGACGGCAAACGTTACAAAGAAAGTCAGAAAGACAATGGCGGTATCAAAGAGTCGTTGAACGGTGAAAAGAATAACTACCAATTCTCGGCACGTGCTGTTATAGATCGCTATAAGAACCACGACATGCCTTTGGGCTGGTTACTGCCTAACGACGGATATGGAGCCGGATACGGTCAGACAGAAACCATTGACGGAAATATCCAAAACCTGAAAGACCTCACAGACTACGCCCACAAGAATGGTGTAGAGATAGGACTTTGGACTCAATCGGATCTTCATCCTAAAGCCGGTATCAGTGCCTTGCTACAACGTGACATCGTGAAAGAAGTTCGTGATGCAGGTGTACGTGTACTGAAAACCGACGTTGCTTGGGTAGGTGCCGGTTATTCTTTCGGGCTGAACGGTATCACAGATGTAGCGCATATCATGCCTTACTATGGTAATGATGCACGTCCCTTTATCATCTCACTAGATGGTTGGGCAGGTACACAACGCTATGCCGGCATCTGGTCGGGCGACCAGACCGGAGGTACATGGGAATATATCCGTTTCCACATTCCTACCTATATCGGTTCCGGATTATCAGGTAACCCCAATATTTGTTCCGATATGGATGGTATCTTCGGCGGAAAGAATTTGGTTATCAACGCTAGGGATTTCCAGTGGAAGACCTTCACACCGATGCAGTTGAATATGGATGGATGGGGATCGAACGAGAAGTATCCGCATGCCTTGGGTGAACCAGCTACCTCTATCAACCGCTGGTATCTGAAGATGAAATCGGAAATCATGCCTTACGCCTATAGCATCGCTAAGGAATCAGTAGACGGATTGCCGATGATTCGGGCTATGTTCCTGGAATACCCTAATCCTTATACACTAGGAAAAGCTACGCAATATCAATTCCTTTATGGTCCATATTTCCTTGTAGCTCCTATTTATCAAGCCACCAAAGCCGATGAACAAGGCAACGACATCCGCAACGGCATCTATTTGCCTGCCGGCGAATGGGTTGATTACTTCTCTGGTGAGATATATCAAGGTGACCGCATTATCAACAATTACGCTTCACCGCTTTGGAAATTACCTGTCTTCGTGAAAAACGGAGCCATTATCCCTATGACGTCCCCCAACAATAACGTCAAAGAAACAGTTAAGAATTTACGTATATACGAACTCTATCCTTATGGACAGAGCACATTTACCGAATACGACGATGACGGTACAACCGAAGAGTACCGTGCAGGCAAGGGTGTAAGTACCCGCATTGAGTCTAGCGTCGGCACGAAAGGTGATGTTACAGTTACTATCCACCCCGCCCAAGGCGATTTCAAAGGTTTCGCAAAAGAGAAAGTTACTGAGTTTAGAATCAACGTGACTGAGAAACCCAAGAAGCTTGCGGCAACCATCGGTAAAAACAAGATTAAGCTAACAGAAGTAGCGACGATGGACGAATTCCTTCAGAAAGAAAATGTTTACTTCTATGATGCAAAACCAAATCTGAACAAGTTTGCGACCAAGGGCAGTGAGTTTGAGAAAGTGGTTATTACCAAAAATCCTCAACTCTTGGTAAAACTGGCTGCTGCTGACATTACTGCGAATGAAACTTCTCTGAAGATTGACGGATTTGTATTTGCTCCCGCTGATACTTATAAGGTGTCTACCGGTGCACTTACCGCTCCTAAAGCACAGATTACCGATGACAACACAGCGTCTTATACGCTGAAACCTACTTGGGATAAAGTAGACAATGCCGATTACTACGAAATAGAATTTAACGGTATGAACTACAGCACAATCAAAGATACTGAGCTTTTGTTTGATGGTCTAAACGTGGAGACTGCTTACGACTTCAAGATTCGTGCGGTAAATAAAGACGGATATTCCGATTGGTCAGCCTTTAGCGCCACAACAAAGAAAGATCCGTTGGAATTTGCTATCCATGGTTTGAGTGGCGAGACTTCTGTTGAAAATCAAGGTCGCTCACTCCGTAAGTTGTTCGATTTTGAAGAAGGTGAACTTTGGCATACGAAGTACAATGTAAAAGCCGTTCCATTCGACTTAATAATAGATATGCACTCTATTAACCAGATTGATAAGTTCCACTACCTGCCTCGTGGCGAAGCCGGAAACGGCACTATTCTGAAAGGTACCGTAAGCTACAGTATGGACAAAGAAAACTGGACAGAAGCCGGTTCCTTTGAATGGAAGCGCGATAATGAGACCAAAGTATTCTCATTCCCGCAGACTCCTACTGCCCGTTACATCAAGATGAGTGTTAGTGAAGCTGTAGGTAACTATGGTTCGGGAACAGAATTATATGTCTTCAAAGTACCGGGAACCGAAAGTTATTTACCGGGTGATATCAACAACGATAAATTCATTGACGAGAACGACCTTACCTCCTACACCAACTATACCGGATTACGCCAAGGCGATGCCGACTTTGAAGGTTATGTCAGCAATGGCGACTTGAACCGTAACGGCTTGATCGATGCTTACGACATCTCTGTAGTAGCTACCCAACTCGACGGCGGTGCTGATGGCATTAGAGGTGAGAAGGTTGCAGGAAGTATCAGCATCAGTACTTCAAAACGCGCTTATGCCAAAGACGAAGTAGTAGAAGTAATAGTAAAAGGCAAAGGCTTGCATCAAGTAAATGCTCTCAGTTTTGCTCTACCGTACAACCCTGCTGATTATGAATTCGTAGCTGTACAACCGGTAGGCATGAAGGAAATGGAAAATCTGACGAACGACCGCCTGCATACCAATGGTGTGAAAGCCCTCTATCCTACCTTCGTTAATATCGGAGAGAAAGAAGCCCTTGAAGGTGACAATGATCTGTTCATTCTTAAGTTAAAAGCTCGCAAGAACGTTACTTTCAATCTGAAGCCTATTGACGGATTCTTGGTAGATAAACTGCTGAATGTAGAGAAGTTCTAAAGAGACTCACTCCAATATAAAAAAATCACTCTGACAAGAATCAGAGTGATTTTTTTATATATGCTGTTTTATTTCAGATAACTTTTGCAACTCCTATTTGTACAGTAGAAATATACAAGGAATCTTCGAAAGTTCGGGCACCTTGCCCCGCCATTCCTTTACAGTCTTTGTTTTGATATATTCTCCCTCACAAGTAATATTAGCCGCAATACATAATTTGGTTTGCGGACGGCAATTTTGTAAAATATCATCCACCATCTTATTATTACGATAAGGAGTTTCTATGAAAAGCTGCGTTTGTTGCTCGGCGTATACACGTTGTTCCAACGTTTTTATTTTCTTAGCCCGCTCTCCCGGTTCTATAGGAAGATACCCATGAAAAGCAAAACTCTGACCATTAAAACCAGATCCCATCACCGACATTATAATAGAAGAGGGTCCCACCAATGGAACCACCTTCAAATTTTTCTGCTGCGCTATTGCCACTACATCTGCTCCCGGATCTGCTACTGCCGGACAACCTGCTTCTGAAATTACTCCCATAGAATTACCTTCAATAAGTGGTTTTAAATAACCGGAGATATCTTCGGGAGATGTATGTTTGTTTAATGGATAGAATGTTAACGCATCGATATCTATCTCTCTGTCTACTTTCTTCAGAAAGCGACGCGCTGAACGCACATCCTCCACTATAAAATGACGAATACCCAATATTACCTCCTTATTATAAGAAGGCAACACCGATTCAATAGATGTATCACCCAACGTGACAGGTAACAGATAAAGCGCTATTTCCATAATAAAACAAAAAGTAGTTATTAGTTATAACTATTTTCCTATCCGTAGATAATGTTTCCGTTTTCGTCTTTGTATTCGTCAAGACCTTTTTCGTAAGTAGCCATGGCACGAAGACTCATTCCGACGCTAGAGAATCCACCGTCGTGGAAAAGGTTCTGCATGGTAACCTTGCGAGTAAGATCAGAAAACATCACAATACAGTAGTCAGCACACTCATCGGCAGACGCATTTCCCAGAGGAGACATACGGTTGGCAAAGTCGAACAGCTTATCCATACCTTTCACACCGGAACCGGCAGTAGTGAATGTCGGAGACTGAGAAATCGTATTGATACGCACGCCATGCTCACGACCATAGATGTAACCGAAACTGCGGGCAATAGACTCCAGCAGTGCTTTAGCATCAGCCATATCATTATATCCGTAGAATGTGCGCTGCGCAGCTACATAGCTCAAAGCCAAAATAGAACCGTTCTCAGAAATAGCATTCAGCTTCTTGGCAGCCTGAATCATTTTATGAAAAGAAACGGCCGATACATCCAATGTTGTATTCAGCATGTTATAATCCAAATCATCATACGTACGTTTCTTTCTAACATTAGGAGACATTCCGATGGAATGGAGTACAAAGTCAATCTGACCACCCAGAACTTCCATAGAACGTTTGAATACGTTCTCCAAGTCTTCTACATTGGTAGCATCTGCAGGAATCACTTCGCAATGCAATTTCTCCGATAAAGCGGAGACTTCGCCCATGCGGACTGCCACCGGAGTATTGGTCAAGGTGATCATTGCACCTTCTTCTACTGCTTTTTCTGCTACTTTCCAGGCAATGGACTGCTCATTCAGAGCACCGAAAATAATGCCTCTTTTTCCTTTCAACAAATTATAACTCATACCTATATTTAATTAAGATTTAATAAGGGAATTCCTTATTAACAAATTTAAAGCCGCAAAGATACGAAGTTTCTGCATAAAAATCCTGAAAGTGTGCAAAGAAAAGGCTTAAATGCCACAAATATCCTATCTTTGCACTAATTATAAGATTAAAAAACAATGAAAAAGCTGATTATATTCGACCTTGACGGAACTTTACTGAACACTATTGCCGATTTGGCTCAAAGCACTAACCATGCCTTACAGACTCTTGGCTATCCTATCCACGAAGAGTCAGCTTACAACTTCATGGTAGGCAATGGTATCAATAAACTTTTTGAACGTGCACTTCCCGAAGGTGAAAAAACAGAGGAAAACGTATTGCGTGTACGCCAGGAATTTGTCCCTTATTACAATGAGCACAATGCAGACAAAAGCCGCCCTTACCCCGGCATTCCCCAACTTCTCGAAGAAATGCAAGAAAAAGGGATACAGCTTGCCGTCGCTTCGAACAAATATCAATCAGCTACCGTAAAACTGATTGCTCACTACTTCCCCACCATTCCTTTCATTGCCGTATTTGGCCAGCGCGAAGGCATTCCTGTAAAACCCGATCCTATCATCGTACACGATATTCTGGAAATAGCCCAAGTTGCCCCAAAAGACGTTCTCTATGTAGGAGATTCCGGCGTAGATATGCAGACAGCCGCCAATGCCGGAGTAACTGCTTGTGGAGTAACTTGGGGATTTCGTCCGCGCACCGAACTGGAAGCGTTTCACCCCGCACACATTGTGGACGAAGCACACTTCATTTCAACAATTGCCACCCAATAAGCCAGAAAATCTTCTTTTATTCCGGGAGTTTACTTTCATCAAAGTCTTCTCCCTATTTTCCAACTTACAAAGTGTGTTTTTCTATTTTCGTGTGCGAAAACAATCAATTTTGTGCACGATAACGACCATTTTTGTCTAAAATCGTCCTTTTTACTAAATATTATGCTTTTCGAATTTGATTAATTAATAAAAGGTCTTATTTTTGACCCCGATTTACAATTCATACTATCGTAAAACATAATCAATTACCAAATTAAATCACAAGAGAATGGAACAAGTTTTCAGTTATATCATCGGCTTAGGAGCAGCAGTGATGATGCCTATAATCTTTACAATTCTGGGCGTATGTATCGGTATCAAACTTAGCAAAGCATTAAAAAGCGGTCTGCTAGTAGGAGTCGGTTTTGTGGGATTATCAGTTGTCACTGCATTGTTAACCAGTAGTCTGGGTCCTGCCTTAGGACAAGTTGTTGAAATATACGGTCTCCAATTGAAGGTATTCGATATGGGATGGCCTGCTGCGGCGGCTGTAGCCTATAATACTTCGGTAGGTGCTTTCATTATCCCAGTATGTTTGGGTGTTAACCTCTTAATGTTATTAACGAAAACCACTCGTACAGTAAATATAGACCTTTGGAACTACTGGCATTTTGCATTTATCGGTGCGGTCGTTTATTTTGCCAGTGACAATATCTGGTGGGGATTTTTTGCTGCCATTATATGCTATATTATCACCTTGGTTATGGCGGATTTTACAGCCGAGAAGTTCCAAGGTTTCTATGATAAAATGGAAGGTATTTCTATTCCACAGCCATTCTGCGCAGGTTTTGTACCTTTTGCTATTGTCATTAATAAGATATTAGATAAAATCCCCGGATTCGATAAGTTGAACATAGATGCCGAAGGCATGAAGAAGAAATTCGGTTTGCTGGGTGAGCCTCTGTTTCTGGGTATTCTGGTAGGTTGCGGTATCGGAGCATTGTCTTGCAAGAACGGTCAAGAGTTGGTAGAAAAAATACCTTATATATTAGGACTGGGTATTAAGATGGGTGCTGTAATGGAATTGATTCCACGTATCACAGCTTTGTTTATTGAAGGTTTGAAACCGATTTCTGATGCAACCCGTGAAATGATAGCTAAGAAGTTCAAAGGTGCTGTAGGGCTGAATATCGGCATGAGTCCGGCACTGGTAATCGGTCATCCTGCAACGTTGGTTGTATCTCTGTTATTGATTCCTGTTGCCATCTTATTGGCAGTTGTTCTGCCGGGAAACCAATTCTTACCCTTAGCTTCATTAGCAGGTATGTTCTACCTGTTCCCGTTAGTATTGCCTATCACAAAAGGTAATGTTGTGAAAACGTTCATCATCGGATTAGTAATATTGACTATCGGACTATATTTCGTTACTGATCTGGCACCTTATTTCACCAAAGCCGCCCACGATGTATATGCAAAGACACAAGATGCTGCCGTAAACATCCCTGCCGGATTTGAAGGTGGTTCACTCGACTTTGCATCCAGTCCATTTGCCTGGGTTATCTTCCACCTGACTTATTCCTTTAAATATATCGGTTCTGCCGTACTGGTGCTCTGCACACTATTCCTGATGATTCTGAACCGTCGTGCCATCATTAAAATGCAGAAAGCAGCCAAAGAAACAGTAAACAATTAAAAATAACCAAATAAAAAAGAAACATCATGAAGAAATTCGCAATTGCACTGATGTTGGGTGTTGCCGCTATATCGGCTTCCGCTCAAGTAAATTACAAAATGCAGGTTGCTTGCAACCCGCAGGACGTTAAAACGTACGACACAAATCGTCTGCGTAGCAGTTTCCTGATGGAGAAAGTAATGGCTCCGGACGAAATCAATGTAACTTATTCCATGTATGACCGCCTCATCTTTGGTGGTGCAGTACCCGTAACCAAAGAATTGGTTCTCGAAACTATCGATCCGCTGAAAGCTTCTTATTTCTTGGAAAGAAGAGAATTAGGTGTTATCAATATCGGTGGCGAAGGTATCGTTACTGTAGATGGCAAAGAATACACACTGAACTTTAAAGATGCTTTATACGTAGGCAGAGGTAACAAAAAAGTAACTTTCAAAAGCAAAGATGCAGCAAAACCTGCAAAATTCTACATCAACTCAGCTACAGCTCATAAAGCATATAAGACTCAGCTGATTACTATCGATGGTCGCAAGGGTTCTTTGAAAGCCAACTCTTTCCCTGCCGGTAAGATGGAAGAAAGTAATGACCGCGTAATCAACCAGTTGATTGTAAACAATGTACTGGAAGAAGGTCCTTGCCAATTACAGATGGGTCTGACTGAATTGAAACCGGGTAGTGTTTGGAATACTATGCCTGCTCATACACACAGCCGCCGCGTTGAAGCTTACTTCTACTTTAATGTACCGCAGGATAATGCTATCTGCCACTTCATGGGCGAACCCCAGGAAGAACGTATCGTATGGATGCAAAACGAACAAGCTATCATGTCACCCGAATGGTCAATTCATGCCGCAGCAGGAACCAGCAACTATATGTTTATCTGGGGTATGGCAGGTGAAAACCTCGATTATGGGGATATGGACAAACTGAAATACACAGAGATGCGATAACCTCCATTTGAAATGAGGATGTGTCAAAAGTACTTTTGACACATCCTCATTTTTTACTTTCTACATCATTTCTATCCCATATTATACCTCAATCAAGACACAAAACTGTATTTTTGCAATCAAATAATTAATCTATTATTATGAATACATCCAAAAACACAAAAGACAAAATGACCAATTACCGTTGGACAATATGTGCTATGCTATTTTTTGCGACAACAGTCAATTACCTCGACCGTCAGGTTCTTTCTCTTACCTGGAAAGATTTCATCGCTCCTGAATTTCACTGGACAGATGCTGATTATGGAGATATAACAGCCATATTTTCTATTGTATATGCCATCTCTAACCTCTTTGCCGGACGTTTCATCGACTGGATGGGTACCCGAAAAGGCTATATCTGGGCAATTGGTGTTTGGTCATTAGGTGCTTGTTTGCATGCATTATGCGGTTGGGCTACCGAGCACGTAGTTGGCATTCACGATGCTGCCGAAATGATTTCCGCCACAGGTGCTGTAGCTTCCACAATTGCTATAACCAGTGTATACTTCTTTATTGCTGCCCGCGTTATATTAAGTATAGGTGAAGCTGGTAACTTCCCTGCTGCTATTAAAGTAACTGCCGAATACTTCCCGAAAAAAGACCGTGCATTCTCCACCTCCATATTCAATGCAGGCGCTACCGTAGGAGCTTTGGTAGCTCCGGTAACTATACCTTCGTTAGCCCGATACTTCCAAGGTTTGGGCATTGGTAATGGTTGGGAAATGGCTTTTATCGTGATCGGTGCATTGGGATTCATTTGGATGGGCATGTGGTTGTTTATGTATAAAAAGCCACACGACAATCCAAAAGTCAACGCAGTAGAACTAGCTTATATCGAACAAGACAAACAAGCCGAACAAGATTTGCAACCGACATCGAGCAAAGAAGAAAAGAAGCTCTCTTTCCTACAATGTTTAAAGTATCGCCAGGCATGGGCATTTGCTCTCGGTAAATTCACGACCGACGGTGTATGGTGGTTCTTTCTTTTCTGGACACCTGCCTACATCTCTGATGTCTACGGTTTCTCTTCAGATAGTAGTACAGCACAAATATTGATATTTGTACTCTATGCTATCACGATGCTGTCTATCTATGGTGGTAAATTGCCAACAATTATCATAAACAAAACAGGCTTGAATCCTTATGCAGCCCGTATGCGTGCTATGTTTATCTTCGCTCTTTTCCCGCTACTTGCCCTGTTTGCACAACCGCTAGGTTCTTATTCATACTGGTTCCCCATTATAATTATCGGTATTGCCGGAGCTGCTCACCAATCCTGGTCTGCCAATATCTATTCTGTAGTGGGTGATATGTTCCCCAAAAGTGCGGTAGCTACTATCATTGGTTTTGGAGGTATGGCAGGAGGTGTCGGTGCATTCATTATCAACAAAAGCTCCGGTATGCTGTTTACTTATGCAGATGAAACACAGATGACTTTCATGGGATTCCAAGGTAAACCGGCAGGCTATTTCATTATCTTCTGCATATGCGCAGTATCTTACTTGATTGGCTGGTTTATCATAAAAGCATTAGTTCCTAAATACAAACCTATTGTAGTGGATTAATTTCAAGATACAAAAAAAGCTCTTTCTCACGAAAAAGCTTTTTTTTGTCTTCCCACCAATTCTAAGCAAAGATCAAGGGAAAGAAGACACAATTTAAGATGAAAAAAAGGGAAGTCTCACGACTTCCACAGTTCTTCTAACCTTAAATCTAAATCTCTATGAAAAAAACGTTGGGCAAAGATAAGTGTTTATTAAACAAATTGCTATTAATAAAGTATATAAAACAATAGAAAAGATTTAATATATGCTAACACAACCCTATTAAAGCGTATAAAAAGTCTCTCTTAATAATTTGGAATAAATAGGATTAAGGCGGAGTAATTCAGCAACACCTGTCATAAACATCTGCTTACGGGCGCGAGTGAGGGCAACATTGAGTTTACGATCAATCTGAATATTATTTTCTTCAGTCAAGTTAGCTAGAAATCTTAATTGATAGGCACGATTTACTGAGAAAGAATAGATAATTACGTCCCGTTCACTACCTTGGAAGCGTTCTACAGTATCGATCAATATATCATTTAAGGCAGGAATACCTAACCGGGAAATCGTCTTTTTAATCAAAGCTATCTGACTACGATAAGGGGTAATGATGCCTAGAGTTAATGAAGAGTCAAAGCCGGAACCGGACGAATACTGGCGATACACAGCTTCCGACAAACGAGCTACAATCTGTGCCTCCGAATGATTCATCTTTGCTGATTGTGCCAGTGGCTCGGGCACAGAAGGTATGAATGCGACACGACGCGTCAGCAAACTGGCAAATTCGCAGTCTGCTAACTCCGGTGAAAGGTGCAAAGTTCCACTCTGATGCGGCAAACCAACCGATTCCAACAATCCACCATAAAAAGCCTGATTGGGAAAAGAGGCCACTTCTACATTCATACGCCCTTGGCGACACAACATGTCAAAGTAGTGATTAGTGATTAGTGATAAGCGATTAGATGCAGGGAAGGTATGTGTCAGGTTACGATAGAGGCGTTCGAATAAGGAGTCTTTCAAATTGTACAAACCGATGGACTGCAAGGCTTCATCGCACACTTCGGATTGTTCGGAAGACTGTAACACCACAGCGGGGAGTTGCTTATGATCGCCAATCAATATAAACTTGCCAATGGCATCGGTACCTGCAGGATTCCGGGTACAGAGCAATCCAAGTAGCTGAGGTTCGAGGATTTGTGTAGCCTCATCCACGATAGCAACATCAAAAGTCTTTAAACGGAACAACTCTGTTTTGGCTGAAAGTGTAGCAACCGTGCCCACAAACACCCGGCAGTGGGCAATACGCTCCTGCACCTCACGTCGGGTAGAGCAAGTCGCCAGTACATTTTCTATCAAATGTGACCTATACAGCTCATCACAGGATAGTTCACTACCGATACGTATAAAATCAATTTCAGGTGTTATGGCAGCAAGCGTTTTACTGATCTCATCTATAGCACGATTAGTATATGAAAGCAGCAATATTTGTTTTCCTTCCTGATAGAAAGTTTCTACCATTTTGCGTAATGCTCGGGAAGTTTTTCCGGTACCCGGAGGTCCTATTAAAAGGAAATAGTCTTGGGCTGCTTTCGCTTTCAACGCAATTCGGGTAAAGTCATTCGTTGCAGATTTGATACAGTCATTCAGAGAAGCGTCGAATACAGGCGGTCGCTGCCCCAGTAACAAGTCACGACGGCTTTTCGTGGCAGAAAGGAAAGCTGATAGTCCCAAATACATACTGCGGAAAGAGGTATCCATATAATCATGCTCTACAGCATACAAACTATCTGCAGGAAGTACTCCAGCGTTCTGCTGGGCGGCACGAAGTCGAATACATATTTCTTCTTCAGATATGCGTTCTATATTCCCCTTGAATACCATCTTATTAGTCACATTGTCCTCATCGACATTCCGCTCATAGAGGACTACCGCATCCCCTTGACGGAAATTAGGAAGCACGGAGGAAGTCTGTGATTTTATTCTTAATAACAAATAAGGTTTATGAGCATCAGCAGCATGATTTTCACAGATAGCCAAATCATACAATATCTCCCCTGCATCACATTTTTCAGCCAAGGTAGAGAGCCAAAGAGCCGCTGCACCTGCCCGTCCTTCATAATCAATATCGCCGGACTTAGATGTATAGAGTTCTTTGGTTATAAAATTATAAAGAGTATAGAAATAACTCTGTTCCAAAGAAGATAATGAACGGATGCGTTGTGCCACTGCATCGATAGAAGGATAAAGAAATCTCTTCCACAATGTATTGTCCAGACAACGTTGATTCAGCGTATCAGGATTGATATCTTTCAATCGTTCTGCTGTATATTGGGGGCTATTTCTAAGTTGAATACTGTATTCATTTGCCACAATCCGATTACGGAGATCCATCACCCTTCGTACCATTGCCCACGAAGGACGTGCCGGATAAAGCAACGGATAACGTGTATATAACAGATAAGCCTTTACTTTTCGGTGTTCCATCCCCATTGAGAACTCCAAGACAGCCTGATAAAGCAACATCTGCACCTTATTATTTTCCTTGGGTTCTACCTTGCCACGAATAGAGTATTCATCCGCCTTTCCCGACTTCATTTCAATAAAAGAAGTCATATCACGTTGCATATAGTCCAAACGCCCTTGCAATCCCAAAGCTTCGCATATATACGTAGGTTCGAGTACCGCATCAGTCTTATCCAATTCATACCCCGAAGCACGGAAGGTTTCAGTCACCGTTTGCCGGATATTCTCAAAGTGACGCTTACAATCGGCAAAGAACTCAATTTCCTTCTCCCGGTCACGCAGATCGGCGCATGCAGCCAGTTCTATAGGATAAGTACGAAAGGCTTTCTGCATACACGTCCGGTAATCGGGTTCTTCTTTGGCGTGAATCCATTCATCCAAAAAAAGATTGGCTATATTACCCAGCAAAAGAGGTCGGGTATTATCAGGTGACTGCAGACGTGCCAGTATATAGTTGGCAGGATGATGACCGTAGTCCTTGAAACATTCCGCCAAGGAACTAATGTCTATCAGATAGTCCGGTTCAAGGATTATAAAAGAGGGAGTTAGTATGCCGGTTTCGTCCACGGATACATCTAACAGGTTTACTTGCGCATGACGCCAAAGAATTTGGCAGGTTTCGGCAAACTCTTCATTGATTTGCGGTACATTGTAACGAACACGAAGCGGTTCATCCGATACCGTATCCAGAGGTAATACATACAAATAGGTGTCATCGGCATACTGAAAACAGACCCGCATACGCTTCACCCGTTCCTTTGCCGGAGGAGCTACCACGTATGTAGCATCAGCCCGAGGCAGCAGCCGATAGAGGACATCGGGAATATCCTGCCCCGTCAGTCGCTTGACAAAAAAGGCCAAAGTCTTAGAGTCACGCAGCAGTTGCTCGTATGTCGGTTCCGCCTGGCGGTTCAAAATAGCATTGGAAGTTAAACGGAAAGTATGCAGCCGATTCTGTTCCACAATAGACAGCCCGACTTTGGAAGCGACAAAGCTGATACGGGCGGAGAGGTCGGTCATCTGCAAACTACCGTCAGTCATTTGTGTGCGGCACAGACGCTCTAACAATTCACGCAACTGACGATAGGCAGTATCTAAAGGAATGCCGTCTTTGCGACAAGCTCCTAAAAGTATATCAAAGTATTCTTTTACTTCATTCTCCATCATTCTTCCGACTCCACTTCTTCCACTTCATCAGTCTTCTTATCCTTTATCATCAGGATACTCAACTCATAGAGCAAATAAAGCGGAACAGCCACAACCGTCAGTGTGAACGGATCACCCGTAGGCGTAATGATAGCAGCAGCAATAACGATGATCACCACAGCATGCCGGCGGTACTTACGCAAGAAACTTTTATTCACCAATCCCAGCAGAGAAAGTAGCCAGGTCACCAGCGGCAATTCGAATGCCAACCCCATGCAGAGTACCAACATCATGAAGTTGTCGATATACGAATTAAGTGAGATTTGATTCTCTATCGTTGAACTCAACTGGTAAGTGGAAAGAAAACGCAACGTCAACGGGTACACCATAAAATATCCCAGCAATACACCCACAAAGAACATGACCGTGCCAATACCCAACGCTTTCTTTACCCCTGCTTGTTCGTTGGGATAAAGTGCCGGACTGACAAACAGCCAGATTTCATAAAATATGTAAGGAGCAGCCGTAACCACAGACATCCAAAAAGCTGTAGATATATGAATGAAAAATGGTGCAGCCAGGTTAATATTAATAAGTTTGATATCAAACTCCTGCGTAAAGAACTCATCATTGAGGTTGAACACCTGCCCAATGTAACGCAGCAGATCGTAAAAAATAAAATCATTATGGCAAGGAGCCAAAATAACCTGGTCGAACAAATAAGGCATAGCAATGAAATAGCCTACAGCCAACACAAACCACACACCAAGTACCCGAAAGAGCACACGACGCAATTCATCCAGATGATCCCAAAAAGTCAGTTCTTTTTCTGCCATAGAAAAGTTATTAAATGGAGAATGAGAAACTTCATTCTTCATTCAAATTATCATTTTGAAGCGGGAGTATCAATATCGTCCTTAGCCTTATTAATTTCTTCTTTAGCTTCATTGACGCCGTCTTTGAAGCTCTTCACACCTTTGCCAAGTCCACGCATTAATTCTGGAATTTTTTTGCCACCGAACAACAATAGAATAACAAGGGCTATGATAATCCATTCAGAGCCGCTAGGAAGAAAACCTAATAAAAGTAAATTTGTCATAGTATAATGTATTTATTTGACGCAAAGATAGAAAAAAATAGTGATTAGTGATTAATGATTAGTGATTTGTTTATAAGAGTACAGATCACTAATCACGAATCACTTTCTTCAGTCTTGATAATAAACTCGTTTAACCCGGGTGGAAATACTGGTTAATACCTCATAAGGTATCGTGTCGAGTACATCGGATAAAACGGTAATAGGCAGATGATCGCCGAAAATTTCTACGGAATCCCCTTCCTTGCAATCAATGTCTGTAACATCGATCATACAGACATCCATGCAGATATTGCCCACATAAGGTGCTTTCTGACCATTTACCAGGCAGTAAGCATGTCCGACACCTAAATGCCGGTTCAATCCGTCGGCATAGCCAATGGGCAAAGCGGCAATACGCGATGGACGTACCAAATGCCCTTTACGGCTATAACCCACTGTATCTTCCTGAGGCACATCACGTATCTGAAGAATAGTAGTCTTCAATGTGCTGACATTATGCATTATAGTATTATCAATAGGACTGATGCCATACAAACCCAATCCTAAACGAACCATATCGAATTGCGCTCCCGGGAAACGCTCTATACCCGCAGAATTGCAAATATGGCGAAGTATCTTATGCGGAAAAGCTTCCTGCAACTCCAAAGACGCTTTTTCGAACACTTCAATTTGCTGACGTGTGAAAGCATCGAACTGCGCTGCATCGCTACCTACAAAATGAGAGAATACCGAACGGGCTATAACGGCATTCTGCGATTTCAGACGTTCGATAAGGCGGGGTATATCTTCGGGAGCAAATCCCAAACGATGCATACCCGTATCTAATTTTACATGGATAGGGAAGTTCGTGATGCCTTCTTTTTCAGCTTCTTTAATAAGAGCATCCAGCAGATGAAAGCTATAAACTTCAGGCTCCAGTTTATAATCGAACATTGTCTTGAATGCAGTCATCTCAGGATTCATGATGATAATGCTCGCAGTAATTCCCGCCTTGCGCAATTCAGAACCCTCGTCGGCAACGGCTACAGCAAGATAGTCTACATGATGTTCTTGCAAAGTCTTGGCTATTTCGTACGATCCGGCGCCATAAGCAGAAGCTTTAACCATACAAACCATCTTGGTTTCGGGCTTCAGTTTACTACGGTAGTAGTTCAGATTGGCTATCATTGCACCGAGGTTGACTTCAAGTATTGTTTCGTGTACCTTCTTTTCCAACATCTCCGTCAGTGCATCGAATCCGAATTTACGGGCCCCTTTTATCAGGATGATCTCGCTCTCTAAACGAAGTTCGCCTCTTTCGATGGCACGAATCAGAGCATCCGTATTAGCGAAGAATGACTTTTCGATATCAAAACGTGCGGCAGAACTGGTGATTTCACTACCTACACCGATAATGCGTTCAATACCGCGACTGTTTACCAATTGCGCTACCTGGCGGTAGAGAGTAGGCGTATTCTGCCCGGTTTCAAGAATATCAGAAAGTATCAGAGTGCGCTTCAAACCTTTGGATTGAGAACGGCGATACAAGAAGTTCAGTGCAATATCCAATGAACCAAGATCCGAGTTATAACTGTCGTTTATCAATAAACAACCATTTTTGCCTTCTTTTACTTCCAGGCGCATAGCTACGGGTTCCAGCTTTGTCATGCGTTCCGTAATCTTTTCAGCCGGAAGCATCAAGTATAAACAGGCTGCCAGGCAGTTCAATGAGTTCTCAATAGAAGCATCATCTATAAAAGGAAGAGTAAACGTATTGTCCATATCCAGGTAACGATAGGAAATAACGGTGCAATCCTCTTTCTTATCTACCTTGCTTATAAACAGCGGACGTTCCATATCTTTCCGGCTCCACGCTATTTCACGTGACGAAAGCATGGACTTCGCCACACAATTACTGATAAACTCATCGTCTCCATTGTAAATTACCACATCACAACCTTTAAACAGCGCAAGCTTCTCCATACACTTTTCTTGCAAAGAGAAAAAGTTTTCCTGATGTGCGCCACCGATATTGGTTAATATACCGATAGTAGGCTTGATGATATTCTGTAAAGAGCGCATCTCTCCCGGCTCCGAAATACCGGCTTCAAAGATGGCTAGCCCGGATTGCTCGTTCATCTGCCATACCGACAAAGGAACACCAATCTGTGAGTTATAACTGCGGGGCGAACGTACAATCGTCCGTTCGGGACTGAGCAACTGATGCAACCACTCTTTTACTATCGTTTTTCCATTGCTACCCGTAATGCCGATAACCGGAATCTGAAATTGTCCGCGATGTTGTTCGGCCAGTTTCTGCAAAGCCTTGAGAGGATTGGCTACAATTAAGAAATTGCTAGTGGACAATGAATCTTTTTCCATTTTCCATTTTCCATTTTCCATCAACTTAAAGCTCTCTTCGCTTACAACGAAATTACGTACGCCACGCGCGTATAAATCGGGTATATAACGAGCACCGTCATTTCGTCTGGTAGCTAAGGCGAAGAACAATGTTTCCTCGGGGAAACTCAGGGAACGGCTATCAGTAAGTAGCCAATCAATAGTAGCCGGCACATTCCCTGCACGTCGGGCACCAATAGTTTCGGTTATGCTTTCAATCGAATACGACATATATCTTTTTCTTTTTTGAAATCTAAGTACGGGTATTTTCCGTTAAGTCGGTCTATTTTTAACACAATTTGTCCTAAAAAACGCTTATACTCGTCAGACTCCGGATGGAAGGGTTTATGTAATAGGGCTTTACGTATATTTTCACTTTCTTCCATAATCTGTAACGCATCAGTAGAGATGCAAGTTTGCACAAATCGTTCCCACACATACCGGACGGCGACATCGGATGGGTGAACCATATCTTCGGCATAAAAGCGGTAATCGCGCAACTCGTCCATCAGTAATTCATAAGCAGGGAAGTAGAAAACTTGTTCGGGATAAGCTACTTGCAATTGTTCTATGGCAAGAAGCAGGGTGGCTTTGCTCAGAGCATTGGCATGCATCCCGTCGCGAACATGACGGATGGGGCTGACGGTAAATAATATTTTCAGTGCAGCATTGTGAGCAAAGAGTCTTTTAAACAGGGCTTTATAATCCGTAACAATCTCTTCCACCGACAGTTTGCGACGGTTAAAAGTTGCTTCCGCTTGCTTGTGGCAGTTGGCAACGATGCGTCCTGTATCTTTAGTTTCATAAACCCATGCAGTGCCAAAGGTCAGTAGTAGGCAGTTCAACTGCGAAAGATTACGATGTGCCTCGTCCAACCGACTATTGATGTGCAGCAAAGTTTCTTCTGCTTCCGCTGAAGAGAAATCGCCATGATGCATCGGGCTATGCCAACACTCTCGAAAGAAGAACAAATCATTCGGAGTATACGCCTTCCCCACACTGATTTCCCGCAAAGCAGCCGATATAGAGAGCGGATTATAAAGAACTCCGTAAGGATTGACGTCGCAACGGAACTTCGCATCAGTCAACTTCGCCCCTATATTCGTGGCAAAACAGGAGCCGAGAAGCATCAGACGGTCTGCATGCATCAGCCGGGGCATGTTGGCAGGCAATTCAACGGGAGTATAAAAGTCCATAGTTCTACGCAAATTTCAGTGCTGCAAAAGTAGAATTTATTCTTTATCACAACAAATTACGAACGAGAAAAAGGTTAAATCCTTTTCTTGGGAGATTTATCTATCGGGGTAGGCAGGTTTAAGCATTTCAGATGCGTCTGTTTATTCTTTCCACCATGGAGTACTTTTCTTTCCATCATGGTGGAAAGAAACTTTCTACACGGTGGAAAGAAAAGTACTCCATGGTGGAAAGAATTAAAAGTCGCATCCTTTTTCCTTAAAGGATACGAAAGCGGAACTTAATCTCTGCGATAAGACACCTTAATCGAACTCTCTGATAATTAGCACAAAATACCTTTCAAAATATTTTGCCATGAACTATAGAATATGTATTTTTGTTGTAGAAAATACGCAGTTCCAGAATAAGCCTTTCGTAAAGTACAACAATTTTGTATAAGAGAGATAATAATATGAAAAGTAAAAAGATGAGATTTTATGGTATTCTTTCAATGATACTATTGGGAGGTATCAGTGTTTTTTCGGGTTGTATGGATTCCAATGATGTTTACAATCCTGACCGTCTTCAAGAGGAAGCAAAAAAAGCCTTTCCCGTGAAAGACATTGATCCTAACCAAACTTGGGAAACGAGTACCATATGTAATGCTTCTGTCGCTATCAACGAAAAGACAGGCGGAACTTATACAATTAAAGTATATACGGAAAATCCTTATAATACGAATGGGAATGCTCATCTACTTGCAAAGACAAGCGTAACGGATGGTCAGACGGTGAATTTCAAGTTTGATATACCTTCAGCATTGCAGTATGTGTATGTGATGAAGGTGAATGGTGAGGGGTATAGCTCGGCTAAATCTGTTTTTGTGACTGATAAAAAGATAAACGTTTCTTTTGGTGGAACAAACACTGTTACCAGGGCAGCGAAAGCAGGAGTTACATCTTCCGTCGTTAAATTCACAGCACCAAACGTTGATGACGTTGACATCTTTCCTACAGAAGAGTCTATCAAACAATTAAAATTAGAAAAAACCAATGGAGAGATTGGAAAATCAGCTAATTATGAAATCAATTCATCAATAAAAAGCATCAACAACTGGAGTAATAACGCCAAAATGTATGTCATTGAGAATACTACATTAAGTAGTATAGCCATTGCGGGAAACTCCAAACTATATGTACTTCCTGGAGTAACTTTGACATTAAGTAACGGATATTCATTGTCACAAGCCGGTTCAATGATCAGTATCGGTTCCGGCGCAAAATTAGTTGTAGAAAAAGGAAAATTGCAAGTATCCAATGATAACACTACTATTTACAATATGGGTACAATAGAAGCGGGCGTAATAGAAGCAGCAGGTTCCGGTTATATTTATAGTAGTGGAATACTTACCGTTAAAGAGAAGCTAAACATCGCTAATGATAAAGCTCTCATCGTGAATGAAGGGACTATAACTGCGCCTTTATTTGAAATACAAAGTGGCGGTTCATTTTATAACAGTGGAAATACTACAATTACAGACAACACACTTTTGGGTAGTGGAAACCAAAAATGGGAAAACCAAGGATATTTCAATACCGCCATTATGAAAATAGAATCAAGTAACTCTAATCTGTTAAACGCTTGTAAGCTATATATTGAAGGAGAATTTAATATAGATAGTAATACTTTCAAATTAGATGGAGGAGCCTATACTGAATGCGGAAGTCTATATATGAATAAAGCGACAATCAACATGGGAGGAAATTCTTTCTTCAATGTTATAGGTACCGCCACATACAAATATAATGACAAAGGCTTCTATGGTATAACTGATAGTTTTGCTTTATTAAAAATAGGTAAAGCTGTCTCCGAAAGCAAAAGTCAAGGAAACACCATTGGTTATCATGGAAAGTTGTATGTTGCCTGCGATAATCATTTTGGAAACGGATTATCCGGTAGTGTACCTTATATAATCATGGAGGGTGATGCACAAATAACCGGTACCGACAATGCCGACATCGTTATCGAGAAATCCGGATGTAGCCCCGGTTACAACTCAACTCCTGACGGAGGTGGTGAAAACGATAAGGTTATAGAATACGCCTACGCTTTTGAAGACATGATGAAAGAAGCAGGCGACTATGATTTCAATGACGTAGTACTTTTTGTCACTTCTCCTTATAGTAAAGAGGGTAAACGAGTAATAGATGCAACTCTAAAAGCAGCCGGAGCAACCAAGAAACTGGCAGTATTATTCAAGAACGGAACAGCCACTACCACCTTGTTCGAAAATGTACACACGGCATTGGGAGTCGCTGAAGGAACTATTGTAAATACAGGCGCAGCAACAGGAACCCCAAGTACAGTAACCATCGAAGTAGGAGAAAACTTCAACCTCACAAACAATGGAGACTTCTATATCTCTGATGGACAAAGAGAAATACATATTCCAAACTTCACTACCGGCTTTACGCTGGGAGATGTACCTTATGCCCTTCGCATTGCACAAGCAAACTGGAAATGGCCGAAAGAGCAAATTCAAATAACAGAAGCTTATTCCGGTTTTGCCGATTGGGCAAAAGATGCTACACAAGCACCGGACTGGTATAATAGCTACAACAACGATAAAGTGATAGGAATAGAATAACAAACATCCCGTATAATAAAAGTCAGGCTGCAAAATAAGCGTTTTGCAGCCTGACTTTTTGATGTCCGTACACCCCCAAAATGCACCTTAACACCTCTTCTACATTTTTTCTCTATAAAAACATCCTACCATCCGTTTTCTTTTGCTATTTTTGCATTTTGTAATCTTCAGAATAGAGATGAAAACAGAACCAACAACATATAACTTGTTAAATTCGATTTCTACTCCCGAAGACCTACGCCAACTTAGCGTAGATCAACTTCCTGAGATTTGTAATGAATTGAGGCAAGACATTATTAAAGAAGTTTCGTGCAATCCCGGGCATTTCGCTGCCAGTTTAGGCACAGTAGAATTGACCGTTGCCTTGCATTACGTCTTCAACACCCCTTACGACCGAATAGTATGGGATGTGGGACATCAGGCGTACGGACATAAAATCCTGACCGGACGCCGCGAATCTTTCTCTACCAACCGGAAGTTTAAAGGTATCCGTCCTTTCCCTTCACCTCACGAAAGTGAATATGATACGTTTACTTGCGGACATGCCTCAAACTCCATTTCTGCCGCTCTTGGTATGGCAGTTGCCGCCTCCAAGAAAGGCGAAGCCAATCGTCACGTAGTAGCCATTATCGGTGACGGAAGTATGAGTGGCGGATTGGCATTTGAAGGACTGAACAATGCTTCTTCCACTAACAATAACTTGCTTATCATTCTCAATGACAATGATATGGCAATAGACCGTAGTGTAGGTGGCATGAAGCAATACCTTTTCAACCTGACCACCAGCAACCGTTACAACCAACTCCGGTTCAACATCTCCAGAGTATTATTCAAGATGGGTATCTTGAACGAAGATCGCCGTAAAGCCCTTATCCGCTTCGCCAATAGCCTGAAATCGATGGCTGCCCAACAGCAGAACATCTTCGAGGGAATGAATATCCGCTACTTTGGTCCGGTCGATGGTCACGACGTAAAGAACATCGCACGTATCCTCCGGGATATCAAAGATATGCAAGGTCCGAAGATACTACACTTACACACCATCAAAGGCAAAGGTTTTGAACCCGCCGAGAAAAATCCCGGTATCTGGCATGCTCCCGGCAAGTTTGATCCCGAAACAGGCGAGCGATTCACTACCGACACCAGTGCCTTACCCCCTCTTTTCCAAGATGTATTTGGTGATACTTTGGTAGAACTAGCTAGCCAAAATCCCAGAATAGTAGGCGTTACTCCCGCAATGCCCACCGGATGTTCCATGAACAGACTGATGGAAACGATGCCCGGACGGGCATTTGATGTAGGCATTGCCGAAGCACATGCGGCGACTTTCTCCGGTGGTATGGCTAAAGAGGGTTTACAGCCTTTCTGTAATATTTATTCTTCGTTCATGCAACGGGCATACGATAGTGTAATACACGATATTGCCATCCTTCGACTACCCGTAGTACTTTGTCTCGACCGTGCGGGACTGGTAGGCGAAGACGGCCCCACCCACCACGGTGTGTTCGATTTAGCTTATTTTCGTCCTATCCCCAATATGACGATCTCCTCGCCTATGGACGAGCACGAGCTGCGTCGCCTGATGTATACCGCACAATTATCGGATAAAGGCCCGTTCGTCATCCGGTATCCCCGTGGACGAGGCATATTATTGGATTGGAAATGTCCATTGGAAGAAATACCCGTAGGCAAAGGTCGTAAATTGAAAGATGGCAAAGACCTTGCAGTCATCTCCATCGGTCCGATAGGAAATATCGCCGCAAGCGCTATCAAGCGGGCTGAGAAAGAGAAGAATTTATCCATAGCCCATTATGACTTGCGTTTCCTTAAACCACTGGATGAGGAACTTTTGCATGAAGTAGGCCGTAACTTCCAACAAATCATCACCATAGAAGATGGTACCCGGAAAGGTGGCATGGGCAGTGCCATACTGGAATTTATGGCAGATAATAACTATACCCCACACGTGCAACGCATTGGTGTGCCCGACTCTTTCATTGAGCATGGCAGCATCAAAGAGTTGTATCATCTTTGCGGGATGGATGAAGAAGGAATCTATAAAATATTAATTAAGAACGAAGAATGAAGAATGAAGAATTTAGCTACGCGATAATACCCGCATGGCAATTCTTCATTCTTCATTCCTCATTCTTCATTCTTAACAAGTTGTGAAGATAATAATAGCAGGTGCCGGCGCAGTAGGCACACACTTGGCAAAACTGTTGTCCCGTGAAAAACAGGACATCATTTTAATGGATGATAACGAAGAAAGACTGAGTACTTTGAACTCAAACTTCGATTTGATGACAGTTGCCACCTCCCCTACCTCGATAAAAGGTTTAAAAGAAGTAGGAGCAGGTGAGGCAGATTTATTCATTGCCGTCACCCCCGACGAAAGCCGGAACATGACAGCATGTATGTTAGCCAATAATCTCGGGGCCGAAAAAACGGTTGCCCGCATCGACAATTACGAATATTTACTCCCCAAGAACAAAGAGTTTTTCAAAAAACTGGGTGTGGATTCACTGATTTATCCTGAGATGCTTGCAGCCAAGGAAATAGTATCTTCTATTCGCATGAGTTGGGTACGCCAGTGGTGGGAGTTCTGCGGAGGTGCCTTGATATTGATAGGTACCAAGATGCGCGAAAAAGCAGAAATACTGAATATCCCCCTTCACCAACTGGGAGGTCCGGAACTACCCTATCACATAGTAGCCATCAAGAGAAACAACGAAACACTGATTCCAAGAGGTGACGACACCATTCAATTGCATGATATTGTTTACTTTACCACCACTAGGAAATATGTACCGTATATCCGTAAGATAGCCGGTAAAGAAGACTATGCCGACGTACGAAACGTAATGATTATGGGTGGCAGCCGTATTGCCGTGCGTACAGCACAGTATGTTCCCGACTATATGCAAGTGAAGATTGTAGACAGCGACCTGAACCGCTGTAACCGTCTGACCGAAATTTTAGATGACAAGGTTATGATAATTAACGGCGACGGTCGCGATATGGATCTGCTTATAGAAGAAGGACTGAAAAACACGGAGGCCTTCGTGGCACTGACCGACAGTTCCGAAACCAACATCCTTGCCTGTCTTGCCGCCAAACGCATGGGGGTAAGCAAAACCGTAGCAGAAGTCGAGAACATCGACTATATAGGTATGGCCGAAAGTCTCGACATTGGCACCGTCATCAACAAAAAGATGATTTCCGCCAGCCACATCTACCAGATGATGCTGGATGCGGATGTAAGCAACGTGAAATGCCTGACATTCGCCAATGCCGATGTAGCGGAATTTACCGTCAAAGCCGGTTCCAAAATAACCAAGCAACCTGTCAAAGACCTGGGACTTCCTAAAGGCACTACCATTGGAGGCTTGATTCGCCAGGGCGAAGGTGTAGTGGTTACAGGTAATACCCTTATACAACCCGGCGATCATGTCGTAGTATTCTGCTTGAGTATGATGATTAAGAAAATTGAGAAATACTTTAATTAATAACCGTGATTAATTTCAAAACGATAATAAGGATTATCGGCATTTTACTGCTGTTGGAAACATTTATGTTTCTTGGCTGCTCCGCCGTATCTTTATACTATGGAGAAGACGATTCATTCTCTTTCTGGAAAGCGGGAGCAATCACAGCAGGAGTCGGCTTATTATTAGCCGCATTCGGCAAAGGAGGCAACCGTCAACTAACACGCCGGGACGGTTATGTATTAGTCAGTACTGCCTGGATAGCTTTCTCACTTTTCGGTATGCTTCCATTCTACATCGGAGGTTATATACCCGACGTGACTGATGCTTTTTTTGAAACGATGTCCGGTTTCACCAGCACAGGTGCTACTATTTTGAATAATATAGATGTACAACCACATGGCATACTCTTTTGGCGCAGCATGACCCAATGGATAGGTGGTTTGGGAATTATCATGTTCACCATTGCCATTCTCCCCATCTTCGGCGTAAGTGGCCTACAAGTGTTTGCAGCCGAAGCCAGTGGACCGACACACGACAAAGTCCACCCCCGTATCGGTATAACAGCCAGATGGATCTGGAGTATTTATACCGGCATTACCGCACTACTCGTAATTCTGCTAATGATGGGAGGCATGGGATGGTTCGATAGTGTCTGCCACGCTTTTGCAACTACCGGGACTGGTGGATTCTCTACTAAGCAGGCAAGTGTAGCTCACTATAGTTCACCTTATATAGAATATGTCATCTCCATCTTCATGTTTGTTTCCGGTATTAACTTCACGCTATTGTTGCTATTAGTTAACGGGAAATTTAAAAAAATTATTAGCAATGCGGAGCTAAAATTCTATTTCGGATCTGTGGTATTCTTTACCACGATCATAGCTGCAGGGCTCTACTATACAAGTTCGATGGGGGTGGAAGAATCTTTCCGGAAATCCTTGTTCCAAGTTATTTCCTTGCAAACCTCCACCGGTTTTGCAACCGACGATTACATGCTTTGGAAACCTGTTCTATGGGGACTGCTGACTATTATCATGGTATTGGGAGCTTGTGCGGGAAGTACGACGGGAGGACTGAAATGTATTCGTTTGGTTATCCTCACAAAAGTTTCACGGAATGAGTTCAAGCATATCATACACCCCAATGCAGTACTTCCTGTGCGTATCAACAAACAGGTTATTTCACCTTCTATTGTTTCAACTGTATTGGCATTCTGTTTCCTCTATATCATTATCATTATAGTCAGTGTCTTCCTGATGGCTGCAATGGGAATCGGGTTTTCAGAATCCATCGGATGTGTTATTTCGAGCATTGGTAATATGGGGCCGGGGCTAGGTACTTGCGGTCCGGCATATTCGTGGAGCGAATTGCCGGATGCAGCTAAATGGCTCTTGGCATTTCTTATGCTACTAGGACGTTTGGAACTCTTCACGGTTTTACTTTTGTTCACACCTAAATTCTGGCAGCGGAATTGATTTAGGATAAAAAGTGTAAAAATAATCATTTTTTGTTATGCACAGATAGCAATTTGAAAGAGACTTATTATATCTTTGCACCCTTGAAAGAGAGAATTGTGTTATGAAGCAGTGCATTAAATATAGTATAATCGTCATATTAGCAGCTCTACTACACAACAATGTAATAGCTGCGGATTTTCTATGCACTCCTGTCGGCAGCAAAACCGAGAATTGTATTTTATCACAAGCGCCGACTTCTAAACAAGCCGTCCAGAATTTCTATTACCACTTCTGCGCTTTCTCTCTTTGCATGGAACATGCGGATAGTGTTCAAGTACCCGGCAACAAAATAGTCTTATTACGTACCCATGTATATAAGATGCAGCAACATGCCCACTCACCTGAATGCGACCGCTTGCTATATCTATCTCCTCACCCTGTACCCGATGCTAATTACTATATAATTGGGCTAAGAAAGATTATCATTTAATAAGTACGCAGGTTCTTATAGAACTTGTTACTCTGCTTCATCGGGCAACAATTCAGAGGTATTGTGTCCCCGGTGCAACATTTCTATATATTATATATCTAAAATCTTATCAGGTTTATGAACTTTACTTTGTTAGTGGTCGTCCTATTGACGGCAATTGCTTTCGTGGGTATAGTCATTGCACTTTCAAATGCAATTGCACCCCGTTCGTACAATCCACAGAAGATGGAACCGTACGAATGCGGTATCCCCACACGCGGCAAATCTTGGATGCAATTCCGGGTAGGTTACTATCTGTTTGCCATTCTGTTCCTGATGTTCGATGTGGAAACCGTATTCCTCTTTCCATGGGCAGTCATCGCACGTGAACTTGGAGTGGCAGGACTTTTCAGCATTTTATTTTTCCTGATTATATTAGTTCTAGGCCTTGCTTATGCCTGGAGGAAAGGAGCTTTGGAATGGAAGTAACGAAGAAACCCAAAATAAAATCTATCCCTTATGAGGAGTTTATTGACAACGAAACGTTGGAAAAATTGGTTCAGGAACTCAATGCCGGAGGTGCCAATGTGGCTATCGGCATACTGGACGATCTCGTCAACTGGGGACGCAGTAACTCATTGTGGCCTCTCACCTTTGCAACCAGTTGTTGCGGTATCGAATTTATGGCCCTCGGCGCTGCCCGTTATGACATGGCACGCTTTGGGTTCGAAGTAGCACGTGCCAGTCCGCGCCAGGCAGATATGATTATGGTTTGTGGAACCATTACGAATAAGATGGCTCCGGTACTGAAACGTCTGTACGACCAGATGGCAGATCCGAAGTACGTTATTGCTGTAGGTGGCTGTGCCGTCAGCGGTGGTCCGTTCAAGAAATCTTATCACGTAGTGAACGGTGTGGACAAGATTCTTCCGGTAGATGTGTATATCCCCGGCTGTCCTCCACGACCGGAAGCATTCTACTATGGTTTGATGCAGTTGCAACGCAAAGTGAAAATAGAGAAGTACTTCGGTGGAGTGAATAAACAAGAAGAGAAACCGAAAGAAGAGTAATTTAGTTATGAGTTATAAGTTATTAGTTATTTGCTGATGCTTTTATAGGATAGCAAGTAAGCAGACTAATAACATATAACTTATAACTAACAACTTATAACTAATTCCAATATGAATATAAGATATATAGAACCTACCGCTCTGCACGACGAAATGCTGCGTCTGCGTAAAGAGAATCAAATGGACTTCCTTGAATGTCTCAGCGGCATGGATTGGGGAGTACCTGAAGAGGGTGATGCACCGGACAAAGTTCGCGGACTTGGTGTTGTCTATCTACTGGAATCTACCGTTACGGGAGAACGGGTGTCAGTATGCACTTCCACTTTGAACCGGGAACGTCCCGAACTTCCATCGGTCAGCGATATATGGAAAGCCGCCGACTTTAACGAACGCGAAGTATTCGACTTCTACGGAATTGTCTTCATCGGTCATCCGGATATGCGCCGCCTCTACCTGCGTAACGACTGGGTAGGCTACCCTATGCGCAAAGATAACGATCCGGAAAAGGATAATCCATTGCGTATGGACAATGAAGAAACGATCGATACAACTACCGTACTGGAATTGCATTCCGACGGAACCGTCAAGAACCGCGAAGACCTATTGTTCGGTGACGAAGAGTATGTAGTAAATATTGGTCCGCAACACCCTGCCACACACGGCGTCATGCGTTTCCGCGTATCGTTGGAAGGTGAAATCATCGGAAAGATCGATGCCAACTGCGGTTACATTCATCGGGGTATCGAGAAGATGTGCGAAAGCCTGACTTATCCGCAGACTTTGGCTTTGACCGACCGTCTGGATTATCTAGGTGCACACCAGAACCGTCATGCCTTGTGCATGTGTATCGAAAAGGCAATGGGTGTGGAAGTGAGCGAACGCGTTCAATACATTCGTACCATTATGGACGAGTTGCAGCGAATTGACTCTCACTTGCTGTTCTACTCCTGTCTCGCCATGGATTTAGGTGCACTGACTGCGTTCTTCTACGGCTTCCGCGAGCGTGAAAAGATTCTTGATATCTTCGAAGGGACTTGCGGCGGACGCCTCATCATGAACTACAATACCATCGGCGGTGTACAAGCAGACCTTGCACCGGATTTTCAAAAGAAAGTAAAGGAGTTTATTCCTTATCTGCGGGGCATCTTACACGAATACCATGATGTATTCACCGGAAACATCATTGCCCAACAACGCTTGAAAGGCGTAGGAGTTCTTTCTCGCGAAGATGCCATTGCTTTTGGAGCAACCGGAGGTACAGGACGTGCCAGTGGTTGGGCATGTGATGTACGTAAGCGTATGCCCTATAGTGTATATAATAAGGTGGACTTTAAGGAAATTGTCCGTACAGAAGGCGATTCCTGGGCACGCTACCTTGTCCGCATGGATGAGATTCTGGAAAGCTTGAAGATTATCGAGCAACTGATAGACAACATCCCCGAAGGTGCTTACCAAGAGAAGATGAAACCCATTATCCGCGTACCCGAAGGCAGTTACTATGCAGCCGTCGAAGGCAGTCGTGGCGAATTCGGCGTCTTCCTCGAAAGTCACGGCGACAAGACTCCTTACCGTCTGCACTTCCGTTCTACAGGATTACCACTGGTTTCAGTGGTCGATACCATCTCCCGTGGAGCAAAGATTGCCGACCTTATCGCCATTGGCGGAACATTGGATTATGTAGTACCTGATATTGATAGATAATATGTTTGACTTTAGTATAGTAACAAACTGGATTCACCAGATGCTAACCTCCTTCATGCCGGAGGGTCTGGCTATATTCCTTGAATGCGTGGTGATTGGTGTATGTATCATCCTGATGTACGCTGTTCTCGCCATTATCCTTATTTATATGGAGCGCAAAATATGCGCCTTCTTCCAATGCCGCCTCGGTCCGATGCGTGTGGGAAAATGGGGGTTGCTCCAAGTGCCTTGCGACGTCCTCAAGATGTTGACCAAGGAAATTATTGATTTGAAATTCTCCGACCGGTTCCTCTATTACCTGGCACCGTTTATGGTAATTATCGCTTCGTTCCTCACTTTCTGTTGCTTGCCCATCAGCAAAGGACTGGAAGTTTTGGACTTTAATGTAGGTGTCTTCTTCTTGCTGGCTGCATCGAGTATCGGTGTGGTAGGTATTCTGCTGGCTGGTTGGAGTTCGAACAATAAGTTTTCACTGATTGGAGCCATGCGAAGCGGTGCGCAGATCATCTCGTACGAGTTATCTTGCGGACTAAGCATATTGACGATGGTAGTATTGATGGGAACCATGCAGTTCTCCGAGATTGTAGAAGGACAAGCTGACGGCTGGTTCATCTTCAAAGGACATATCCCTGCACTGATAGCCTTTATCATCTACCTCATTGCCGGAAATGCAGAAACCAACCGTGGTCCCTTCGACTTACCGGAAGCTGAAAGTGAATTGACTGCCGGTTACCACACGGAATATTCCGGTATGGGCTTCGGTTTCTTCTACCTGGCTGAGTATCTGAATCTGTTTATCGTAGCCGGAGTTGCCGCTACCATCTTCCTGGGAGGTTGGATGCCGTTGCACATTGCCGGACTGGATGGCTTCAATGCAGCAATGGATTATATCCCCGGTTTCATCTGGTTCTTTGGCAAGGCATTCTTTGTAGTCTTCCTGCTGATGTGGATTAAATGGACATTTCCCCGTTTGCGTATCGACCAGATTTTGGCGTTGGAGTGGAAATACCTAGTGCCTATCAGTATGCTGAACTTGATTTTGATGGTGTTGATCGTAGTCTTTGGATTACACTTTTAACCGGCATAGCGCCTGAGCAAGATTTCCCTTCGGATAACTCTAATAATGTAGAACAATGAAAGAAAAAGAAAATAACTCTTATATCGGCGGACTGATACATGGCATCACTTCACTCCTAACAGGCATGAAGACCACCATGACTGTATTCTGCCGAAAGAAGACTACCGAACAATATCCGGAAAACCGTGCGACTTTACAATTGTCCGACCGTTTCCGTGGTACATTGACCATGCCCCATAATGACCGGAACGAGCATCATTGCATTGCTTGCGGTTTGTGTCAGATAGCCTGCCCCAATGATACCATCACCGTAACCAGTGAAATGGTGGAAACGGAAGAAGGCAAGAAAAAGAAAATATTGGCGAAGTATGAGTACGACCTTGGTTCGTGCATCTTTTGCCAGCTTTGCGTGAATGCTTGTCCTCACGATGCCATCACTTTCAGTCAGGACTTTGAACATGCCGTGTTTGACAGATCAAAGTTAGTGAAGACGCTGAACCACGAGGGCAGTCACGTAGAAGAAAAGAAGAAACCAGCCGCTCCCAAAGAAGAGACGACAAAGTAATTTGTAATTAGTAACTTGTAATTAAACAACATGGAATTTAATCTTGAAACAGTAGTATTCTACTTCCTTGCGGCTTTTATTACCGTATTTTCCATTCTGACGGTAACTACCAACCGTATGGTACGCTCAGCTACTTACCTGCTGTTCGTGCTCTTTGGAACAGCCGGCATCTACTTCCTGCTGGGATACACCTTCCTTGGCTCGGTACAGATCATGGTATACGCCGGCGGTATAGTCGTACTCTATGTCTTCTCCATCCTGCTTACCAGTGGTGAAGGCGACGTAGTAGAAAAGCTGAAACGCAGCCGCTTCCTTGCCGGACTGGGAGCTACCGTAGGAGGAGCAATTATCGTAGTATTTATAACGTTGAAGCATAAGTTTATCGCTACCACGGATGTAGAACCGATAGAGGTCAATATCAAGACCATCGGCTACCACATGCTGAGTGGTGATAAATACGGATACCTGTTGCCTTTCGAAGCTGTAAGTATCTTGTTACTGGCATGTATCGTAGGCGGCTTGCTCATCGCCCGAAAACGTTAATCATTAATCACTAAACACTAATCACTGATGATGATCCACATGGAATATTATCTGATAGTTTCGGCTATCATGTTTTTCGCCGGAATCTACGGGTTCTTTACCCGCCGCAATACATTGGCGATATTGATTTCAATTGAATTGATATTGAATGCAACGGACATCAACTTCGCTGTATTCAACCGTTTTCTGTTCCCCGGAGGATTGGAAGGATACTTCTTTTCTCTGTTCTCCATCGCCATCTCGGCAGCAGAAACTGCGGTAGCTATCGCTATTATGATTAACATTTACCGCAACATACGTAGCATCCAGGTGAACAAACTGGACGAGATGAAATGGTAATGAGTGTAACGCCCCGGCGAAAGTCGACAAGCGATATTTTTCTTAAGTAATAAACTGAAAATAAGTATATAATGGAATATACAATTCTAATCCTTCTTCTTCCGTTTCTCTCTTTCCTGACCTTAGGATTGGGAGGTAAATGGATGTCGCACCGTACTGCCGGTCTTATCGGCACTGTGGTGTTGGCTGCGGTAGCGGTACTTTCATACGCTACGGCGTGGCAGTACTTCAGTGCCCCCCGCCTGGCTGATGGTACGTATGCCACACTGATGCCTTATAACTTCTCGTGGCTGCCTTTTACCCCACAGCTCTCAATAGACATGGGCATTCTGCTCGACCCGATTTCAGTAATGATGCTGATTGTTATCAGCACCGTATCGTTTATGGTACACCTTTATTCTTTCGGTTACATGAAAGGAGAGCAAGGATTCCAGCGCTATTACGCTTTCCTATCTCTGTTCACCATGTCCATGTTGGGACTGGTGGTAGCTACAAATATCTTCCAGATGTACCTGTTCTGGGAGTTGGTAGGTGTATCTTCTTATCTATTGATTGGTTTCTATTATACCAAACCGTCAGCTGTCGCTGCATCAAAGAAAGCATTTATAGTAACCCGCTTTGCCGATTTAGGCTTCCTGATAGGTATCCTGGTTTATGGCTACTACGCAGGAACTTATACTTTCCAACCCAGTGAAATGGCATTGATGAAGGGTGGTGCTGCCATGTTACCGCTGGCTTTGGGACTGATGTTTATCGGTGGTGCCGGTAAGAGTGCCATGTTCCCGTTGCACATCTGGTTGCCTGATGCCATGGAAGGTCCTACCCCGGTCAGCGCATTGATCCATGCAGCTACAATGGTGGTTGCCGGTGTCTATTTGGTGGCACGTATGTTCCCGTTGTTTATAGAATATGCACCAAGTGTATTGCATATAATAGCTTATGTAGGCGCATTCACGGCATTCTATGCAGCCAGTGTGGCTTGTGTACAGAGCGACATTAAACGTGTACTGGCATTCTCTACCATCTCACAGATTGGTTTTATGATCGTGGCACTGGGCGTATGTACCTCTACCGACCCGCATCATGGCGGATTGGGATATATGGCTGGTATGTACCACTTGTTTACTCATGCTATGTTCAAGGCATTGCTTTTCTTGGGTGCCGGTAGTATTATACATGCAGTGCACAGCAATGAAATGTCGGCTATGGGCGGACTTCGCAAATATATGCCGATTACACACATTACTTTCCTTATCGCATGTCTTGCTATCGCAGGTATTCCTCCGTTCTCAGGATTCTTCTCTAAAGACGAGATATTGACTGCCTGCTTCCAGTTCAGCCCTGTTATGGGATGGATAATGACAGTGATTGCAGGTATGACAGCATTCTACATGTTCCGCCTTTACTATGGTATCTTCTGGGGCTCTGAGAACAAAGAACTACATGCACATCATACCCCACACGAAAGTCCGCTGACTATGACTATTCCCTTGATGTTCCTTGCCGCAGTAACAGTAGTAGGTGGTTGGCAATTCGTACTTCCTTTCGGACACTTTATCAGTTCGAATGGCGAAGCCTACAACATCCATCTCGACTGGGCGGTAGCCGGTACAAGTATCGCTATAGCAGTAGCATCTATTGCATTAGCTACATATATGTATATAGGAGCCAAGCATCCCCTTGCCAATGCACTTGCCCGCCGTTTCAACGGCTTATGGACTGCCGCCTATCACCGCTTCTACATTGACGAGGTCTATCAATTCATCACTCACCGCATTATTTTCGGTTGCATATGCCGCCCTATTGCGTGGTGGGACCGTCATGTAGTAGATGGCTTCTTCAATTTCCTTGCTTGGAGTGCCAACACTACCAGTGATGAAATACGCGGTTTGCAAAGCGGTCGCATCCAGCAATATACATTTGTATTCCTGCTAGGTACACTCGCACTGATCCTGTTATTATTACTTTAACAGCAAATAACTTATAACTAATAACTTATAAATACTATAAGATGAACTTCTTATCCTTATTCGTACTCATCCCCCTGCTGATGTTGCTCGGTCTTTGGCTCAGTCGCAACATAGCTCAAATACGCGCGGTGATGGTGACCGGTGCATCGGCCTTGTTAGTTCTCTCCGTTGCTTTAACCGTGATGTACCTCAATGCCCGCCAAGCAGGTGCTGCGGATGAAATGCTGTACCGTGCCAGTGTGGTTTGGTATCCGGCACTGAACATTCACTATTCCGTAGGAGTAGACGGCATCTCGGTTGCCATGCTGCTGCTATCGGCCGTCATCGTATTTACCGGAACATTCGCTTCCTGGCGTTTACAACCGCTCACAAAAGAATATTTCCTTTGGTTTACACTACTATCGATGGGTGTATTCGGTTTCTTTATCTCTACGGACTTATTCACCATGTTCATGTTTTACGAGATAGCTCTTATCCCGATGTATCTGTTGATCGGCGTGTGGGGTTCGGGACGCAAAGAGTACTCTGCCATGAAACTGACATTGATGTTGATGGGTGGTTCCGCTTTCCTGCTGATCGGTATTCTTGGCATCTATTTCGGTAGCGGTGCACAGACTATGAATCTTTTGGAAATAGCGCAATTGCATAACATTCCTATCGAACAACAACGTATCTGGTTCCCACTTACCTTCTTGGGCTTCGGTGTACTGGGTGCTCTGTTTCCGTTCCACACATGGAGTCCCGACGGCCATGCTTCGGCACCGACCGCTGTTTCTATGCTCCATGCAGGTGTTTTGATGAAGTTGGGAGGTTACGGATGTTTCCGTATCGCCATGTATCTGATGCCGGAAGCTGCACAGGAATTGGGATGGATATTCCTTATCTTAACCGGCATTTCCGTAGTCTACGGTGCCTTCTCGGCTTGTGTGCAAACCGACTTGAAGTATATCAATGCTTATTCTTCCGTTTCCCACTGCGGTTTGGTACTTTTCGCTATCCTGATGATGAACCAGACAGCCTGCACAGGTGCTGTACTGCAAATGCTCAGCCACGGATTGATGACAGCCTTGTTCTTTGCTTTGATCGGTATGATATACGGACGTACCCATACACGCGACGTACGCGAACTTTCCGGTTTGATGAAGATAATGCCTTTCCTCGCCGTTTGCTATGTGATTGCTGGTCTTGCTAACTTAGGTTTGCCGGGACTTAGCGGTTTCGTTGCCGAAATGACTATCTTTACCGGTTCTTTCCAGCATCCTGATACATTCCATCGTACATGGACCATCATCGCTTGTACTTCTATCGTGATTACAGCAGTTTATATCCTGAGACTGGTAGGTAAGATACTTTACGGTACCTGTACCAACAAACATCATCTCGCTTTGACCGATGCCACTTGGGACGAACGCACAGCCGTTATCATTCTCATTGCCTGCGTTGCCGCATTGGGTATGGCACCGTGGTGGATAAGTGGCATGATCGGAGACAGCGTGCTACCTGTTATCAACCAATTGGCAGCATACTAATCACTAATCACTAATCGTTAATCACTAAACAACATGGATTATTCCCAATTTTTCATACTAAAAGAGGAGCTATCACTGATTGCAGTCATTATCATCCTCTTTGTAGCCGACCTCTTCATGAGCCCGGATGCACACAAAAATAGTGGCAAGCCGGTGCTGAATACGATGCTACCTGTGGTCCTGCTCGCTATACATACACTTATCACGATAGTACCCGGTCCCGAAGCCGAAGCATTCGGTGGTATGTATCACAATGCTCCTATTCAAAGCATTGTAAAGTCTATCCTCAGTGTAGGTACACTTATTGTGTTCCTGATGGCACACGAGTGGATGCGTCTTCCCGACACAGCTATCAAACAAGGCGAGTTCTACATACTGACACTTTCTACCCTACTAGGCATGTACTTTATGATCTCTTCCGGACACTTCCTGATGTTTTTCATCGGACTGGAGACGGCAAGTATCCCGATGGCAGCATTGGTTGCTTTCGATAAATACCGTCACCACTCTGCTGAAGCAGGTGCCAAGTACATTCTTACCGCACTATTCTCTAGCGGACTGTTACTGTACGGTATCTCGTTATTGTACGGCTCTATCGGTACACTGTATTTTAATGATATCCCGGCACACCTTGATGGAAATCCCTTGCAGATTATGGCATTTGTATTCTTCTTCGCAGGTATGGGGTTCAAGATTTCGCTTGTCCCCTTCCACCTCTGGACGGCCGACGTTTACGAAGGCGCTCCAAGTACGGTAACAGCCTATCTGAGTGTAATTTCCAAAGGCTCTGCCGCTTTCGTGTTGATGACCATACTCTACAAAGTATTCGCACCGATGGTAGTTCAGTGGCAAGAAGTGCTTTATTGGACAACAATTGCTTCTATCACCCTTGCTAACTTGTTTGCACTACGTCAGGAGAATTTGAAACGATTGATGGCTTTTTCCAGTATCTCGCAAGCGGGTTATATTATGTTGGGTGTAATCAGCGGAACGGCTCAAGGTATGTCTTCATTGGTATACTACGTATTGATTTACTTGTTTGCCAACCTGGCTGTATTCACCGTTATCACTATTGTAGCATTGCGTGCTCATAAATATACGTTGGAAGACTACAATGGACTATACAGCACCAATCCTAAATTGGCATTCCTTATGACATTGGCTTTGTTCTCACTGGCAGGTATTCCGCCGTTCGCAGGGTTCTTCTCGAAGTTCTTCATCTTTGCGGCAGCTTTCCAAAGCGGATTCCATTTGCTGGTGTTCATAGCTTTGGTCAACACAGTATTATCTTTGTACTACTACCTGAAGATTGTAAAAGCCATGTATATCAACAAGAGCGACGAGCCGATTGCGACTTTCCGCAGTGATAATTATACACGCGCCAGTCTTGTGATTTGTACGGCAGGTATCATTGTACTGAGTATCGCAAGCGTGGTATATCAGAATATTGATAAATTCTCATTTGGAATGTAGAGAAGAAGGTTATTATACAAAAAGAATCATCGGTATAACGCAACTGTTTGCCGGTGATTTTTTTTTAAAGATTCTTTATATTCGATCTCTTACCATAATTTCCTCCTGTTTCTTCCAAGCCCACAGATTTTGCCTTATATTTGCAGTTGACAACAATAAATCGACACTCATGAAACAATCCATCCGTCGCCTGCCAAAATGTACGCAAGAGGAATTAAACATTCTGCTGGAACTTATAAAGCATTATATTCCAACGTGTGAAATGATTATACTCTTCGGCAGTTACGCCCGTGGTGAATACGTGCTGTGGGATGACACAGAATACTGACTTCGAGAAACGTTGCTACGACCTCCTCTGCCGTGCCTATATCGAAGCCCGTTACAACAAGGACTTCGTGGTGACGAAAGAGGAACTCGAATATATGATTGAGCGAGCAGAAGTACTCAAAGAGATAACCAAGCAGATTTGTACTGAGAAAATTGCATCGTACGACAAGTTGATAGAGTGAGTATTGTTTGCACAATTAGTAGTGAACAAGAGCTATACAAACTACTCATGAAACTAACCTAATATAATTTAATACCATTTACAATATGAACAAAGCACTTCTTTTCTTATTCGCTTTAGTTCTTGGACTATCCTCCAAAGTATGGGCAACAGACCTTCCAGTATTCGATCCTCCTATCATGGGATGGAGTTCATGGAACACCTACCGAATCAATATCAATGGCGACCTAATAAAAAAACAGGCAGACGCCATGGTTCAAGCCGGACTGAAAGATGCCGGATATTCCTATGTCAATGTAGATGATGGCTTCTTTGGTTGGCGAGATGAAAAAGGAGTGATACAACCACATCCCGAACGTTTTCCAAAAGGTCTTAAAGAGATAGCCGACCACATCCATTCATTGGGGTTGAAAGCCGGCATTTACTCCGATGCAGGAAGCAATACCTGCGGTTCCATCTGGGATAAAGATAAAAATGGAATCGGCGTGGGACTATATGGATACGAGCACCAGGATGCTACTTTATACTTTAAAGACTGGGGATTTGACTTCATCAAGATTGACTACTGCGGTGCAGGACAGGAATTGAATCTGGAGGAAGAGAAACGATACACTGAAATCCGCCAAGCCATTGACAAAACCGGGTGCAATCATGTCTCTATCAACATCTGCCGATGGGCTTTTCCGGGTACATGGGCCAAGAAACTGGCACGTTCGTGGCGAATCAGTTCGGACATCAACCCGTCATGGGGATCGGTTAAATACATCATAGGTAAGAATCTCTACTTGTCGGCCTATGCAGGCGAAGGTCACTACAACGATATGGACATGTTGGAGATAGGACGCGGACTGAAACCTGAGGAAGAAGAAGTACACTTCGGCATGTGGTGCATCATGAGTTCGCCTCTGCTGATAGGCTGTGATCTCACTACCATTCCCGAAGCTTCATTGAAACTTCTGAAAAACAAGGAGCTTATCGCTTTGAATCAAGATGCACTAGGCTTACAGGCACACGTAGTACAGCATGCTAATGCAGGATATGTATTAGTAAAGGACATTGAGCAGAAGCGGGGCAAGATGCGTGCAGTAGCTCTATACAATCCATCCGACAGCATCTGCGACTTTGCCGTCCCGATCAATGTACTGGAACTAAGCGGGAAAGTGAAAGCACGTGACCTGGTGAAACAAAAAGACTTGCCCGTAATAAAAGAAACACTGAAGTACAAACTGCCTCCCCATAGTGTACTGATATTGCGAGTAGAAGGTGAAAAGAGACTGGAACCAACACGCTATGAAGCCGAATGGGCTTATCTGCCCTGCTTCAACGATCTGGTCACTACACCTAAAAACATCGTTTACACGCCGATGAAAGAAGCTTCCGGAGGTATGATCGTAAGTTATATAGGCGGAAAGAAAGAGAATTATGCAGAGTGGAAAGAAGTATATAGCAAACAAGGAGGCAACTACGAGATGACCATCCACTACATTCCCCGAACATACTCTAAACTCGAAGTTACAGTGAATAATGACAAAACCGTAATACTCAACACCCTACCCGACAACGGAGAAAAGAAGTTAGCCACTATTTCGATTCCTATCCATCTGAAACCGGGTTACAATATAGTACGTATGGGAAGTTCTTATTGCTGGGCACCGGACATAGACTGTTTCACTCTTACCCCTTCCTCCCTTTAAAGGGAGGATATAAACTTCCCATTACCACTAACCTACTTCAATACGAATAGCCTTTCCTGCAATAAATATTTTATTTCTTTTGCTTCTACCATACTCATATATTGAATATTAATACGTATTTTTACAACCTAACAGTAGAAATATAAAACATGACTTCAGCAGAAGAGAAGATATCCCGACTAGAAAAAGCGGTCTCTTTAAGTCGATTAGGTTGGTGGGAGGCAGATTTTAATGAGCAAATATATTATTGTTCGGAGTTCCTACAGGACTTATTCGATCTGAAAGGAGAAGCAATCTCCTTCCAGGATTTTAGTAGCCGGATATGTGAGGAGTATCGGGAAAGGATACTTTCCGAGTTTGCCTCTTTCAAATTTCTGGAAGTTTATGAGCAAGTCTTCCCAATGAACACTAAATATGGTGTCACGTGGGTAAGCACCAAAGTCGGAGAAAAGACCGTAACTCCTGATGGTCATGTTCATGTTTTTGGAACCATGCAGTGCATTTCCCGTCAAAGGATGAATGCCCATGAACAAACAATAAACCGCCTGAATATACTTTTACACCAGCTCAACGGACTTACGCAATCACTATTAAGTCTGCTTCATTCAGACAATACAGCAGAGGTCGTTAATAGGATTTTAAAGGATGTTCTTCATCAATTCAACGGTGACCGAACCTATATTGTGGAATATGATAAAGTGAACCTGTCACAACGTTGCTCCTACGAAGTAGTATCCGACTTAATCACCGAACAATGGAAAGGAAAAGAAAAACAACTGGATATCCATTCATGGTGGGACAAGCAAATATTAGCCGGTACACCAATCACCTTGTTCTCTTTGGAGCGCATGCCAGCCGAAGCTATTGAAAAAAAGAAAGGACTGGAAAACAGTGGTACCAAATCCCTCATGTCCATACCTTTAACTTCTAAAAGAGGTGTATGGGGGTATATCAGTATCGATATAGCGAAAGAATATCGCGATTGGAGCAATGAAGATTATCTATGGTTCTCATCAATAGCAAATATCATCGGCTTAAGTATGGAGCTGCGCAAAGCAGAAGAAACCGCCAAACTTGAAAAGAAATATTTCCGTGATATTTACCAAAACATTCCTGTAGGTATCGAACTCTATGACAGCGAAGCCAAGCTAATTGAAATCAACGAAATAGACCGGGAAATATTCGGAATAAAACAAGACGAAGACATATTAGGTATCGACTTGTTCAACAACCCAATGATGCCGCCCGAATGGAAAGAAGCTTTGCTAAGAGGAGAAGCCTTGCATAATTCGTTCAAATATGAATTCTCTCAGATAGAAAATTATTATAAAACAGAGAAGAAAGGCTATATAGATTTATTATCAAAAGCGATCCCCATTTTCAATATAGACGGCAACCTCATCAATATTCTGATTGCCAATATTGATAACACCAAAGCAAATGAAGCTTACAGAAGACTGAAAGAATTTGAGGAGAATTTCATGCTGGTAGGCGATTATGCCAAGGTAGGTTATGCCCGCTTCAACGCAATGACCAGAGAGGGTTATGCGCTGAACAGTTGGTATCGCAATGTGGGAGAAAAAGAAGGAACCCCTTTGCCGCAAATTATCAAAGTACATTCTAATTTTCATCCGGAAGACAGAAAAATAATACTCAACTTCTTCGACGAGGTAATAGAAAGAAAATCAACTCATTTACGTCATGACATGCGTATTATGCGTGAAGGCGGATATTATACCTGGACCCGTGTCAATGTTATGGTACGAGATTTTCGTCCGGAAGATGGTATTATTGACATGGTTTGTGTGAATTATGACATCACCGAACTGAAGGAAACCGAAGCCATGCTGATTGAAGCTAAAGAGAAAGCAGAAACCGCCGACCGGTTGAAAAGTGCTTTCCTTGCTAATATGAGCCATGAAATACGTACTCCACTCAATGCAATAGTAGGGTTTCTCGAGCATGCTTGTAGAAACAAATACTCAAGAAGAAAAACAAGAATATCAAAGCATTATAGAAGAGAATAATGATCTGCTGCTACAATTGATTTCAGATATACTAGACTTATCTAAAATTGAAGCCGGTACTTTCGACTTCGTAGAGGGAGATGTAAATGTAAACCGTACTTGCAACGAGATCATCAACTCCATACAGATAAAAATGCCGGAGAATGTAGAACTACTTTTTGAAGAATACCTACCCGAATGTACCATCTATACTGACAAGAACCGTTTGGTACAAGTTCTAACCAACTTCATGAACAATGCCATAAAATTTACTTCAAAAGGTAGCATTACTCTAGGATACCAACAAGTAGATGATAATTATCTGAAGTTCTATGTACGCGATACGGGTATAGGCATTCCTGCCGATAAACTACATTCTATTTTCGACCGCTTTGTAAAGTTGAATAATTTTGCCAACGGTACCGGCCTAGGCCTGTCTATTTGTAAAAGTATTGTAAAGCAGATGAATGGGCAGATTGGTGTAGATTCAGTTGTAGGAGAAGGTTCCTGTTTCTGGTTTATCATTCCGAAAGACAAGAAGAATATTATTTTTTAGACATAAGAACCCTCTGCGTCATTCGTATCTTAATCTATCGGTAGAATAAACCAGAAGCAAGAGCCCTCCCCCGGAGTACTATCAACTCCAATGGTACCTCCCAGTTGCTCTATGATGCTCTTACTGATGGAAAGTCCCAATCCGGTACCATGTACAAAAGAGTTCAGCTTTATAAAGCGTTCGAATATCTGAGCTTGTTTTTCCGCATCAATGCCAATACCTGTATCCGCTACATAAAAGCGAAGATTCCTTTCGTCTATTTTATCATATCCCACACGAATACTACCCACAGAAGTAAACTTAATGGCATTGTTCACAAAATTGGCAATCACCTGATTCAGCCGGTTACGGTCACTCAATATCTGGCATTCCGGTAAATGACGGTCAAATATAATCTCGACACCCGGTTTGGCCTTCATGCGCATCACACGGACAATGTCCTCACACAAAAGATTTACATCCAGTTCCCTCGCTACAAAATCAAACGTGCCGGCTTCTATCTTCGCCAAGTCCAGAATATCAGAAATCAATTGCAATAACAGTTCATTGTTCTCTTCGACAATTGCCATATATCGCTTTCTTTCTTCAATCTCCTCGGTTTCGCCCAATAAACTGGAAAAGCCTACTATTGCATTCAGCGGTGTACGTATCTCATGGCTCATGTTAGCAAGGAAGGCACTCTTCAACCGGTCGGCGGTTTCTGCCTTATCCTTAGCTTCAATCAGCATGGCTTCGGTTTCTTTCAGCTCTGTAATATCATAATTGACGCCAATCATTTCAATTTGCCCTTTCTCCGGTTCGTAGACGTTCACAGCCAAGTTAGTACGAACCCAATTCCATTTATGCTTCTCTCCCGGACGGGCAATACGCATCTCACCTTTAAAATATTTAGCCTCACCGATACGGGCTTTCCGGTAGAAGTCCAGCATCTTCTTTCTATCTTCCGGATGCATTTTTCCATAGACGCCTACAACGTCAGCCAACGAAGTACTCTCATCCTCACCCATATTTATATACCACTGCTTGATGGCATATCCTTTACGATCAACAATATTCAGTTTGGCGTAACCAACCTTTGCATATTCGGATATCAACAAAAAGAAATTTTCGAAGTCGTTAATACGTCTCAGGGCATCTATGCGTTCTGTATTATCCATATTAATCATTGCATACCCTGTAAAGCAGCCTTTACTATCGTAAATCTTACTAAGCTTGGAATAAAGATTAATTACATTCCTCTTACTGGTCTTAAAATAATCCAGTGCCGTATCAAATGAATAATCCAACCTGAAATCAACGATATCTTTCGCCCTTATCTGCTCTATGATATGAGAGGGAAGATTAGGATTTTCAAATAAATTGATTCCAATCACATCCGCTTTATCCCGCACGCCGAATATCTCTAAATCTTTATTATTAAGGTCCAGCAGATAACCTTCTTTATCATAAATCTCTACTCCTGCGGGTATATTGGCAAAGATATTCTTGAATAGCTTCTCACTACGGTCCAATGCCTGATGAGTTTGTACGGAATCTGTTACATCGAGAAACAAAGCTACAATCTCATTCTTCTCAGGAGAATATATTACTACGTGGCAATGTTTACCGGTTATTTCAAAACTCTCTTCCAATTCTTTAAATGTACCGGTATCCAGGATTTCACCCAACAATTGTACCTTGAAAGTAGGATCAGAGTAAATACTTGATGCAGTCATCCCCAAAAAACTTGACATGGGCACCCCTGATAAATCTGCAAGGATATCATTGGCATCTGTTATACGATAATCGCATGGTTGGTTATTCTTATCACGAATAACAGACAGCCGTATATATCCCAAAGGCATATAACGGAACAGATTACTAAGAAAACTACGTTCACGAATCGCATCATCCTTAATTTTGCGCAGCTCAATGCAGATACTGATAATGTTTGCCAATGAACTTAACCACTGATAATCTTCATTGGTCCACATCTTGGAGCGATCCACGAGGTCAACGCCTAGATACCCCCATACCTTGTCATTGGCAATCAATGGAGTTACCATCAAAGATTTAATATTTTGCATTGCCAGCACCTCATATTCTCCGTGGGCCGACTGTGGAATTTCTTTCAATGTTTCCAGCAAAATGGGCTTTTTATCAAGGATTTGTGACGTCCACCAAGGTAAATCCTTTAAAGCCATTTTCTGCAAAGACTCTTTCTCCGGATGCACACCCGGAGCTACAACTTCATATGTACAATTCTGGTATAGATAATCATCTTCATACTCGAAGATATAAACACGCCCTCCATGAAAAAAGTCAAGAATATCTTTCAATATTTCATAAATGCCAGAGTCAATTTCTTCATCCTTCAGAAAACGGAATAATGATTGCGATATAGAATTTTGACGATACATCAAGTCATTTATCCGATGCATAATTTGCTTCCCCTCTTCATTATCAGGAGCATCTACACGCTGTAGTATTCCGAAGGTTTTAATTGATCCGTCCGGGGTATCTTCCTTATATCCCATACGAGAGTGTATCCAAATTACCCCTTCCGAAATACAAATAGGAAAAGCTTGCTCATAAACATCCTGGTATTCAACAGTAAGAAACTCACGAGTTATACGACTCCGGTAATCTTCACGAATCATCTGAGCAAAATCAGCAAAACTCAGGATTTGTCCCTCTATTTCGAACAAATTGGCTACATAATCAGAGCACACAAACTGTCTTGTGGAAAAGTCGGCTTCCCACCAACCGATGCGTCCAAGAGTAGAAAGACGCTTAAAGCGCTCATTATCGTCAAGATGAGTAGCAGTCATATATATTTCATATTTGTTTAAGCCACAAAAATAAAGATAAAACTCTAATAAACAATAGCCCATATTACTTTTTCATTGCGCATTTCTTTTCATAAACAAAGAGTATCCTGCTTAAGAAAAATGTGTAATGGAAGCGTAACAAATTTGAAAATAAATTGTATGAGATATGTATTAAGCATGTAATGTCGCAGCCTCATCTTTGCATCGGATTTAAGAAACGTATAAAAGATGAGCATGAAACTAGATTTAGGAAAGACTTTCTTCCTTATTTTACTACTGACACTCTCCACTATGGCCGCCATGGCGGGAACCATAAAAGGAACAGTCACTGACAGGCAGACCAAAGAACCATTAACGGGAGCCACCGTACAAATAGCCGGAACAGCATCGGGTGCCGTAGCCGACATCGACGGTAATTATTCGCTGGATATAAAGAACGGCACTTATACGCTGACTGTAAGATACATCGGCTACAAAGACATCACCCTGGATGCCGCCAAAGTAAAAGGTGAAACTCTTCTGAACTTCGAGATGGACAGCGACGCACAAGCTTTGGGGGAAGTCAGCGTGGTTGCCAAAAAGAACCTGGAAAGCGAACGTGCCTTGCAGATGGAACGTCAGAAGGCCACTCTTGCCATTGAGAACCTTGGCTCTAAAGAGATGGGCATCAAAGGTATCAGTAACGTAGAAGAAGGTGTTAAGAAGATTACGGGCATCTCCATCGCCAGTGCGGGACAACTTATTGTGCGCGGACTCGGCGACCGGTACAGCACCACCACACTGAACGGGCTTCCCATCGCCTCACCCAACCCGGATAATAAACTGATACCGCTCGACCTTTTCCCCTCAAGCACCGTGCAAAACATCACTGTAAGCAAGGTATACGACGCAGGTTCCTTTGCCGACTATTCCGGAGCACACATCGACATCAACACAAAAGAGAATGTTACCAGCAACTTCTTCAATATCAGCCTCAACGTAGGAGGCAAACTCAATACTTTAGGTAAAGACCGCTACCAAATGGACCGCAACGGCTCACTCCTCAAAACACCGTCTATGGACCAAGCGGCACTGAACATGAGTAAGACCGAGTTTAACGAATACGTAAAAAGCAAAGACATATTCAATACCTCGTTCGCCGTAAGCAAGAAGACCTCTTTACCCGAATTAAGTGGAAACATTGGATTCGGTAAGAACATAGGCATCGGCAACCAGACATTGAGCATGCTTGCATCCATCAGTGCCGGAAACGGGCAACAGACCCTGAACAATGCATTCTATAAAACCCTGGAAGCAAGTGGAAACGCATTGGACAACTTTAGTTACGATAGCTATGCCGACGAATTGAAATTAGCGGCACTGGGCTATCTGGGCTATACGCTACGCAAGCACGACCGTATCGGCTACACGTTCTTCTATGCCCGCAACGCCAGTGATACCTACCAGCGTCGCGAAGGAGAAGACTCCGAAGGCTATGAACTGACCGGAAGCAACAACGTCACCCATATCTATACGTTGCAAAACCATCAACTGAACGGGCTGCACAACTTCGGCGAACACGAACAGTGGGAACTGACCTGGGGAGGTTCTTACGGCAAAACAAGCAGTGAAGAGCCCGACCGCCGCCAAGTAATGTACATCAAGAACAGCCAGGGAGGCCTCAGCCTCTTCACCCTGAACCAGCAGGAAACCGCACGCTACTTCGGCGAACTGAACGAAGAAGAATGGAACGCCAACCTCGGCCTGAAATGGAGATGGAGCGAACAGAATTTTGTAAAAATAGGCTTCAACTACAAGGACAAGAACCGGGACTATGCGGGCACACGCTTCTACTACGACGCACGAAAACTGAACCCCACCATTGACAATATCTACGACACCGACGGCTTTCTGAATCAAGAGAATATAGCCAACGGCAACATCACCGTAGGACGCTACATGTACCCCTACGAAGCCTACAAAGCAGGCAATGACATCTACGCCGGCTATGTAGCTACCGACTTTTATCCGATGGAATCCATGCTGGTAAACCTCGGTGTGAGATACGAAATCAGCAAACAATGGGTGAAATATGCCACAGACGGAGGCGAAAAGTATTCCAAACACCGCGACCTGAATAAAAACGACTTCTTTCCAACCTTAAACATGAGATATGCGGTGAACGAAGAAAACAGCTTACGCTTCTCTGTTTCGCGTACCATCACCCGCCCCTCATTCATCGAGATGGCCCCATTCCTCTACCAGGAGTCCTACGGTTCGGCACAGATACGTGGTAACGCCGATTTGCAGAATGGCTACAACCTGAACTTCGACCTGCGCTACGAACTCTTCAAGAAGAACGGCGACATGCTCTCCGTTACCGGTTACTTCAAGTACCTGGACAAACCCATAGAACGTACACAGATGCTCAACGGAGGCAGTACGATACACTCTTTCAACAATGCAGACAACGGCATGGCAGGCGGTGTAGAGGTAGAAGTCCGCAAGGAATTGGTACGTGATCTGAGACTGGGAGCCAACGTCAGCTACATGTATACCAACGTGAAGTTGCCCGAAAGTGGCGCTTACACCAATAAGGAACGTTCGCTGCAAGGCGCATCCCCCATCCTCGTGAATGCCGACCTCACCTATTCCCCACGCTTCGGAGAAGAGCGTCAGCTGAACCTGGCACTGCTGTACAACCTGCAAGGCAGCCGCATCCATTCGGTAGGAATTTCCGGACTGGGCGACGTGAAGCAACAATCCGTACATACCCTGAACTTCAACGCCGGTTATAACTTCAACAAGCATTTCAGCATGAAATTCCAAATGAACGACCTGCTGAACCGTGCCATAGTCTTCAAACAAGACGTACCCAAAACGGGACAAACCATAGAAGTGGAACGCTATAAACGAGGCACAAGCTTCGAGATAGGTGCAAGCTACAACTTTTAAATAGATAGTAACAGTATTAATAACACTTAATTAATTCAATTAGTATGAAATCATTAAACTGGAAATTGTGTTCTCTGGCAATGATAGCCGGAATGTCTTTCTTCACTGCATGCAGCGATGATAACAATGAAAATGGAGGAAATGAGGGTAACGAAGTCGAGAATGGCGCAACCCTGAAAGGCACAGTTACCTCGGACGTAACATTGAAAGCTGGTAATTCGTACAAACTAAGCGGCGAGTACATCGTAGAAAACGGTGCAACTCTGCATATCCAAGAAGGGGTGACAATCACCGCTATCGGCGATGACGACATCGTAGATTATATTCTTGTGAAACAAGGCGGTAAAATCAATGCAGTCGGTACGGCGGATAAGCCCATCATAATGACCAGCGACCTGACCGAACCGGGCGCATGGGGTGGTATCCACATTTGTGGTAAGGCACAAACCAATGTCGGAAATGGCGTATCCGAAATCGGCGATGCAGCATACGGCGGCAAAGATGATGCCGACAACTCCGGTACATTGAAATACGTACGTGTAGAATACAGCGGTTATGCATTCAACCCGGAGAAAGAAGCCAACGGCATCACCTTCTATGGTGTAGGTAACGGAACAACCGTAAGCCATTGCGAAGCCTACAAAGGTTCGGACGATGGTTTCGAGTTCTTCGGCGGTACGGTTAATATCAGCAACATGGTTGTAGTAAGCTGTAGCGACGACTCTTACGACTGGACAGAGGGTTGGAGAGGTACAGCTACAAACCTCGTAGCCTATCAGGAACCGCAAGCCACACTGGGCTATGACTGCGACTGCCTCATTGAAGCAGACAACTACGAAAACGACTTCGCTGCTACCCCGATAGCTCACCCTACGCTGAAGAACCTCATTCTTGTAGGTAACGGCTCTACAGAAAACAAACGTGGCATCCGTTTGCGCCGTGGTACTCAGGTTACTATCAACGGTGCTAAAGTTTGCGGTAAAGGCAATGCCGTTACGCTGGAAAGTGAAGAAACAGAAAAAGCTCTATTAGCCGGTACTTCCAAGCTCTCTAACATGACGGTTGATTCGGCTTTGAAAAGCGAAAAAGGTATCTACACCAACGACGCATTCGCAGCTGCCGGAAACACCATTGACGCCAATCTGAAATACACCTCTTTCGCTGCTATCAAAGCCGAATGTGACTGGATGTCCGGTAACTGGGTGAAATAGATAGGCACTCAGCCCCCAACAGTCCATACCTTTGGGCGCCTCATATTACGACTGAGATATCAAAAGACCCGGATGTTTTGGGGTAAAACATCCGGGTCTTTTACATGAAAAGATCCCCATCTTTTGGGGTAAAAGATCCGGGTGTTTTTAAATAAAAGATGGGGATGTTATCCCCTCTCGATATACGACTTAGGGGTGCTAAGTCCTAATGGGAGATGCACTAGATATAGGCGTCTAACCGGCTAGAAAAAGAACCTGCCGGGGACAAGAAACAGTTGGAAATCGGAAAACATTGAAAACCGGAGACCTTTTCAGGACAAAGCTTGCTTGAAATCCCTACCGGATGGTGACTGGAATACCTGCAAATCAAATTCCGGAATAATAGCCAGTACATGGTCAAAGACATCGGCCTGCACCCCTTCGTAGGGAACCCAATCCTTAATGGCACAGAAAAAATAAAGCTCCATCGGAATACCGTGATCGGTGGGCTGTAACTGACGGACCATACAGGTCAACTCCTGATTCACATCGGGAAGACTTTTCAGATAAGCCGTAAGATAGGCGCGGAATACCCCTAAATTAGTCTGACGACGCCCGTTGACAAGAATGGAATTATCGATGTCGTGTTCCACATTATACTCTTCAATAATCTGCTCCGTATGTTCCACATAATCTCTCAGCAGACGGATTTTGCGATATTTAGCCAGCATCTCCGGAGTGCAGAATTTTACACTAGTCATGTCGATATTGATGGAACGCTTCACACGCCGGCCGCCACTCTCCTTCATGCCGCGCCAGTTCTGGAAAGAGTCGCTGACAAGCAGGTAAGGAGGAATGGTGGTAATGGTATTGTCCCAGTTACGCACCTTTACAGTAGCCAGGGTTACTTCTATCACTGTACCGTCGGCACCATATTTGGGCATCGCAATCCAATCGCCCACCTTCAGCATATCATTAGCCGAAAGTTGTACACCGGATACAAATCCCATGATACTATCCTTGAATACCAACATCAAAATAGCTGCCGAAGCTCCCAAACCTGCCAGCAAAGAAACAGGCGACTTATTAATGAGAATACTCACCACAATGATAGCTCCCACAAACCAAAGGATAACCTGCACCGTCTGCAACATACCTTTCAGAGGGCGGTCGCGCAGTTGTTCTCTCTCACTATATACCGTATAAACAGCTTTCAGGAGAGAGTTGATAAAACTAAGGAATGTAATAATAATATAGATCAGGCAGATACGCTGCAAAAATGCTAAAGTCGCAGAATTACTATCGGCAAAAGCCACAGGAACAAATACATAGATAATAATCGGCGCAACCATACGACTGACATGCACCATTACTCTATGGTCGAATACGATGTCATCCCATGTAGCTTTGGTCTGCTTTACCAAATGCGCCACCGCTTTCAAAAGAATATGCCTGCATACTGCATCCGCCGCAAATGCGACAATCAAAACAATGGTAAAAGCAATGAACTGGTCGAGTTCTTCTGCCAAAGAAGGGAGCATGCCCCAAGAAATAAGTAGCTCATCTATATCTCTCAATATATCCATAAACAATTATTTAGGTACTGTTATTCTGTTATTATTGCTCAAAGTTTTTCACGCTCCAAGAACTCCCTTACATCTTCTTTCAACCACTGGTAAAGATAAAGGTTCTTGTAACCACTGTTTTTCTTTAACATTAAAGCGACATTGACCTGACTGTTTTCATACCCGGTAAACTCATTGCGGAATTGTTCATTATGCTCTGCCAACCGTTTTATCTCCTGCTCGCGTTCACGGCGCAGGACTGTGCAAACAGGTATAAGAATTTTCAAAACCACAGAATCCATAATGTGATGTCCTTGTATATACAGATAGGTAGTATCCGGTGTCAGCCCCAACTTTTGCAAGTCTTCTTTCAGATGCTCCACTTTTTCTATATTCTGTGGAAAGCGGGTTCGCAATTCAGAGAGTTTTGCCGATACCGAGCGCTGCATCTCGTCCAGGCACCTGTAAGGGTGACGGATATTTACGTCCTGCAAACGTACACAAGCATTAAAATCGTACATCGGGAAGGTATGGGTATCGTGCTGGCGATAGAACCATACATTCCATAAAAACAACGGATAAGCTATTTGTGAATAACGCTTTAAGAATGCAGGAAAGTCCAGAATGAAACGATCGTTCAGCGTAGCTTGCACGCAAACCTCACGAAGCGTTTCAGCAAAACAGTGGAAGTTTTCAATAGCATATCCATAAGTCTGGAATATATAAGGATTACGGTTTATCTTCCGGGATACATTGGTAGCTCCTTGTAACAGGAAATCATAATCACTATCGACACAAGCAATCAGGCTCCTGCCCAGTTCCGTTGTGTTCAGTGTATTCATTAGTACCATTTTCTTCCCCTTTGCCAGCGAGGTAGCCGAAGGAAGCATCACCTGAAAGTAACGTTCTTCGTTTTCAAACTCCGCCAACAAGGTCCGCCAAAAAGCTACATCATCATAACTCTCCACATAAGCCACAATACGTCTGCGGGCTTTCTTCGGAGAAAGCTTATGAGCGGCATCCAGATAAGCCGAAGTGAGATTATGTTTTAAAGATATTGCCACGGAAAATAGTGATTAGTGGTTAATAGTTAGTGATTAGTGATAAGTGATTAGTGATTTGCTTATGTTTCTATGAAGTGTAGGCACACAGCGCAATCATAAGCAAATCACTAATCACTTATCACTAATCACTGTAGTAATTTCGCTTACCTCGGTCACTGCATCCAGCCAGCCTTCCATAATAACGGCAGGTGAGTGCGTGGTTAGGATAAGCTGAAGATTCGGATTGAGTTCACGTATCATTCCTATCAACTTCTGCTGCCATTCAATGTGAAGGGAAGCTTCCGGTTCGTCCATAAACAGAACACAATGATCGCCATCGCGCACCAAGACGGTCAGCAGTATGACAAGCATCTGCTTCTCCCCTGAAGATAGTTTATAAGGAGAAAGTTTTTCTTCATCCTGATAGAAGACAATGTCGTTGCTTTTACGATCTATCTTTTTACGGGTATAGCTGAATAACTCATCAATCAAATCCTGGAACTTCCGTTTCGGGGCGGAAAGAGATGAAGCCTGCGAACGTTGTTCCTCTGTGCCATTCAGCAATTCAATCATCTTATTGCCTATATTCACCTGATAATCCAGAAAACGGCGTTGAAGCAAATAGATCTGCCAGTCCAGTTCCGATTTTACTTCCGGATCTGCCATACGGGCTGTAAAGTCTCCCATAATAAGCGGACGGTCATAACTACGAATTACATCGTACGGAATATAAGTAGCCTGCGGGTTATCAAAGAAGACATGCACGCCATTCTTCTCGTCACTTTTTACTTCTCCGGTGGTCTGTTCAAGATAGCCCACCGAACGATTGAGTATGGTAGTCTTTCCCACTCCGTTGATACCCGAGAGAATGTTTACGTCGGGACGTAAATCCCAAGCTATATTGTACCGATGCCACAATCCGTGTATTTCAATACGTTTAATATAATTGGCCTGTACTTCCATGATTTCTGATTTTAATTTGAAGCAAATATAGATTAAATTGAAAGCAGAAGCAAATATAAAAAAAGGGATTGGGAAATTAGTTACCTTTGCAAAGATTTCTAACAAGAGAAGAATTGAAACTTACACCATATAATAATGAATAAAAATATTCAAGGACATCTATTTGCCCTGACTGCAAACATATTATGGGGATTAATGGCCCCTATCGGCAAATCGGCTTTGATGGAATTCTCCCCGTTGTCAGTAACGACTTTCCGCATGGTAGGAGCAGCTGCCTGTTTCTGGTTACTCTCTTTATTCTGTAAACACGAACAGGTGCATCACCGTGACATGCTAAAGATATTCTTTGCTTCCTTGTTTGCCCTGGTCTTTAACCAAGGGGTTTATATCTTTGGACTCTCCTTGACCTCTCCCATAGACGCATCTATTGTGACAACCACCTTGCCTATCGTCACCATGATCGTTGCCGCCCTCTATTTAAAAGAGCCCATTACAAACAAGAAAGTACTGGGCATTTTTGTAGGAGCTATAGGAGCGTTGATACTTATTCTAAGCAGTCAAAGTACCAGCAGTGGCAATGGCAATATCATTGGTGACCTCCTTTGCCTGGTAGCCCAAATAAGTTTTTCCATTTACCTGACTGTATTCAAAGGCTTGTCACAGAAATACTCACCTATCACGCTGAATAAATGGATGTTTGTCTATGCCTCTATATGCTACATTCCCTTCTCTTACCACGATGTAGCAGCTATTCAGTGGAACGGGATATCCACGGCAGCATTGTTGCAAGTAAGTTACGTCGTTGTAGGTGGCAGTTTCCTGGCATATATTTTCATCATGACTGCCCAAAGGCTGATGCGTCCCACCGTAGTAAGCATGTACAACTATATGCAACCGATTGTTGCTTCTACAGCCGCTATCATATTAGGAATGGGAACATTCAATTTGGAGAAAGGAATAGCTATCGCCTTGGTATTCCTCGGCGTATATATTGTAACTCAAAGCAAGTCTCGTAAAGATTTCGAACAGGAAGGTAAAAAGCTATAAGACTCCGGCACGCACCCGGCTCAAGGATTCCGGTGTCATTAACAGATAAGAGGCAATGTGATTGACTGACGCTCGTTTGGCTACTTCGGGATAATCTTTCAAGAAACGTGTATACCGTTCGCGTGATGTCTCGAAGCGCCAGGAGTCGGCTTTATATTGGGATAGTATAAGTGAACCTTCCAGCAAATGCCGGTGAAAACGGGCTATATGCAGGTAACGCTCGGACAACTCAACTAGACCTGCATACGATATAGTCCAAATCACTCCTTCCTCCAAAGATTCCAGTTGCAGGCAGTTCCGGCGTCCTGTAAACAAACTGACAATGCACATGGCACCATCTCCATCACAGGCGAAATTTTCCGTAATGTCACGCCCTTCTTTAAAATAGAACTGGCGGAGCAGTCCTTTTTCAACAAATATTATGTCTTTCGCTATGTCTTTTTCACTGAGCAAGAGTTCTCCTTTATGCACCTCATGGCGCACAAACAAAGCAGCTATAAGTTTCAGCTCCTCAGAAGGGAGTTCATGAAGGCCCCGGGCCGACAAATGATCCCCCGCCGCGCCACTTCCATGTTGTCTTCCTTAGTCATAGATAGTAAGAGTGATATATTAAAGGTATCTATTTATCCTTTGAGTTCTTTAAAATAGGTGTCGAGTAACTTCTTGGCAGCAACGAACGAAGTAAGATTACCTTGCAGCACCTGTGCCTCTTTATCTGCCAGCATAGACTCAATCTTCGCGTTGTGATAGAAACTGTCACGAAGCTGTTCGTTAATCGTCTCGTACATCCAATATTTACTTTGTTCATTACGACGGAACTCAAAGTAACCGTTCTCCTTTACAAAGTCAATATACTGATATACCATATCCCAAACCTCTTTTATGCCCAAGCCATAGAAGCCGGAATAGGTAAGCACCTGAGGCGTCCATCCGCTTTCGGGAGCAGGAAACAAATGCAAAGCATTACGAAATTGGGTTGCCGCCAACTTGGCACGATCCAGATTATCGCCATCGGCTTTGTTGATAACAATGCCATCTGCCATCTCCATGATACCCCGTTTGATACCTTGCAGTTCGTCTCCGGTACCGGCAAGCTGAATGAGCAAAAAGAAATCTACCATAGAGTGTACGGCTGTTTCACTTTGCCCTACCCCGACGGTTTCAACAAATATCTTATCAAAGCCGGCAGCTTCGCAAAGAACAATTGTCTCACGTGTCTTACGAGCTACACCTCCCAACGAACCTGCCGAGGGGCTGGGACGAATAAACGAATCGGGATGCACGGAAAGTTTTTCCATACGTGTCTTATCCCCCAAGATACTGCCTTTACTACGCTCACTACTAGGGTCGATGGCAAGAACAGCCAGTTTACCGGCATATTTCTCCAGAATATGCAGACCAAAGACGTCAATAGAAGTACTCTTACCTGCCCCCGGCACACCACTGATGCCGATACGAACAGAGTTACCCGAATAAGGCAAACATTTTTCTATCACTTCCTGTGCCACAGCCTGATGTTCCGGCTTCACGCTTTCCACCAATGTCACCGCTTGACTCAAAATTGTAATATCACCTTTTACAATGCCCTCTACAAACTCCGAAACAGTAAGCTGGCGTTTCTTAGCTTTCCGTTTCAGATAAGGATTCACAGATGACGGTTGCTCAATGCCTGCATTGACAACCAAGCCTTTGTATGCTTCACTATTTTCCGGATGTTCCATAATAGAAATTTGAAATTAGTTATGAGTTATTAGTTATAAGTTATTTGTTTGTGTTTATATACTGTAGTGATTAACAAATAACTTATAACTAATAACTCATAACTTTTTATTGTTTTGCTTTAATATTAATCTCAACTTTCGGCTGCATCGGATCGTTAGTAATCATCAAGAAACGTAGATGACGACGCTTTTTACCGATATTCTTCTTTTCAACCGTTACACGCAGACGGGTACTTTCGCCCGGTTGCAATACGCTCTTCTTCAAGCTGACACCTACTGCGGGGTGGAATACTTGCAGTTTGCTTATTTGCAGAGGAGAGCGACCGGTATTGGTTACGGTAATATCCTGGCGGGCTTTCGACTTCTTCGTCAGCACTGCACTCATATCAATATCCTTGGCAGAAAGACTAACAGCAGGTGCATTTGCCTTTTCACTAACGGTCATACCCGAGAAATCAGGCAATAGAATGGCGGAAACAGGGATTTCATTTTCTTCTCCTACCTTGTCACCGGCAAAACGAGCCAGATAAACAGAAGCTTGTGTAAGTCCAAGGTCAGTCAGCTTTTCAGAATTCAAAGTAAGGGTGATAATGCCTTTTTCTCCTTTCTGCAAAACATCCGGCTTCACTTCCATTTCCAGATAGGGAGGCAGGTGCATCAAGACCGGTTCATAAGGACGGTCCGAAAGATTCACTACACCAATATGGATAACGGGGCGTTCACCATAATGTATATCCGGAAAATCAAGACTGTTCTTATCAATACGGATCTGCCCTATAAGATAAGGATGCGTCTTAGTAAAGTCTTTGATTTCCTGCACCACTTCACCATTAAACTTCAAATAAACCAAATGAGGTTGAGCATTCGTATAGATTGCTACTGATTTCTGAAAGTGCCCCAACGCCTCTGCATCAAAAGTAACATTAACAGTACCTTTTGCTCCCGGAGCAATGGGTGTTTTAGTCCATTGGGCTATTGTACAAGCACAATCTGGCTCTACTTCAGTGAGTACTAAAGGCTGGTCACCCGTATTTGTAATAGTATATTGCGCCGTCACCGGATGCTTCCATTCTATCTGACCGAAACTATGCATTTCAGTATTTGAGGTAAAACGGGGCTGAGCCACGGCTGCACCCACTAATGTGGTTATTGAAAATAATGTTATAAGTATTCGCTTCATCTATTTTATTATCACTTTTATTTCTTTCTATTTATTTTCTTCTCTTCTGATTTCAGCCTGCGCTCTACTTTCTTCACATCCTCCCCAGCAGGAAGTTGTTCCGGATAAATACCACGACTTACAAGCATATCACGTTAGAAGCACATCTGATATTATTCGTTCAGCACCAGACCCTATCGTAACCAATTTCTCCACTTGGGGAAAATGGTTATCTATAGTTTCACCAGCATTGGTACATGCTTCTTTTGCCTTATTTATTACATTACTAAACTTATCCCATTTGGCATAACCTAATAATAATTGAAGTTCACGCGCACTCCAACACTCTACTTCATTGTATTCACAAACAATACCCTCAAACTTTTTGAACAGGTCTTTTATTTCTTCTGTCTTCATGTTTTTATATTTTAGGCAGTGAGGAGCTTCTTTCCTTTATACGCTGTCTTTAATTAGCTGCACAAAAATAGGCGTTTTCGTTGAGAGTACCTAAAATAAATAGTGATTAGTGTTTAGTGATAAGTAATTTGCTTATTCCTCCAAATCACTTATCACTAAACACTAATCACTATTTTAAAGTTTCCCTGTTATTTTATAACTACAGTTCCACCAGTTGAGTGTGAAGCATATTCCGGAGCGTATGCACACTGTATAGTAGCCAGACCAGTTTCGTATGTTCCACCACGGGCTATGCGATAACTATGTTCCAATACATAAACACCTTTACCCAGATGATCGAAGAAGAAGTTGGTTGCAGCATCTTCTACTTCCACATAATAGCCGAAACCATTATTCCATCGATAACCGGAAAGTGCTCCTACCGGTTCGAAGCAAGCACCACGCTGGTCTTTCAATTGGATGAAGTCCATAGCTCGGTCCAAGCTGATGGTCAGGCGTGAAACAACTTTATCACCAATGGATAATTGAGCAACATCAGTAATTGGTTGCAAGGACTTCTTGCCATCGGCAGCAATATGTTCTACATATAACTTCTTTTCAATATTCAATTCGCCGCCTTGTTGTTTAACATCGGATATCGGTGAAAGATATTGAGCATAAACAGCACCCCAAGCAATGCCTGCATCCCGTTTCTCTATTGTTATGGATTTGGCTTTCAGTTCAGGGCTGCCTTGTGTAAAGGTTTCCTTGATATAGCCTAATCCGGGAACAGTGGTCTTTGCCGGTGAAAGCGTCTCCATTACTTTATTACCTAAAGTGATGCGCACATCTCCACGATTATCCAGCAAATCACTGCCTTGGCAAAGCAAAGCATATACAGCATCTGCTGTAGCTATCGGAGTATCCCAACTCGTGGATTGCTTTTGTTTCAACAACCAAAGTTTCATCTCTTCCACCAAAATTTCGTTTCCACCCGTCATAAGCAATGCTTCCATTACTTCAACATGAGCAGGTATGGGCAACATTCCCCAAGCATACGGATTGGCATAAAAAGCAAAATGTGCTCCCATTTCATCCGTCTGCACCAAGTGCTCCTTGATGGACGCCAAAAACTCGTTCGCTTGACTTGTACGCCCGGCTTTCAACAAGATGATAGCAGACTGTGCTTTGCATACCATTGTTCCGTTTTCAAGATTACGATTTACCATAGAAAGGAAGTAGCGGTAAGCAGCTTCGTTTGCAGCAGGTACCTTTTCGTTACCGAGGGCTACCAGATAAAGGTAATTCATGGTAGCATCGGAAATAGTAGTGATCTTAGTACCATTCTTTTCCGCCTTACGAATCATACGGTATTCCTCCAATGCCTGCTTATGCAGAAAACCAAAAGCTTTCTGTTTCATTTCGACTACTTCTGAAGGAAGTGGCTCTTTCGTCATTAAAGGAAGACGTACTAATAATTCGGTGATATAACCGGTGATATATTGACTACCGGACATACCTTTGTACCAACTCCATCCACCATCTTCACCCTGCAATTCTTTCAACTTGGTGAAGGCTGAGAGATTACGGCCATTCATTTGGTTAACATCAAATAAAGTGGCGATACGTGCTTGTTGTTCCGCCTCGGTAGTAGCTTCAAGTAACCAAGGTGATTCAGCGAGCAAGATATTCTTCACATCCTGATTCTTCTCCAACTGGCTGAGGAAAGTATTTTTTGTCCCACCTGCCAGTTTCCAACTATCAAAAACTGCCTTGATGCGCGGTTGACTATTGGCAATATAACCCGCCAAACTATTGGCATAATAAGCAGTAGCCCAGGATATAGCATTATCTGTTGATGGCAAACTCAGCACCGGTAAAGCTTGCACAGCATACCAGGCAGGATTTCCGGTAAACTCTACCGTCAAACGACGTTCGGTCGCCGTACGGGCATTATGATTGAACAGGCTATCCAATGAGAATGTACGTGTTTCTTCGCCACGAATAGGCATCGCAAGCGTTTCTGTTATATAATCTTTATTGCTCAATACAGGCAAAAGATGTTGTTCGCCATCACTGAACGTACCACCATCCGCCACCATGCGTACACCAAGCAGATCGTACCGGTCGGTCGCTTCAAAATGGAAGTTAACTGCCGTTGTTCTTCCAGCTTCTACAGAAAACTTCTGACGTTGGGAAGAAATAATCTTCTCCGTCATTGGGTCAAAAAGAGTGAATATAGCCGTCCCCTTTACTGCCTTACCCGATAAATTGGATATAGTAGCGGCAATTTGTGTCTTATCGCCTACGCGGACAAAGCGAGGCATATTCGGGGTTAGCATAAAATCCTTAGCAGTGAAGGCAGTTGCATCAAGCATTCCTGTCATCATGTTCTTAGTATGCGAGTAACCACGGAAGTTCCATTGAGTCAAGCTCTGAGGCATGGTAAAGGAGAAAGCAACCTCTCCCAACTCATTGGTACGAAGCTGGGGATAGAAGAAAGCAGTTTCAGCAAAGTTGGTACGAAGACCTGCCACCGGTTGCAAAGTTTCTCCACCCACAGGAATGACTTCTTCTTCAAAGACGACATCGGCCACCGAAGTTTCATCAACAGCCACAGGAACACTTTCCGCTTTAGCAGCCATACTTCCTATTCCACGAATCCTCAGTCCGCCGGTAAGCGATTTTGTCTGAGTACTTCTATACCCCACTACATTAGCCTCCATCGGGACACCATCCTCTACAACCTGGAACATATTTTCGACATCATTATAAGGAGAGTAGAAATGATCGAACGTCCAGACCGGCGTTCTCCAAGCTTTCAACGGGAAATAGAAAGAAAAATAATTGTTATTGTAGTAGCTTGCATTCCGATAAACCCCATACAGATTGCTCGGATAGAATACTCGCAACAGCTGATTGTCCTTAAAAATCTTATCCAATGAAGCATCGTACATGGTAGCTAACATCTCGGCTGCAGCCGGCATACCTTGTGGAGTCTTGATAACCAATTTCCACTCTTCCTCCTGTCCGGGACGCAAACGGTCACGAAACACTTCCCACTTCATATTAAGAGTACGTTCCGGTTGCCGTTTTTTCAGATAAATTTGCTGGCTATACATTTCCCCGCCTTTTACGAAGTTGAAGAGTATAGTTACCCCATTGCCATACGATTCTTTATAAGGATATTCCATACGGACAATCGTATCGTTCAATTGCAGCACACGACTTTCAACACGTTTCTGATCGCAGAAAACATCCATAAGTACATAAGCATCTTTATAAGAAGTTCCTAAAAGGAAAGCAGCAGGATGTTGCGCATCAAACTCTTCATTTTCCTTATAATAGAAGAAGTTTGTAAATGCGGCCGGACGCGTATCTTTCTTTGAGAAAAGCAAGAAACGATTGCTCTCATACTCTCCGCTATTCTCTTCACGCCCCAGACTATCACGAACGGAAAGTTCCAAACTATAGTTTCCCGAAGGTAGTTTGCTCCATGTAGAGAAGTCTTGGCGCTGATTAGCGATAAAGTCTCCCTCAAGTACCGCTTGTTTCGGTTCTTTTTCAGACTTTGCAATCACATCCGCAAGCGGATAGAGTTTGTAAGTGCCTTTAATATGCTGAGGAATGTTCATTATATTATCCACACCAAAAGTAAAGAACATACTATCTTCCTTACATATATACTGAGGCAAATTGACATTGAACGAATAAGCTTTAGGTCCTGCCAACAGATTATAGGAAGCGGTTTGTGTTTCACCCGCTTCGTCCGTCACAACAGCTTCTACGTTATAGGTATATACATTTCCAAATCTGTCTGCATTCTCGGCAGGTGCATTCAAAGTCAAAGGAATGGCAAAATCACCATTAGCATTCAGTTGTATGGTGTCGGCAAGCAATGGCTTCTCGGTGCTATTCCAATAACCCGGTCTAGGGTTACGACGTTTTACGGTATAAGCCAACGGTACATCCTGTACCATCATACCATTGAAAGCTTTAACGTTTCCTTTCAATACTACTTTGTCACCCAGCCGATAGGCTTCCGAAACCGGCGTAAAGGTTATTTCGAAAGTAGGCCGTTTATATTCTTCCACTCTAAAAGAAACGGCAGAACGAGGATCGTTAGTCTGCACACTGAACATACCATTAAGACAAACTGAAGGAAGCACAAATTCTGTAGTGAAAGAACCAAAATCATTGGTCCGTACTTTTTTAGTAGCTATCTCTTTACGATTGGCATCCAACAAGACAACTTCATAATCAACACCTTCCAGTACATGAGCACTGTCATTATTCTGTTTATAAGCTATACCTTTTATATATACAGTCTGCCCGGGACGGTAAAGTGAGCGGTCGGTCAACAAAGCTATTGTCTTCCAGTCAACCTCTTTATTGTCTTTATTCGGACGGTTCATATAAACTGACTGCGGCATCATCGCAGTGTCCTTGCCTTTACTGGCTACATAACTACTGATTCCGTTTTGCCAAGGCAATACAGCTTTTCCACCTGCATCAGTGACAAGTTCTGCCAAAAGTTTCCGATTTTCTTCATTATAAGTAGAATAGAAACTCACTTTTGCATCGGCAATCGGTTGTCCGCTGGAAGCATCCAAGGTAGTAACTTCCATGCGTCCATCTCCCAGATTCAACGTCAGCACTTTGAAGCGGGTAGATACCAAAAATTTAGCTTCCGTACGGGTAGTACCGGCATCCGGCACAATCTGAAGAATATACACACCTGTTTCCTGAGGAACCATAAACTTAAATACAGTATCTGTAGAAACATAAGGCACGTCCTCGGGCAACTTGCCCTTGCCTGGTAATGGCTGCAAATCGAAATGCGTGGAAGATAATTTCCGTGCATATTTCTTGTAAGTATCTTTATTGATGCCATGATCCATGTAGGGCACTTCATTCAAGGTAGTAGCATACAAGTTCAAGGTAAACCCGGATAAATTACTGAAATGTACATTCATATTTACCGAATCACCGGGATAACCACTCTCACGGGTAGTAATAACAAGTTCTGGTTGCAATATTTGCTCGCGGAGGTTCTTCAGTTCGCTAATGCGTTTATAGGTGGGATAACGCTTCAACCCTTCATCGCAAACCTTCAACGCCTCGGCAATGCTACGTCCCTCTGCACCCGTGCGCAACCAAGAGGCTTTTTTAATATAAACTTCGGCACATACTTCACGATTGCCATATTCTTGAATCAAATCATTCAATGCCTGGATATAGTCTTTGATAGCCTGTTGTTTCCGCATCCCGAAAGTAGGATATGGTTCATTGCTGATGCCACCCGTCACCTTCCAGTTCCAGTAGTCTAGCGAGCAAAGCAATACTGCATCTTCCGAATCTGCACGATGACGGTAAGCATTTATCATATTCCCGTACATCGTATTGATACGGGCACGCATCAGAGTATCTACATTGAAGCCCTCTAAGTCATTGTAACTAGAGATGGCACGGCTTGCCAATAAATGATACATATCGTGCCTGTAGAAGCGACTCCCATCTTCGAGGATAGTAAAAGGTACATATTTCTCGGCAGACGTTTTGAGCAACTCGAGCGAATCTTGCAAAGATGCTCTACTATGTTCATCTATCTTGCTCACAAACTGGTTGATACTCCACTCACGAATATCACCGGGAGCCTCATCGACATCCAGTAAAGTTCTCGAAAGTAAGGCACGACGATTATCCTGCATAAAATCGGCATACTCGCGTGCCAACAAAGAGTGTAAAATAGCTTTGCTCACCGGGTTTTTCTCCGTTAGCACCCAACGTTCCATATTCCTGAAATTGGAATAAATACTGTCCGGAGTCAGACTCTGTTGATATGTTTCCCTACATAGGTAGGCCTTCAACATTTGCGGAGCATTCTGCTCCCGTTCGCCTTTCCGATAAATTTCATCGGTTAGCTTTATCACAGTTTGTGGCAGGCTCTTCTTCTGGACCTGTTCTACTTGTTTCCACAACTTTTCATACGATTGTGCATGCACTGCCGACAATCCAAAAACAGCCAGCAACAGCAGCAAACTGCAAAATCTTTGAATCTTCTTCATGATTATTCACTTGTTAGTCTTTGTATTAATAACAAAGAAAACGAATAATGTTTAAATAAACATCGTTTTGGACAAAAAAAATAGGGGACTATGCTTTCACAACATATCCCCCATCCTAAAACTAAGTTAGTGTGCTCACATTTGGAGACTATAGTATTTCATTGCCTCCATCCAGTTCTTACTCGCTTTGGTAAGAATGGTTTTAAACGAATTCACAATCTTCTTTTTCATAACCTTAAAAATTAAACTAATACCTTATGTACTTTACTTCTTCAGGGTATAACCCATTGATAATGCTTCATTCCGACCTATTTCGGCAAGAATGTTTCTCAATGTTTTCATTATCTTCTTTTTCATAATCTCAAAAATTAAACTAATACCTGAAAACTAATATTCAATACTTACTAAACAGGGATGAATGCTTAAAGCATTACATACCCCCAAATGTTCTTATCGGCTTCGCCGATGTGGCTAAATAAATTCTTTAACATTTTCATTTTGTTATCCTCCTAAAATCAATTTTGTTATCCTTAAAATCTAATCTATTATCTTATCCTTTCTATGTTATAGAACACAAAATTAGAGCCTTTGTTCAGAAGTGCAAGTATAAAATAGGAGAAAACATGTTTTAAAACACATTTTCTTGATTTAAGTCAATTAGTATCTATTTATTGCAATGTTTTTGACATACAACAACCGGATAGCAAAGTCTTTTTGGCAGAAGAGAGACAAGTTGTCATAAACAAAATAGGCAGGGTACCCTAAAGCGCCCTGCCTATTCATATTTATATATTATATATCGATTACTTTTCCGGAGTTTGTTCCAACGTAGCCACCAAGAAGTCATAGAACTTAGGTACTGTAGGAATCAAAGCACGTTCGTCGGGTGAGTGAGGAGAACGCAAGGTAGGACCGAATGAAATCATATCAAGTCCCGGACAATTGGCACCGATAATACCGCATTCCAAACCAGCGTGGATAACTTTCACAGCAGGCTCTACACCGAATTGTTGTTTATAGGACTGCTTCATGGCATGCAGGATCGGTGAGTCAACGTTAGGTTGCCAGCCGGAATAAGCGCCACTCAATTCTACTTTCATACCTGCCATGGCAAAACATGCACTCAAACTGTCTGCCAAAAAGTCCTTCATGGTATCGCAAGAACTACGAGCCAGAATATGAATCGCAGCTTTTCCACCGATAATAGTCACGATTGCGAGGTTGGAGGAAGTCTCCACTGTATCGGGTACGGTAGGTATCATACGCATTACACCATTCTGACAAGCCATCAGGACATTAATTAAATTATCCTGGATTTCAGTGGGAACTACTGAGGCGGGAACCACCACATCTTCCATCTTCAATGTTATATCACTTTCAATTGAAGCATATTCGGCATTAAGTTGAGCTTCATATTCCTTAATATAGTCTTCCAATCCGTCCATATCTTCAGGATTGAATACCAATACTGCATGTGCTTCACGCGGAATGGCATTACGCATATTTCCACCTTCAAAGCTTGCCAGTTGTGAATCGAACTCAATCAATAAATCGTGCACAACACGTGCCAGCAGTTTGTTGGCATTACCACGTCCCTGATTGATTTCCAAACCGGAATGACCTCCACGCAAACCTTTCAAGGTTAACTTGCGAGCTACAAAACCGTCAGCCGGTTCTTCTTCCTTATACTCTAATGTAGCAGAGATGTCAATACCACCGGCACAACCGATATAAAGTTCTCCTTCATCCTCCGAGTCGAGGTTCAGCAGGATTTCGCCCTTCAAAGTTCCGGGTTTCAATCCGAAAGCACCATACATGCCTGTTTCTTCGTCTTTGGTAATCAGAGCTTCCAACGGACCATGCTTCAAGTTATTGTCTTCAAGAACAGCCATAATAGCAGCTACACCCAAACCGTTATCTGCCCCCAGAGTAGTACCTTTAGCTTTTACCCAATCGCCATCAATATAAGTTTGGATGGGATCTTTTGTAAAATCGTGAACGGTATCATTATTCTTTTGAGGCACCATGTCCATGTGTGCCTGAAGGATTACGCCTTTACGGTTTTCCATACCCGGAGTAGCAGGTTTACGGATAATCACATTGCCTATTTCGTCGACAAATGATTCCAAGCCGAGTCCCTTACCGAAATTAACCAAAAACTCGGTAATCTTCTCCATGTGTCCTGAAGGACGGGGGATTTGGGTCAATGAATAGAAATGCTTCCACACATTCTGTGGAGTTAAATTTAAGATTGTACTCATAGTTCTAAAAAGTTAGTTTTCGCAAATATACTTGTTTATTCAGAGAACTCACAATAAATAGTCCTTTTTCATTTGGAAAAATAACATTGACGCAACAATGGCTTCCTTTTTATCGAAAATAATATACATTAAAAAACTCCATCTGATTTTTACTAAAAACAGGGCGAAGATTTACTAAAAATCATCCGGAGATTTAGTAAATCTTCGCCCTGTTTTTAGTAAAAATTTCCAGCCCTCTCACAAGGTATTCTGAAGGGGTTTTAAAGACGGATACAAGAAGTTATATTTATTTACATAAAAGAAGTTGCAAGAGACGATAGTTATACCCTCTTCCTGTTAACCAGCGAGAGGTGCAACCATCCATAGACTCCAAGCACTATGACCAGCAACGTCTGTATGCCATGCACTATCAACGCAAAGACACCTGCATCGGTAGCATTTACACCGTAAAGCATCATCATGGTAATCACAGCAAAATGCCAAGATCCCGCCCCATTAGGCGTAGGGACAATTACGGCAAATGTTCCGCCTACAAACATCACCAGCCCTGCCAAAAAGCTAAGATGCGAAGTAAAACCGAAACAATAGAAAGTAATGTAGAAATGATAGAAGTAACAGACCCAAATCATCACCGTATAAAGTACGAACAACGGAACATTCTTCACATTCCTAAGAGACATGATTCCCTCCCATACATTCAGCACAACACCTTTCACCTTTTCGAAGAAAGAAAGCATACGCAGCAGATAGTACACCAGCACCAGCACCCCGACCACCGAGAACAAAGAGACATAAAACCAGGGGGACGAAAGCAGATGCACCAGCGAAGGAATCTTTGTTCCTGTTTCTTCAAAAAAACGAAGGAATACAGGCATTTGTACCAAGAAAGTAAGTCCGGTTATCAAAAGAATGCAAAGCGTATCTATCAAGCGTTCCGTCACAACCGTACCCAGTGATTTGGCAAAAGAAACATTATCGTATTTGGAAAGTACTCCGCAACGGGAAACTTCGCCTACACGGGGCAAAATAAGATTGGTAGCGTAAGACACGAATATAGCATCTACACAATCGCTCGTTTTAGGATGGGCATCCAATGGTTCCAACGTCTGCTTCCAGCGCCATCCGCGAAAGACACCGCCCATTACACCAAATAGTAGCGAAAACAACATCCACCACCAATTTGTACCATGTAGAAGGATTTCTTTGGCCCGGGCAAAATCAAAATCACGATACACCCAATAGAGGATAAAGCTACCCAAAAGAATAGGTAAGGCTACTTTTAATGTCTTTTTTAGCAGTTTATTCATGCTGTCTTTCTAAATTCTTCAATCTTCATTCTTCATTCTTCGTTGAAAAGAACTACCTTTGCTCCGCGAAGATAGGAAGCACCGTTCAGCAACCTGTATTCACGCTGCAAAAGTAACGATTTAGTTGATAAATGAGATTAGTTAAGCCCAAAAAGTTTCTCGGCCAACATTTCCTGAAAGACCTCAAAGTGGCGCAGGATATTGCCGACACAGTGGATGCGTGTCCCGAACTTCCCATATTGGAAGTTGGTCCGGGCATGGGTGTATTAACCCAGTTCCTGGTAAAGAAAGAGCGTCCGGTCAAGGTTGTGGAAGTAGACTTTGAGTCTGTTGCCTATCTGCGAGAAGCCTATCCTCAGCTAGAGGAAAATATTATTGAAGACGACTTCCTCAAAATGAACTTGCAACGGTTATTCGACGGAAAACCTTTTGTACTGACAGGAAACTATCCTTATAATATATCCAGCCAGATATTCTTCAAAATGCTGGAGAACAAAGAGATCATACCTTGCTGTACGGGCATGATACAGAAAGAAGTAGCTGAACGCATCGCCGCCGGTCCCGGTAGCAAGACTTATGGTATCTTAAGCGTGTTGATTCAGGCATGGTATAAGGTAGAATATCTGTTTACCGTCAGCGAACATGTATTCAACCCACCTCCCAAAGTAAAAAGTGCAGTTATCCGCATGACGCGCAACAGTACACAAGAGTTGGGCTGCGATGAAAAGCTGTTCAAACAAGTGGTAAAAACCACCTTTAACCAGCGCCGCAAGCAACTGAGAAATTCCATAAAACCGATACTCGGCAAAGATTGCCCGTTAACGGAAGACATCTTGTTCAATAAGCGTCCCGAACAGCTATCGGTTCAGGAATTTATCAATCTGACCAATCAAGTGGAAGAGGCGTTGAAAATGATTAATGATTAGTGATGAACGATTAACGCCATACAAAACATAATCGTACCATTCATTCTTTATTATTTTTCATTAAACATTTAACATCAGACATTATGGAAATAAACGAAGAATACATAGATAAAGTCAAAAGTTTTATTGAGCAGAAAGACGCGGAAAACGTCAAAACACTTTTGACTGACCTTCATCCGGCAGATATAGCAGAACTATGCAATGACCTTGCACCGGAAGAGGCTCGCTTCGTTTACCGTCTTCTCGACAATGAGACTGCCGCTGACGTACTGGTGGAAATGGACGAAGATGTCCGGAAAGAATTTCTGGAACTTCTTCCGTCGGAAACCATCGCCAAGCGTTTTGTGGACTATATGGACACGGACGACGCTGTTGACTTGATGCGTGAGCTCGACGAAGACAAGCAGGAAGAAGTCCTCTCACATATCGAAGATATTGAACAAGCAGGCGACATCGTTGATCTGTTGAAGTACGACGAAGACACTGCCGGTGGTTTGATGGGCACTGAAATGGTAACCGTCAACGAGAACTGGAGTATGCCCGAATGCTTGAAAGAGATGCGCCAGCAAGCCGAAAAGCTCGATGAAATCTATTACGTATACGTCATTGACGATGAAGACCGTCTACAAGGCATCTTCCCGTTAAAGAAGATGATTACATCTCCTTCGGTCTCTAAAGTGAAACACGTGATGATGAAAAATCCTATCTCTGTTCACGTAGATACTCCTACCGAGGAAGTGGTGCAGACCATTGAAAAATATGACTTGGTAGCCGTTCCTGTTGTAGACAGTATCGGACGGTTGGTCGGACAAATCACGGTAGACGACGTCATGGACGAAGTTCGTGAGCAAGCCGAACGTGACTACCAGTTGGCATCAGGTTTGTCACAGGATGTAGAGACCGATGATAATGTAATGCGCCAAACATCCGCCCGCCTCCCGTGGTTACTTATAGGTATGATAGGAGGAATAGGAAACTCCATGATATTAGGCAATTTCGACTCAACCTTTGCTATGCATCCCGAAATGGCACTTTATATTCCGCTCATTGGTGGAACAGGAGGAAATGTGGGAACACAGTCATCAGCAATCATCGTACAAGGTCTTGCCAACAGTTCACTGGATGCTAAAGACACCATTAAGCAAGTAGCCAAGGAAGCCATCGTAGCATCTATTAATGCAACAATCATTTCATTACTGGTATATATCTATAATTTTATACGGTTTGGAGGTACTGCCACAGTAACCTATTCAGTATCAATCAGCCTGTTTGCCGTAGTTATGTTTGCTTCCATATTCGGAACACTCGTACCTATGACTCTGGAAAAGCTGAAAGTTGACCCTGCCATTGCCACCGGTCCGTTTATTTCTATTACCAATGATATCATAGGTATGATGCTGTATATGGGCATCACTGTTTTGCTATCTTAATGCCTTATTAAGGTTCAATCCCTCTTACTCAGCAGGAAAGATTAGAAATAAACAGAAAAAAAACGGAGAAAAAGTATGAAGTGATTATTTTATTTCATTAATTTGTAGCTTAATGTAACCCAAACGGGTCATCCCGTTTCTAAAAAGTAAATACAATGACGGACACTCATGACACTAATCTCCCCGAAAAACCGGTGGAATTAGAAGAAGAAAAGAAGGCAGCAGAGGTTTCTGAACCGGCAACAACAGAAACTCCGGCTGAAGAAGTGATTTCAGAAAAGCCGGTAGAGCCAGTTCAGAAGCTCACAAAAGAAGATATCCTTGCCAAATTGAAAGAAATTGCCGAGGATGTAGAAAATACGTCCAAAGGTGATATTGACGGTTTGAAACAAATCTTCTACAAAATACATAATGCTGAACAAGAAGCGGCAAAGAAGCAGTTCATAGAAAACGGAGGTGTCGCAGAAGAATTCATTCCTCAGACTGATACAGTGGAAGAAGAGTTCAAAAATATTATGTCCGTCATCAAAGAGAAGAGAAGCTCACTTACCGCAGAGCAGGAGAAGCAGAAAGAGCTAAACCTACAGATCAAGTTATCCATTATCGAGGAACTGAAAGAATTGGTTGAATCTCCTGATGATGCAAACAAAAGCTATACAGAATTCAAGAAGTTGCAGCAGCAATGGAATGAAATCAAACTCGTACCGCAGGCTAAGGTAAATGAACTTTGGAAGAACTATCAGCTCTACGTTGAGAAATTCTACGATCTACTGAAACTGAACAACGAATTCCGCGAATATGATTTCAAAAAGAATTTAGAAATCAAGACACATCTTTGTGAAGCCGCCGAAAAGTTGGCAGACGAGCCGGATGTAGTCTCAGCTTTCCACCAATTACAGAAGTTACATCAGGAATTCCGTGATACGGGTCCCGTTGCCAAAGAATTGCGGGATGAGGTTTGGGCACGCTTTAAAGTAGCGTCTACCAATGTAAACCGCCGTCATCAGCAACATTTCGAGGCTTTAAAAGAGACTGAACAGAATAATCTCGACCAGAAAACCGTAATTTGTGAAATCATTGAGTCCATCGACTATACTGAACTGAACAATTTCGCTTCCTGGGAGAATAAGACACAGGAAATTATTGCTCTGCAAAACAAGTGGAAAACCATCGGTTTTGCTCCGCAAAAGATGAACGTCAAGATCTTTGAACGTTTCCGCAAAGCATGTGATGAGTTCTTCCATAAGAAAGGTGATTTCTTCAAAACATTGAAGGAAGGCATGAACGAAAATCTGGATAAAAAGCGCGCATTATGCGAAAAAGCCGAAGCATTAAAAGACAGTACCGACTGGAAAGCTACCGCCGACGAACTAACCAAACTTCAAAAAGAATGGAAGACAATCGGTCCGGTTGCCAAGAAGTATTCGGATGCTGTTTGGAAACGTTTCATCTCCGCTTGTGATTACTTCTTTGAACAGAAAAACAAAGCCACTTCTTCTCAGCGTTCCGTTGAGCAGGAAAACCTGGAGAAGAAAAAAGCCATCTTGGATAAATTAGCCGCCATTGACGAGAACATGGATACAGATGAAGCTACTCAGCTTGTTCGCGACTTGATGAAGGAATGGAATAACATAGGACATGTACCTTTTAAAGAAAAGGATAGAATCTATAAGTCATACCACAGCCAGATAGACAAACTGTTCGACCGCTTCAACATCAGTGCTTCAAACAAGAAGTTGAGTAATTTCAAGTCTACTATCAGTTCCATTCAAGAAGGTAGTCCGCAGGCACTTTACCGTGAACGCGAAAAGCTGGTACGTACCTTAGAAAACATGAAGAACGAACTTCAGACCTACGAAAACAACCTGGGCTTCCTGACTGCTTCTTCAAAGAAAGGCAACAGCTTGCTGACTGAAATCAACCGCAAAGTAGAAAAACTGAAAGCTGACATCGATCTGGTAAAAGAAAAGATTAAAGTACTTGATGAAAACATCAAGAACGATAATTAATACAAGGATATAAAAAGAAACGAACCCCGAAAACATTATTTGATGATTTCGGGGTTCATTTCTTTTAAAAATGTCTTATTAAATCCTTCTTTCAATGATTAATGATGGAACAGACGAATACCTGTAAACGCCATAGCGATGCCATATTTATCACAAGTTTCAATAACATGATCATCCCGTACCGAACCTCCTGCCTGAGCTATATATTCCACACCACTTCTATGTGCACGCTCTATATTATCTCCAAAGGGGAAGAAAGCATCGGAGCCTAAAGAAACACCTTTTAGTGTATCGAGCCAAGCACGTTTTTCTTCTCTTGTCAACACTTCCGGTTTCTCAGTGAAGAACTGCTGCCAAACGCCATCGACCAAAACATCATTATAATCATCGCTAATGTAGACATCAATCGTATTGTCACGGTCGGCACGACGGATTTTATCCACCCAAGGCAAGTTCAATACTTTAGGATGTTGACGTAGATACCAAATATCAGCTTTATTACCAGCCAAACGGGTACAATGAATGCGGCTTTGCTGACCTGCACCGATACCAATTGCCTGCCCATCCTTTACATAACAAACTGAATTAGATTGTGTATATTTCAGAGTAATAAGCGCTATCATTAAATCATGCTTTGCGGCATCTGTGAAGTTTTTGTTTTGAGTAGGAATATTAGCAAACAGTTCATCACCATTCAATTTAATCTCATTACGTCCTTGTTCAAAAGTAATTCCAAAAACATCTTTATGTTCAATCGGAGCAGGTCTGTAATCGGAATCTATTTTAATAACATTATAAGTACCTTTACGCTTAGTACTCAATATTTCAAGTGCTTCTTTGGTAAAACCCGGCGCAATAACACCATCCGAAACTTCGCGGTTAATAAAACGGGCGGTAGCCTCATCACAAACATCACTTAAAGCAATAAAATCGCCATAAGACGACATACGGTCGGCACCACGGGCACGTACATAAGCACAAGCTAACGGAGAAAGTGGCAGATTATCTACGAAATAAATCTTTTTCATTGTTTCATCCAGTTCCAGCCCAATTGCCGCACCAGCAGGGCTCACATGTTTAAATGAGGTTGCAGCCGGCATCCCAGTAGCCTCTTTCAGTTCTTTTACTAACTGCCATCCGTTCAGTGCATCCATGAAATTAATATAACCCGGACGTCCATTCAAAACTTCAATAGGTAATTCCCCCTCCTGCATGTAAATGCGGGCCGGCTTTTGGTTGGGGTTACAGCCGTACTTTAGTTCTAGTTCTTTTGCCATAATCTTTATTTGAGTTGAATGGCAACAAAATTACTTAATATTTCCGGCTTACAGAATAGAATGCATTTAAAAACAGAAATCCCCGTTAAGAAAATCTTAACGGGGAGTCTCCGAGTTGGGCTACCTGGATTCGAACCAGGAATGACAGGACCAGAATCTGTAGTGTTACCATTACACCATAGCCCAATAATTT
>USLU01000006.1 GCA_900555635.1 uncultured Bacteroides sp.
ATTCAATCATTTCACGCAGCAAGTCGTTACCTTCACGGGTACGCTCTCCTACTCCGGCAAATACGGAGAAACCATGTTGTTTCTTGGCAATATTATTGATAAGTTCTTGGATCAGTACCGTTTTTCCTACACCGGCACCACCAAACAAACCGATTTTACCACCCTTACTGTAAGGTTCCAGCAAATCAATTACTTTGATACCCGTATAAAGTACCTCTTGTACGGTAGTCAAATCTTCAAACTTAGGAGGGTCCCGATGGATAGGGTAAGCGCCGGTGCGGTCCAGTTCTTTCATTCCGTCGATAGAGTCACCTACTACATTCATAAGGCGACCTTTAATTTGTTCACCCACCGGCATGGTAATAGGTCCACCTAGCGGATGTACCTTCATACCTCTTTGTAGTCCGTCTGTACTATCCATGGCAACGGTACGTACAGTATTTTCACCGATATGCTGCTGTACTTCTACAATCAGTCTTTTACCATTCGACCTTTTTATTTCCAATGCATCGTGAATACTGGGCAACATTAATTCAGCCTCCGTACCTTCGAAATAGACGTCCACAACAGGTCCGATTACCTGCGAGATATGTCCGACAATCTGTGACATAAGCAATCTTTTTTATACAGTTTTTCCTTAAATAATTCGATCTAGTAAAGTTGTAAGTCGCGTGTATCTTTTTCAAAAAAAATCAGCCGTCGCGTCTTTCATCAAAGCAATATAGCCTTTATTGCTATTAACATTTGTAGGCAGCGGTTTGTTCAGTTGAATAGTTATATAAACAACGTTTGCAAATGTATAAACAAAAACGGTCTCATTGTTATCGTAAGAAACATTTTTTCTATAAATTATACCAAATTGAACCTTTAATATTACAAATAGAACAATTCGTTGCAGATTTTATAACGCCAATTAACAATTCGCAAGGCAACAAATATCAATAAAAACATTTAATCAAGTAAATGTGTTATATTCATAAACTCCATGTTGTATGCTTCATAACTTTTTAAATATATTGGCAACAATAATCAGTGTGGCAAGTCTTTTGATTGTAACCTATGGTGCATTAATAGGAATCCTGTCTTTCTTATGTAATGAGGTTAAAAGATTTACCGGAAATTATTCTACCACCAATATAAGAAAACTGCGGGCAACCTTTGGAACTTATTTGCTCCTTGGTTTGGAGTTTTTAATCGCTTCAGACATTTTAAAAACAGTATTAGAACCCAGCCTTAATGAATTGGCAATCTTGGGAGGTATAGTTATCATAAGAACTATTCTTTCAGTTTTCCTAAACAAAGAAATTAAACAGCTGGAAAGTGAAAATATAGAAAACCAATAAATAGATTTGTATGAAAACATTTATTTTAACTCTAATCATAACAATGATGGCAACAGTAACTAATGCGCAACAAAAAAGTTTTTATGACTTCACTGTAAAAACAATCGACGGAAAAGATTTATCACTCTCCACCTTTAAAGGTAAGAAAGTGTTGGTTGTCAACGTAGCCTCTAAATGCGGCTTCACTCCACAGTATGCCAAGCTTCAAGAACTATATACCAAGTACGGAAATGACAACTTTGTAATAATAGGTTTTCCGGCAAATAATTTTCTACATCAGGAACCTGGAAGCAACGAAGAGATAAAACAGTTCTGTACTTTGAACTACGGAGTCACTTTTCCTATGATGGCTAAAATTTCTGTAAAAGGGAAAGATATCGCACCTCTTTACAAATGGCTCACTCGGAAAAGTGAAAATGGCGTTGAAGATGCCTCTGTATCATGGAATTTTCAAAAATTCCTTATTGACGAAAATGGCAATTGGATAGCTTCATTCAGCCCGAATACAGATCCGCTGTCTGAGAAAATTATCAGTAAAATCACCCAGTAATGAATGCAGATTAATTCGCATATAAAAATATGTACTAATTTACAAATAAGCCGGATTGGGTGATGGCGGTTCTTGCAAAATATCTGATGCTTTTTATCAAGCCAGCAAGGGAGATATCTGTTAATACTTGAGCAAGACAGGTGCCGTTTCTGGTAATTGGCTCATGCCAACAACAAAGGAATTTAAGGAACCTCTTACCCACGCTTGAGTTAGAGGTTCGCAAACATTTCCATAGCTTCCGGTAGTTGTATAATTTATTTCTTCATTTTTTATACCTCCTCACATACCGGCATATCCATTCCTTTATATACCACCACAATCTTATGCAACTGCGTACTCCCCACAGCACGCCGCACAGTTTCGGAGTTGGCATAGCGATTGGCTTGCTCAATGGCTTCTCTACGAAGTTCTTCCACACGAGTTTCCGGATCACGATATTTGGCATACTTCAGTTCTACGATGTAGCTATGCAGCATGTCGGGATAGTTATCCAGTAACGGACAAAGGAAGATGTCAACGTACCCTTCTTGGGTGTCAGCTTCGGAGATGGGACGATAGAAGCGATTCTGTGCTGTCATGGCAAGAGTGAAGCCATGGACGAAGAATTCACCTTTTTGCTTGTCACGCTGGGAGGCGTAACGTTTCAGGCAATCGGCGATGTAACCGAAGTAGGCTTGCCAATCGCCGTCATAAGCTAGCGAGCTAGCCAGTTCGTTCTTCTCGTAGCTGCTGAAGTTGAGTTCAGCTTCGTCATAGGTGCTCAGCAGATAGGTGTATAGTTGCTCGCGTACCACTTGGTTGGGTATGACAAGTTTAGTTTTTCCTTTATGTAGTCCGCTGATGGTGAGCATACCAAAGTAGTAGAGCAAGCTGATGAAGTTGTCGGGGTTGGTGATACTGGCAGCGGGGAAACCGTCTTTCAAGTCCCCGGTGATGAATCCATCGTTCACAAGGGTCTGTATCATGGAAGCATCGTGGGCAAACTCCTTGTCTTTGCGGATGAGCATGCGCAACTTCTCATAGTCGGTGCGGATATTGCTCTCTATCATGTTTCTAGGCGTCTGTCCGCGCATGATATAATTCTTAACGAAATAAAGTACCATGTTGGAGTTGTACATGGTGGTATCACCGTAGCAATCCTCAGCAAAGCAGTAGTTGTCGTACCACGGCTTCATGATATCTATCAACTCGTCCACAGTATGATGGAAGGGGCTAGTGGTGGAATAGTAAGTCAACATTTCCCGCACCTCCTCTTCGGTGAAGCCCATCATCTCGTTAAACTCGGGTGCGAGGGAGTAGTTGGTGCCGATATTGAATCCACTAGTGAGATCGTCCATCGTCACAGGGCTGACACCAGTGATAAAGCAGCGCTTAATACTGGAGAAAGTCCCTGCTTTCACCTTGTTGAAGAAAGAGCGCAAGTAACCTTCACCGTGCGTCTCGTTGGTGTAGCGTTGCAGACTCTCAGGGCTGGAGAGGATTGCGTTGGTGAAGTGGTCGTACTCGTCGATGAAGAGGTATATCTTCTGCCCGGTACGTTCGCAAGCCTGATAGAGGTACTCCAATTGCTCCACGGCACCACTCACGGCACTTAGTTCTTCTACTGCACCTTCGGGCAGAAGGTTGGCGTATTTCTTGCAAAAATTCTCGAAAGTAATGCCACAATGTGCATCCAGTCCCTTACGGTAGTCGTTCAGTTCGCCCACGATGCCGGAGAAATTGAGGTACAGCACAAGGTAGCTGTTACGTTCCGGTGTGGGATGTTGCCCGATGTAAAGATCGCCAAAGAGAGCATCGAACTGGTCACGAGTACACATATCGTAATAGTGCTTCAGAATGTTCAACGTCAGGCTCTTGCCGAAACGGCGAGGACGAATAAAGAAGAAAAAGCGATCCGCTTGCTCTATCATAGGAATAAAGCGAGTCTTGTCCACATAATAATAATTATCAAGACGAATGTCAGCAAAGTTCATCATGCCATAAGGCAAGCGCTTGCGGTCGGGAAATATCTGTTGTTCCATAACTATCTGCTGCTTTAAGTGAGTGCTTCATTAAAAGTCAATTACAAATATACTCCCTTTCTGCCAGTTCCGCAAAGAATTAAGAAAAAGAAATCTATTTCCTTATTTGATGTGTTAATTAAGAAAATGTACCTTTGTATCAGCAGGAAAGAAAAATAAATTTTAGACTAAAGCAGATTGAATATGAGTAATAAATTATTTTCCCTTTTATTGCCTTTATATCTTTGTACCGCATGTGGTAACAGTAAGGCAAACAGTGTTTCAAAAGCAGATGTTCCAACAGATACTATTACTGTATTTACCCTACCTTCCATCCCTACTATGCTCAATACTCCCGAACTACGTGCAGATTTTTTAGTTCGTCATTATTGGGAAAACATAAATTTTGCCGACACCAATTACGTACACCATCCGGAGGTCACAGAACAAGCCTGGGTAGATTACATCGACATTTTGAAGATTGTACCTGCTAAAACTGCCGATGCAGCCATCAAAGATGTATTCACACAAGCTGAAAAAGCAAAAACAAGTTATCTCTACTTGGCAGACCTGGCAGATAAGTATTTGTATGATCCTAATTCCCCTATGCGTAACGAGGAATTATATATCTCTGTATTGGATGCCCTCATCGCCTCCCCCATTCTGGATGAAACAGAAAAGATACGTCCGCAAGGTCGTCATGAGTTAGCACAGAAGAACCGTGTAGGTACCAAAGCCATCGACTTCACTTACACTCTTGCATCAGGAAAGAAAAATACGCTATACAATTTATCTGTCCCCTACACCCTGCTTTTCATCAACAATCCCGGTTGCCATGCCTGTGCAGAAACAATCGAGGCTTTGAAGAATGCACCTGCCATCAGTCAAAGTGTCTCGCAAAAGAAAGTGCAAATTCTCTCGTTATATCCCGACGAGGAACTTGATGAATGGAGAAAACATATTTCCGATTTCCCAGCAGAATGGATTAATGGGTATGATGCCCAACAGATTATTAAAGAAAAGAACCTCTATGATCTGAAAGCCATCCCTACTCTATATCTTCTCAATAAAGATAAAATGGTGCTACTAAAGGATGCTACAACAGCAGAGATAGAACAGTATCTGTCTAAATAAAAAAATAGAGTAATTCGTACTATCTGAATTACTCTATATCCAATTCTTCAATTGGGCGGCTTTTAAGCTTTCCTTGTTTCATAAGTTTGAGCTCATCGCAATCCCTCCTTGATATCATCAAGTACCTCCCGCTTTATTTCGTTAATGAGTAAAAAAATAAGCCTTGTCTCTCGACAAGGCTTATTCACAACACAAACACAAAATAAAACACGACAAAACTACTATGCAATCTTACCTGTCTATGCCGGGGAGGCATACGTACTAGTTATGGATATTCACATATACATAAACAGCTTCAGGCTGATTTGCAGTATATAAACAAATGCGGGGAGGCATTTGTTTATTTCTTATCTGTTAAAAAACACAAATTCATTAATTATTGAATGCCTCTCTCACGAAGCTTCAACTGCCAGTTCCATGCAGAAAGCAAAGTATCTTCAATACTTACCTCTGCCTTCCAACCCAATTCATTGTTTGCCAAATCAGGGTTAGCCCAAACCTTCTCAATATCTCCAGCACGACGTCCTACGATTTGATAGTTCAGTTTTACACCGGTAGCTTTTTCAAAAGCATTTATCAGCTCCAATACGGAAAGTCCGCGACCTGTACCAATATTAAAGACTTCCACTTGCTCTTTCTGTTTCTTCTGCAAGATACGGTTGATCGCTACAACGTGTGCTTTAGCCAAATCAACTACATTTATAAAGTCGCGGATACAAGATCCGTCAGGAGTATCATAATCATCACCAAATACACTCAACTTCTCACGAATACCGATAGCAGTCTGAGTAAGATATGGTATCAAGTTCTGCGGTACACCGTTAGGCAGTTCACCCAGCAATGCTGTGGGGTGTGCACCAATCGGATTGAAATAACGCAGCAATATAGCATTAATCGGAGCACCGGAAGCAACTGTATCACGAACAATTTCTTCATTAATCTGCTTCGTATTACCATAAGGAGATTCAGCCTTCTTAATAGGAGCTTTCTCCGTTACCGGAAGTTCGTCCGGCTGACCGTAAACGGTACAAGAAGATGAGAATACAATACCCTCTACTCCATGCTTCGGCATCAATTCAAGTAGGTTGATCAATGAAACCAAGTTGTTACGATAATAAAGTAACGGTTTCTGTACAGATTCGCCTACAGCCTTGCTCGCTGCAAAGTGAATAATTGCCTTAATGCCTTTATATTTAGTAAATACAGCGTCAAGACCTGCATAATCCAAACAGTCCAATATTTCGAATGCGGGACGAATGCCGGATACTTTCTCAATATTGTCAACAACATCTGCGCTGGAATTTGACAAATTATCAATAATAACAACTTCATAACCTGCGTTTTGAAGTTCCACAACGGTGTGTGAACCAATATATCCGGTTCCTCCTGTAACTAAAATCTTTTCCTTCATATTAAATAGATAATTTAGCTTTATAGGTTATCAATACGCTGCAAATGTAAGGAAATAAATTAATAAATACGTAAAAAGCGTATAAAAATTAACCTAACTATAGGTATATAAAAAGAAAAAAAATAAAGCGCGGATTCCACCAATCACACGAAACATAGATATATCCGTGCTTTCAACGAAATCCGCGCTTTAATTATTAAAGAAGCAAAGCAGTAATAACTGCCTCCTATTTTAGATCTTTACTACTCCTGAGAATCCCATAAATGCCATTGCCAGCAAACCGGCAGTAATCAATGCAATGGGAGTACCTTGCATACCCTTCGGTATATTAACGAGACTCATCTGCTCACGCAATCCGGCAAATAATGTCAATGCAAGTCCGAAACCGATAGCAGTAGAGAACGCATACACTACTCCAGTCAGCAGATCATAGTCTTTTTGGATTACGAGAATTGCCACACCCAGAATACAACAGTTAGTAGTAATCAATGGCAGGAACACACCCAAAGCCTGATACAGCGAAGGAGAAACTTTCTTCAAGACAATCTCCACCATCTGAACCAGCGCAGCAATCACCAAGATAAACGTAATGGTCTGCAAATAGTCCAAACCGAAAGCATCAAGCACATATTTCTGAATCAGGAACGTTACAATCGTAGCAATGGTTAATACAAACGCCACCGCAGCCGACATGCCTAATGCTGTCTCCACTTTCTTGGAAACGCCCAAGAACGGGCAAATTCCCAAGAATTGCGACAATACGATGTTGTTTACAAAGATTGCCGAGATAAATATTAATATATATTCCATAGTTGTTGAATTAAAAATTAAAAATTAAAAGTGAGGCTACACTGAACCTTGCATTCCAATTTTCATTCTTCACTTTTCATAGCCTTACGCTTTCTTAAAGCTGTTGATTAATGCAATGAGGTATCCTAATGCAATAAATGCACCCGGTGCAAGAACAAACACCAACATACCGAATTCTTCGGGAAGAATAGTAAGGTTGAATATCTTGCCTGTTCCCAGAAACTCACGAACAGCCCCCAGCAAAGTCAATGCAAGAGTAAAGCCAAGTCCCATACCCAAACCGTCGAAGAAGGAAGATACCGGATTGTTCTTGGCAGCAAATGCTTCGGCACGTCCCAATACGATACAGTTTACAACAATCAGCGGAATGAACAAGCCCAGAGTTGCATACAGTGCGGGCACATAAGCTTGCATAATCATTTGCAGCAATGTCACGAACGATGCGATAACCACAATAAATGAAGGAATACGCACCATATCAGGGATTAAATTCTTAATAGCAGAAATTACCACATTGGAGCAAACCAACACAAATAGCGTAGCCAACCCCATTCCCATACCATTAATAGCAGATGAAGTAGTACCTAATGTAGGGCACATACCAAGCAGGAGCACAAACGTAGGATTCTCTTTAATAATCCCATTCATCATAACTTTAAAATTATTCATATCTTCTACTCCTTTCTTATTTAACGCCAAGTGTGTCCACTACTTGTTGAGTTGTGGAACCGGCCTGTTCAACATTCTTTTGAGTGGCACCAGTTGTGCCATCGGCAGTATTCTGACCGGCATAAGCGGCATAAGCGGTATTCACAGCATTTAAGAAAGCACGTGAAGTAATAGTAGAAGCTGTAATGGCATCTACTTTACCACCGTCTTTACTAACAGCCAGTGCAGCTTCACCCGGATTCATACCAGTAATATCTCCTTTATTGCCTTTTTTAAACCAATCGGCAGCTTTGGAACCCAAACCCGGAGTTTCTACATGTGACAATAATGAGTAGTCAATGATTTTTCCATCGGCATCGAAACCTACCAAGACCTTCAGTTCGCCACCAAAGCCCATTGAAGTAGCTTCTATCGCTGCACCAATATATTTACCATCTTTGGTAGCCGGATATACAGAATACTCCACACCATTCACTTCTTGAACTTTCTTTTCAGCGATAGGATCGTTATCAAAACCCGGAACAACTGCACTAACAGCATCACTCAATGTCTTGGCATTTGCCTGAGCGATAGGTTCCTTCGTCAATTCGTTAACATAAGCCAGTAACGCTACGGAGATAGCTGTAACCCCAGTAAGCACCAGCAACATATTCTTCAAGGATGATTCTAACTTTTTCATTTCTTCTTCGCTACCTCCCCAAAGCGCTTAGGTTTAACATACGTGTTAATCAACGGAGTGAACGCATTCATTATCAAGATTGCAAACGACATACCTTCAGGATATGCACCAAACAAACGGATAACTACTGTCAACAAGCCGATACATACACCATAAATCAGCATACCTTTGTGACTCATAGGAGACGTCACATAATCAGTAGCCATAAAGATTGCACCCAGCATTAAACCACCGGAAAGCAACTGTACCACCGGAGATACATAAAGTTGAGGGTTAACCAGATACATGATACCTGAGAATACAAATACAGTAGCCAAGATAGATACAGGAATGTGCCAGGTTATGATCTTTTTCCACAGCATATATGCCAGTCCCAACAACAAAGCTAGTGCACTGACTTCACCAAGGCATCCGCCATTATTACCTATCAACAGATCGAAAGAACCCGGAAGATCACTTAATGACATGCCAGGAGCACCATTAATAACTCCTTTCATAATAGCCAACGGAGTAGCTCCTGTAGTAGCATCGGCATAAGCCGTCAACTGACCAACTACAGGCCAAGTCGTCATCTGCACGGGGAAAGAAAGTAACAGGAATACACGACCTGCCAACGCAGGGTTAAAAGGATTAGATCCCAAACCGCCAAAAGACATCTTACCTACACCGATTGCAAATAAAGCGCCCAGTATAATAATCCAGATTGGAAGGTTAGAAGGTAAATTAAATGCCAGCAACACACCTGTGATAATGGCAGAACCATCACAGATTGTCGAGGTTTCTTTTTTCATCAGGAATTTACCGATAGCCCATTCAAAGAACAAGCATGCTGCTACAGAAGTAGCTGTAACAATCAACGCACCCAGTCCGAAAAAGTAAAGCGATACGAGAAATGCCGGAATCAATGCAATAAGCACACCGTACATATTCTTCTTCACGCTGTCACCGCCATGAACGTGGGGCGAAAGGGAAACGATTAATTTATTCATAGTCCGTTATTTTTTAGCTTGACGTGCACGGATCAACGCTCCTACCTTACCTTTGCCCAAGCGGATATAATCCAGCATCGGACGGTTGGAAGGACAAGTGAATTGGCATGAACCGCACTCGATACACGACATAATGTCTTCTTTCTCTACTCTTTCAAAATCTCCATGGGCCGAAACTGTGGCAAGCAAGTAAGGTTCTAATCCCATCGGGCATGCACCCACACACTTGGCACAGCGAATACAAGGTTGTATTTCACCACGCTTGGCTTCTTTGTTATTCATTATCAGAATACCGGAGCTACCCTTAGCAGTAGGTACATCTGTATTTACCAAGGCTTTACCCATCATCGGACCACCACCGATTATCTTACCCGTATCTTCGGGGACACCACCACAAGCATCTATTAACTGCTGCATCGGAGTACCGATACGTGCCAGGAAGTTGGATGGTTTTGACAAAGATTTACCGGTTACGGTAATGACACGCTCAAATAAAGGCTTGTTTTTCTGAACAGCTTCGTAAACAGCAAATGCCGTACCTACATTCTGAACAACAGCTCCTGTTGAAATAGGCAGTGCACCCGCAGCAACCTGACGGGTAGTAATTGCATCAATCAACTGCTTTTCACCACCTTGCGGATATTGTACCTTCAAAGGCACTACCTCGATACCTGCATAACTGGAAGCTACCTTTGTCATCAGCTGGATAGCATCGGGCTTATTGTTTTCAATTCCGATAAATGCTTTGTTCACCTTTACCGCTTTCATCAAGATAGATACGCCTACCATAATCTCCTCAGCATGTTCCAGCATCAGCTGGTGGTCGGCAGTCAGGTAAGGTTCACACTCTACGGCATTGATTATCACACATTCTGCCTTGAAAGCAGGAGGAGGACACAATTTAACCTGTGTAGGAAAACAAGCACCACCCAGACCAACAATACCGGCATCGGCTATCTTCTTCACGATCTCTTCAGAAGTGAGGTTACATTCTTTAACTAATGTTTCGCTGCGATCAATACTTTCTTCCCATTCATCTCCTTCTACATCTATAAAGATAGCAGGTTTTGCGTAACCACTGGCATCGACAATCGTATCTACCTTGGCCACTTTTCCGCTAACAGACGAATGGATAGCTGCTGATACGAAGCCACCGGGTTCGGCAATCTTTGTACCCACTTTCACTACATCACCTTTGTTTACGATAGGCTTTGCAGGAGCACCAATGTGCTGTCCCAGCAAAATAACTGCCTTTGCCGGAACCTCTGCCTTTATGATAGGCTGATGTGCTGAAAGTTTATTTTCGTGTGGATGAACACCACCAATTGAAAATGTCTTCAACATACAATTCTGTATTTTAGTCGTTTATTTACTTATTAATTTATGCCTTCGGAGCTTCTGCTACCGGAGTTCCTTCTTCTGCTTTTGGCTTGCGAGGAGGAAAGTTGAGCTCGATAATGGTATTCTGCGGACAAACCTCTACGCATTTACGGCAAGACTTACACTTATTCGGATCAATGTATGCCAAGTTGTTCTCCAAAGAGATAGCCTCGAACGGACAAACTTTCACACACTTACCACAACCGATACAAGCAACTGCACAAGACTTACGTGCTACGGCACCTTTATCCTTGTTTACACATTGCACATAAACACGGCGTGACTTCTTGCCCTGCGGACGGATTTCAATGATAGACTTCGGACAAGCCTTAGCACAAGCGCCACAAGCAGTACATTTAGCTTCATCCACTTCAGGAAGTCCGGTTTCAGGATTCATGTGAATGGCATCGAACTGACATACACCTACACAGTCGCCACAACCCAAACATCCATAACTACAACCCGTTTCACCCCCGTAAAGTGAAGCAGCAATGGCGCAACTCTTCGCTCCATCATATTGGTTGATACGAGGACGGTTAGCACAAGTTCCGTTACATCTTACCACTGCAACCATAGGATCGGAAGCTGCTGCATCCATACCTAGTATTCCAGCAACTTTTGCCATAACATCCTGTCCACCAACCGGGCAAAATTTACCTTCCAACGTACTTGCTTTCACACACGCATCGGCAAATCCGCTACAACCGGGATAACCACATCCTCCGCAATTAGCTTGAGGTAACACCTCTGCTACCAGGGCAATCCGAGGGTCTTCGTACACGGCGAATTTCTTGGAAGCAATATAAAGAATAGCGGCAGATATCAGCGCTATAGCTCCCAATGAAATCACTGCAATCAGAATTAAATTCATAAAATTAGCTGTTTATTAATTATTTGTTTTTATGTATTATTCAATCTATGGGACGTATTGAAAATGAGAACTTCTTCCCTAACCGTGATTTATTCAACCATAATATATAATAATAAGGTATAAGAAGTGCCAGCGAGCAAAGAGATGAACTTATCTCGTCATTCCATATAGCCATGAAAACAAAAAGAGAAATAATTAAAATAAGAAAGGGAAATATGAAAGCTAACAGTACCGCCATCGCTCCCATTGAAAGTTCTCCAATTACCCATACACGGTCACCCGGTTGATAAGAAGAAGCGTTAGGGTCTGTTACATCTATAAGTTTTTCTTTGGTATCAGCAGAGCTACAATGCCCCTTTACACTGCACGATGCACATGCTGAAGTCTGAATAATCCTCACCTGCAGGTGAGAGCCATTTATGTTTTCCACAATACCTTGATGTCTTATAGTATTCGCCATTTTGCAAAGTGAGCATTACAAATCGCGGCAAATTTAGTCATTATTTGCGAACTGCAAACCTTTCGAATACTTTTTATGTGCACGCGAACATCCTTTTTCCCTTTTTTTGCGGTTTTTCTTTATTTTTTCTACTGAAAAACATAAAAAAAGCCCCGTTGTCTTTCAACGGAGCTCTCTTTTACCCATTATCGTCTATATATGGTTACCATTTGTAATTGATACCAAAACTTAATAATTCTTTAACCTGGAAATAACTGTCTCCCGTAGTGGGTTTGGCACTATCGTCATAACGTGCATGCACATAAATTTTGGTAGAGAGATAGCGATTCAGAACAAAATTCACTGTATTTTCCCACTCAATACGTGTCCACTCATAACTGGTCTGATAGTCGAGTCGAGAATCTAAAATAATAGAAGGTATAATAGTCCACGAAAGTGTTGGTTGTATCTGAGAACCGAAATTATGTTTCACCGACTTCCCTTCATCCAAACCAAATTTCACTTCATCCACGTCCTTATTTCCTACATAACGCATCATGTAAGTTAAAGGAGCTATAAAAACAGACAAATTGAATTTTTTCTTCTTCAATTTGTAGTCCATACCAATACTGGACGCCCAATCTGCCGGAGCAAAGAATGAAGCAACAAGTTCTTCACTATTTGCCTTATATCCTTTAAAAAACTGAGTCTTGAATTCTGTAGAAATGGTATAATACCAATTAGTAGCAGCTTGTACACCCAATTTGCTATATAAACGGAATTGGTCAGTATTTACCAGATAATTATGATATTCATCAGAAGGTGCCGAATTAACACCGATCTTAGCGTCCAACAAATTCTCCCATTGCACTTTCTCACGGTCGTTATAATTAGCAAATAATTGGAGATTTGCCATCAATGCATTATTACTTTCACCACCTTTATACCAGTTATCCGAAATATAGCTCTGCGTAATCTGCAAAGATCCATTTCCTCCCGTCACCCACCAATTAGGTTTCCGGATTATAACTTCGGCTTCCTCTTTTACTCCAACCAAATCCTCTTGTGCGAATAGTTTCACAACAGAAGGCTTAGACTTGATTTCCTTTTCAATATTATCTCTAAATATCTTACCTTTCATCACCTCTTCTTCGGTTCTTACAACAAAGTCCGGACGATTCACATAAGTATTCAATAAAGTGCGGTCCACAATCTTATTTGCACGTTCTTTGGAGACAAAGGCCATAGTATCAACTAATAGCGTCTCTTGCTGTGGAAATGCCGGTTGCACTGGTGTCTTAAAAGTCCAGTCGACTTTGGAAACCCGGTCTATAGGAGCATAATAATATGTAAAAGGAAGAAACAGCCGGTAATAATCAGGATTGGTTGCAATATAACGCTCTGGAGTTATAGGATTATTCAAATAATCTAAAACCCCGATATATCTTTCATATAATACAGAAACAGTATCCAATCTATAACCGGAACCTTCTGGCTGTAATTTCAAAACCATATAGTTCTTCAACACTCCCGATAGCGTATCGGCCTGGACCGTAGCTTCTTGTTTACTATTTGTCAGCGTGGAGTTTGCTGTATTTTGTGCCGCCATTGACAAAGAAAACATCATGGCAAATCCCCCTAATAAAATGTGTCTATTCTTCATAATCCCAAAAAACTCTGATTCGAGCGCAAATTTAGTTTAAAATGTTTAGAAAACATAGAAAACTTTCAGAAAAAGCAAATGAGTGTTTCCTCTATGAAATTGTATTTTTTAATAATTGTTTCACCGAAACTTTCCGTACTTCCTCTTTTTTTTATAATTTTGCGCTTTTTAAGTCCAAAGTGTACCGACGGGTGCACCAACTTAGTAATACAATAATCAAAAAAATAATATAGTTGTGGGAGAAACAAAGTATATTTTCGTCACCGGTGGCGTTGCCTCTTCGTTAGGCAAGGGCATTATCTCATCTTCCATCGGTAAATTGTTACAGGCAAGAGGTTATAAAGTAACCATTCAAAAGTTTGACCCGTATATCAACATTGACCCGGGTACGCTAAACCCTTATGAACACGGCGAATGCTACGTAACTGTAGATGGTCATGAAGCTGACCTCGACTTGGGACACTATGAACGTTTCCTGGGTATTCAAACGACCAAGGCGAATAACATTACAACCGGACGTATCTACAAGAGCGTCATTGACAAAGAACGCCGGGGTGATTATTTAGGAAAGACTATCCAGGTTATTCCTCATATCACCGACGAGATTAAACGTAATGTAAAACTGTTGGGTAACAAATATAAATTTGACTTTGTTATTACCGAAATCGGTGGTACCGTAGGTGATATTGAGTCTCTTCCCTATTTGGAAAGTATCCGTCAGTTGAAGTGGGAATTAGGCAAAGACGCCTTATGCGTACATCTTACTTATGTGCCTTATCTTGCTGCTGCGGGTGAATTAAAGACAAAACCGACCCAGCATTCCGTAAAAGAATTACAGAGCATGGGTATCCAGCCCGATGTACTCGTACTCCGTACTGAACAAGAATTAAGTGCCAATCTTCGCAAGAAAGTAGCTCTTTTCTGTAATGTAGATGAAAAGGCAGTTGTACAAAGTATTGACGCTCCTACCATCTACGAAGTACCTATCCTGATGCAGGCACAAGGTCTGGATGAAACAATCCTCAGAAAGATGGGACTTCCGGTAGGTGATACTCCGGGCTTAGGTCCTTGGCGTGCTTTTCTCGAACGTCGTCACAAAGCAGAAAATACAGAACCGATACATATTGCATTAGTTGGCAAATATGACTTACAAGATGCATACAAGTCTATCCGCGAAGCTCTTTCACAAGCCGGCACCTACAATGACCGTAAGGTATCTGTTGATTTTGTAAACAGCGAAAAGCTGACTGAAGATAATATAGAAGAAGCTTTGAAAGGCATGTCAGGCGTATTGATCGGACCGGGCTTTGGCGAACGCGGCATTGCCGGCAAGTTTGTAGCTATTAAGTACGCACGTACACACGATATACCTACATTCGGTATTTGTCTGGGTATGCAATGTATTGCTATTGAATTTGCACGTAACGTATTGGGTTATGCCGATGCCAACTCACGCGAAATGGACGAAAAGACTCCACACAATGTGATTGACATCATGGAAGAACAGAAGTCCATCACCAACATGGGAGGTACCATGCGTTTAGGCGCTTATGAGTGCGTACTGCAAAAAGGCAGCAAAGCATTCAAAGCATACGGAACGGAACATATCCAGGAACGTCATCGCCATCGTTATGAGTTCAACAATGCATTCAAGAACGAATACGAGGAAGCCGGCATGAAATGTGTAGGTATAAACCCCGAATCGGACTTGGTAGAAATCGTTGAAATACCCAAACTGAAATGGTTTGTCGGTACTCAATTCCATCCGGAATATGGCAGTACAGTATTGAACCCGCATCCATTGTTCGTAGCGTTTGTGAAAGCAGCTATCGAAAATGAAAAGCATTCATAGTTTATAATTTATAATTCAGAATTGATTACATGGACAAAAACACCATCACGGGTCTTGTTTTAATAGCTATTTTGTTAGTAGGTTTCAGCTTTTTAAGCCGACCAAGCCAGGAACAACTGGAAGCACAACAGCGCTACTATGACTCTATTGCCCAAGTGCAACAACGGGAAGCAGACTTGAAAGCTAAAACAGAAGCAGCTCTTGCCAACGAAAAAAGCGGGGCAGCTACAGCCGTTGACTCCACTACGCTCTTCTTTGCGGCAAGTCAAGGAACTAACTCACAGATAACTATCCAAAACAACCTTGCGGAGATAGTAGTTGACACCAAAGGCGGTCGTATTGCATCGGCAACACTGAAAGAGTACATGGGACAAGATAAAAAGACTCCCGTTACATTGTTCAGCGGTGATGATGCTTCAATGAACTTCCTTTTTTATAATAAGAAGGGAGCCATTCAAACAGATGATTACTATTTCACTCCTGTAAACCGCACAGATAGTACAGTTACCATGCGTTTGTCAGCAGACAGCGTCAGCTATATTGATTTCACGTATGCCATGCATCCGAATACTTACCTGATAGATCTTTCTATCCAAGCGGTAAATATGGAGAACTTGCTGGCAGCCACCAACAATTTCTTAGACATAGAGTGGTCACAACGTGCACGTCAGATAGAGAAAGGATATACATACGAAAACCGTTTGTCCGAACTTACTTATAAGAAAGTGGGCAATGGCACCGACTACTTGTCTGCCAATAAGGATGAATCGAAAGATATTCCTGAACGTCTGGATTGGATAGCTTTCAAAAACCAATTCTTCTCCTCGGTCTTCTTGGCTGACACTGACTTTGAAAAGACTAAGCTTAGTTCAAAGATGGAAGCTCAAGGCAGCGGTTATATAAAAGATTACTCTGCCGAGATGAGCACAAAGTTCGATCCGACCGGCAAAGAAGCTACTCAGTTGTACTTCTATTTCGGTCCGAACCATTACAAAACATTGACTGCTCTTGATAAAGGACGTACGGAGAAATGGGAACTGAACCGTTTGGTTTATTTAGGCTGGCCGGTTGTTCGTCAGATTAACCAATGGTTTACCATCAATATCTTCGACTGGTTGTCCGGTTGGGGATTGGGCATGGGTATCGTATTGCTGCTTATGACATTGATCGTAAAAGCAGTGGTATTCCCCGCTACTTGGAAGACTTACATGTCATCTGCCAAAATGCGTGTATTGAAGCCGAAAATTGATGAAATCAATCAGAAGTATCCCAAGCAGGAAGATGCTATGAAAAAGCAGCAGGAAGTGATGGGACTTTACAGCCAATACGGTGTGAGTCCGATGGGTGGATGTCTGCCGATGCTGATACAATTCCCAATCCTGATGGCATTGTTTATGTTTGTGCCTAGTGCTATCGAGCTCCGTCAACAGAGCTTCTTATGGGCAGACGACCTTTCTACCTACGATGCGTTCATCAACTTCCCGTTCCATATACCGTTCTTAGGCAGCCATCTCAGCTTGTTCTGCTTGCTGATGACAGTAACCAACATTTTGAACACAAAGTATATGATGCAACAGCAAGATACAGGTGCTAACCCTCAAATGGCAGCTATGAAGTGGATGTCGTATTTGATGCCTGTAATGTTCTTGTTTGTACTGAACGATTATCCTTCGGGATTGAACTATTACTACTTCGTATCTACCCTTATCAGTGTGGTAACGACCATTATTATGCGCAGAACCACCAATAAAGAAAAGCTTTTAGCTCAACTGGAAGCTAACAAGAAAGATCCGAAGAAAATGAAAAAAACAGGTTTCGCAGCTCGTCTTGAAGCTATGCAAAAGCAACAAGAACAGATGAAAGAAAGGCAAAAGAAGTAATTACGTATTTTTAATTACTAACTTATAAGGGCTGCGCTATATTTATGTAAAGCGTAGCCCTATTTTTATATTTAATTTATAATAAACACATGAAAACTAAATATACTTATAAACAAATCTGGCTTATCGCTTACCCTATCCTTATCAGTCTTCTCATGGAGCAGATGATAGGTATGACAGACACCGCATTTCTAGGTCGTGTCGGAGAGGTGGAATTAGGAGCATCAGCCATTGCCGGTATATTCTATATGGTTATCTTTATGGTGGCTTTTGGTTTCAGCATCGGAACACAAATCCTTATTGCACGGCGAAACGGAGAAAAAGAATACAAGGAAATAGGTGAACTGTTTTATCAAGGTATCTATTTCCAGATAGGAATGGCTACTGTTATGTTCCTCCTTTCCTATTGCTTGTCCCCATTAATATTGAAGCGCATTGTCAGTTCAGAACATATATACGAAGCCGCTACCAGTTATCTACATTGGCGGGTATTCGGTGCTTTCTTCTCTTTCAGTGCAGTGATATTCCGTGCATTCTTCTTGGGTACTACCCTAACTAAGACTTTGACCCTGAACTCCATTGTGATGGTATTGAGTAATATTGTATTCAACTATATACTGATCTTTGGTAAATTCGGTTTTCCGGAGCTTGGTATTGCAGGTGCGGCCATAGGTTCATCATTAGCCGAATTGGTATCACTGATATTCTTCATCCTATATACCCGTAGCCGAATCGATTGTCGCAAATATGGTTTGGATCGTATTCCCAAGATCAATTTTGGAGTACTGAAACGCATGCTGAATGTTTCTTTGTGGACAATGATACAGAATTCCGTCTCATTATCTACTTGGTTCCTCTTCTTCCTCTATGTAGAACACATGGGTGAACGATCATTAGCGATCACAAATATCGTACGTAGTGTATCGGGTATTTTATTCATGGTAATGATGGCATTTGCTTCTACTTGCGGTTCATTGGTCAGCAATCTGATCGGCTCAGGCAATACCGATTGTGTACCGGGAACTATCCGTCAGCATGTACGTATCGCCTACTTGTTTGTACTTCCATTAGCACTACTGTTTGCTCTATTTCCGAATCAGATATTAGGAATTTATACAGATATGACCGACCTGCAACAAGCGTCCGTCCATTCTCTTTGGGTTATGTGTGCCGCCTATCTGTTTCTGGTCCCTGCCAATGTTTATTTTCAATCAGTTTCCGGTACTGGAAATACACGTACGGCATTAGGGCTGGAAATGGGAACATTAGTTATCTATGTTGCCTATATCACCTACATTATCCTCTATTTACAACTAGACGTAGCTATCTGCTGGACTTCCGAAATGGTTTACTCCATCTTTATACTACTATTCAGTTGGATGTATATAAAGAGAGGAAACTGGCAGGGAAGGAAGATTTAAGTTAGTTATGAGATATATTTTTAGATACAAGAACAAAAGAACATATTATTTGCCACAGGCTGACTATATCCTCTTATCTGTGTGAGACAATACACTTATATGCGTAAGCTTACACACTTATCTGCGTTAGGCAACACACTTATCTGTGTAATTTTGTATCTTTGCGTCAATTAATCGAAAACGAACATCATATATGAAACAAGTAAATCTATTGCTTATGTCAGCAGCTATGACATTTGCCTCCTGCGGAGGGACAAAAGATGCCGGGCAAGATGCAGCAACGCTTATACAGCGTTCGAACATCAAGATTGAAGGCAAACGTATGACTCCCGAAGCACTATGGGCTATGGGACGAATCGGAAGTATAGCCGTATCGCCCGACGAAAAACAAATTGCCTACACAGTAGCTTACTACAGTGTACCGGAAAACAAGAGTAACAACGAAGTATTCGTTATGAATGCCGACGGTAGCGGTAATACACAAATTACCCGTGATGCTTGGCAGGAAGGACAACCCACCTGGATCAAGGATGGTAAAAAGATAGCATTTCTCTGTAACGAAAGCGGTAGTAACCAAATTTGGGAAATGAATCCTGATGGTACCGAACGTAAACAGTTGACTGAATATGACGGTGATATAGAAGGCTTCTCATTCTCACCTGATGGTAAGAAACTTCTTTTCATAGCCCAAGTAAAGACCGTAAAGAGCACTGCCGACCAGCATCCCGATCTACCTAAAGCAACCGGTATCATTGTTACCGACCTAATGTACAAACATTGGGATGAATGGGTAACTACAGCCCCCCACCCCTTTGTTGCCGATTTTGACGGTAATGGCATCAACAATATTAAAGATATCCTTGAAGGATTACCTTTTGAAAGCCCTATGAAACCCTGGGGTGGCATTGAACAATTAGCATGGAGTCCTGCATCAGATAAAGTAGCCTTTACCTGTCGTATGAAGACCGGACTGGCTTATGCTATCTCTACAGACTCAGATATCTACGAATACAATGTAGAAAAAGGTGGATTTATCAATCTTTGTAAAAAAAATGCCAAAGCATCGGACGGCAAACAAGAAATGTCCGGCTACGATACCAATCCTCAATACTCTCCAGATGGCAAATACATCGCCTGGCAAAGTATGGAACGCGATGGTTACGAAGCCGATCAAAATCGCCTTTGTGTTATGGATCGTGCTACCGGTGAGATACGTTTTGTCAGCAAGGCATTCGAATCAAACGTAGATGCTTTCTTGTGGAATAAAGACTCTCAAAGCATTTACTTTACCGGCGTATGGCATGGAGAAGTACAGATCTATAACATCAATCTTGCTGACAATGACAAGCTGACCCAACTCACCGAAGGTATGCACGACTATGGATCATTTGCTCTTTGCGGTGACAAAATAATTGCTAAACGTCAATCTATGAGCATGGCAGATGAGATTTATTCTTTGCCCCTGAAATATACAGGTGATTTTGCCAAAGCTACTCAGTTGACATCTGAGAACAAGCAGATATACGACCAGCTTGAAATGGGTAAAGTAGAAGCTCGTTGGATGAAGACTACCGATGGCAAGCAGATGCTTACTTGGGTTATCTATCCACCTCAATTCGATCCAAACAAGAAATATCCCACTGTACTCTTTTGCGAAGGTGGTCCTCAAAGTCCCGTTAGCCAATTTTGGAGTTACCGTTGGAATTTCCAAATAATGGCAGCTAACGATTACATCATTGTAGCTCCCAACCGTCGCGGTCTTCCCGGCTTTGGTATAGAATGGAACGAAGCTATCAGTGGCGATTATGGTGGTCAGTGTATGAAGGATTATTTCACTGCTATTGACGAAGTGGCAAAAGAACCGTATGTTGACAAAGACCGCCTAGGCTGTGTAGGCGCCAGCTTCGGAGGCTTCTCTGTATATTGGCTTGCCGGACATCACGACAAACGTTTCAAAGCGTTCATTGCTCACGATGGTATCTTCAACATGGAAATGCAGTATCTGGAAACAGAAGAGAAATGGTTTGCCAACTGGGATATGGGTGGTGCCTATTGGGAAAAAGACAATAGTATCGCTCAACGTACTTTCGCCAATTCTCCTCACAAGTTTGTAGACAAATGGGATACTCCTATCCTCTGCATCCACGGCGAAAAAGACTTCCGTATCCTTGCCAATCAGGCAATGGCTGCCTTTGATGCTGCCGTTATGCGTGGTGTTCCTGCCGAGTTGCTTATCTATCCTGATGAAAATCACTGGGTACTGAAACCTCAGAACGGTGTTTTGTGGCAACGAACATTCTTTGAATGGTTGGATAAATGGCTAAAACCTACTAAACAATAATTTCTAAAGAATTGAATAAATAATCCTCAGTCCTTAATTAAGAGCTGAGGATTATTTTTTAAACTATGAAATATAAACGCTGCTTTTTATATCTTTGCATGCTTAACACAAAAGAGCTTATTTCAAATAATATTATGAACCAAACATTAAAAATGAACCGTGTCGACTCGGTCGACGCACTACGTGGCTTTGCTGTAGTTGCAATCATGTTACTACACTTTATCGAACATTTTATTTATGGTGTTTATCCTGAAGCGACATCCGAAACGGCAAAACTTCTCAATCAAAGTGTTTGGGACGGTTTATTTTTCGTATTCGCAGGAAAGAGTTACACTATTTTCGCTCTACTTTTTGGTTTTACCTTTATTATTCAGCAACGTAATCAAGAGGTAAAAGGTAGGGATTTTGGAGGACGCTTTGCATGGCGATTGGTAATATTGATGCTATTTGCTACTCTCAATGCCGCATTCTTTCCGGGAGGAGATGTTTTGATGCTTTTTGCAGTGATGGGATTCGTAATGATTCCACTACGCAGATTATCGCAAGGATGGTTGTTAGCAATTGCTGTGTTATTCTTAATTCAACCCATCGAATTATTAGAGTGCCTGGGAATTAACTTCATGCCAACAATGCTTAACGAATCTTACTACCCTACATTAAAAACCATTACAGACTCCGGTGAGTTCTGGCCAATGATAGTGGCAAACATCACCACCGGTCAACTTGCAAGTCTCTTTTGGGCAATTGATGCAGGACGATTATTACAAGCACCGGGACTCTTTATTTTAGGTATGATATTAGCTCGCGGCAATTATTTCAGTCGTGGAGTAGAGTTTTGGATAAAAACCTTCGTGGCAGGATTCATTGCAAGTTTTATCCTCTACGTTGCCAAAACTTCTTCTAACGATTCTTTGCAGATCATTCTTATAATGTGGTACAACATTGCTTTTACTGCTTTGCTGGTTTCGATCTTTGTGATACTCTACCAAAGTGATGTATTCCAAAGAATGACCAACGGATTACGTTTTTACGGTCGAATGAGTTTGACCAATTATATCAGCCAATCAATCATAGGTAGCTTAATTTTCTTCCCCTACGCACTAGGTTTGGCTACAACGCTCGGTATTGCATGGAGTTTCATTGTAGGACTTATAGTGATGTTTGCTCAAATACGATTCTGTTGTTGGTGGCTTAAAAAGCATAAACAAGGTCCACTTGAATTTATTTGGCACAGAATTACTTGGTTGAAATAATTAAAAAGGGGGATGTGACCGCAGCGCACATCCCCCTATCATATTCATATCTATAAGTGTAAGGCTACGGTCCTATAAGTGTAAGCCTACACTCCTATAAGTGGAAAAGCAGCTAAATTGAGCACTTCCGGAACTTAAGTTTATTACAAAATAAATGCACCAATCCTTCTCTCTCAATCACATTTTTCTTATATTTGACGCACTAAGAAACCATGAAATATAACCGGAATGTATATTTTCAGTTCTACCCGCGAAATCATCAACACTTTAAGTCAGGCAAACAGTCTGATTGAGAACATGTTCGAAAAGCGGAATGCTTTGGCTTTCAGGTATGAATATGCCTTGGAGTTTGTTGACGATAACCGCTTGCAAATGCTATTAGAAAGAGAGATATTGAGACAAAATGGTCCCTATATCGAACTGGACGAACGCTTTCTCGAATTTTTTGAATACCTGCTCGAAGCAAACGAAGACATCAGCACTGCCAGCATTGACGAGAACATACAGCAGTTACAGCAACACATCAACTACTACCTGGACGAAGATAACACTTCACGAAAAAATGCTTACCTGCGCAGAATCAAATCATTGCTTCGGAAGATAGGGAAAATCACCTTCCGCAACTCGGCACGCCTACAGGATGCCATAAACAGTACATTCAAGAACGAGCCCAACTACAAGATAAAAATTGCCAAGCTCGAAAACCTGGATAGCAAACGCAGTGATATCAAACAACTTATTGATATCACCGAGAATTTACTCACCAATAAAGAACAAATCTTCTTCAGAATCGCTCTAGACGAAGAACTGGAACAGATCGTGATAGAACTGCGGCGGGAACTTCTAGATGCCAGCCATAGCCTAATCCATTCACAACAGGACATCATCAACTATCTGAACCAGATAAAAACCCAGATAGTGCTCGTAGAAAAGATAAGAAGAGTGAAGCAACTCAAAGATCAGTTCGAACTTCTGGGGAAAAGTAACCTGAAAGAACTTCTAGGAGCCAATCACTCCATTCCACTGGAGAAAAAAATAATCTCCACCTTCCGACTGTCTATCAGCTTCCTGGGAACTGACGGAGCACGGGAAGTTATTCTGAAAGCCAACCGCTTCAACCTGTCGCGCAAGAAAATGAAACGAAGTATTGCAGGCGTCATCGACGAAAAAGAGCTGGAAGAGAAAGTATCAAACGAAACCTTCATCAACCTCGATGAAATAAAAAACGGATTTCTAGCATCCGGCAATCATCTTTTCAATTTTGTCCTTCAATACGCCTTTCAAAGGGAGGTAAACCTGACAGAGCGGGTCACCATCTACTGTCAGCTGGTCTCTCTCTATGGCAATAAATTCGACGTACGTGAAGAGTTCGGCAACTATGAGAATATTGAATATGCCATCATTTACCCCAAATAACCCCCACCATTATGGAACTACCCAGAAATACAGCCAATATATTCGAACACCTTCAACGAGGACTCTTCATCAGTTCCAACAGTACCGATGAAAACATCCGAAGAATGTTTCTCACAATCGAAGAGCATTACGAACCTCTGTACGAGTACTTTGCGCATATCAACCACTACCTGGAACAAGGGAATGAGTTCTACTACTTTTCAAGAAAGGAACCCAAAGACACGCTGCAACAGAAAATAGAGCGTGCATTCTACTGGATTGATATCCTCGATTTCTTCAAGACCTACGATGAAACATTCGGTCCGGGCCATCGGTTCTCCGCCTCTGAAATATTGGTGGAGAGCAGCGTCAACCCCGAACTTCAGATGAAGCTCGACAGCCTGAAGAAGTATTCCAAAGGCAATGAAAAACGAAAAGAAATATTGAATGCCATCATCGAACGGCTCACCAAAGAGTCGTTTATCGAACTTGAAAATGAAATCAGTAGTATATACAAGGTAATGAATGCCTGGAACTACCTGGAACAATTAATCGAATCAATTAACTTCACAGAGGAGGACGAACATGAGGTATCTGAATAAAATTATCTTTATCAATAGCGCTACTATAAGATATTCATCCATCCGGTTGGATGGTAACATTCACTTCATCGGTACGCAAGGAGTAGGAAAAAGTACATTGCTGCGTGCCATTCTTTTCTTCTACAATGCCGATACACAGAAATTAGGTATTCCTGTAGAGAAGAAAAGCTATGCCGACTACTACTTTCCTCACTCCGATTCATATATCGTTTATGAAGTGAAGCGAGAAAATGGAACGTTCTGCGTACTCAGTTTCAAGGCTATGAACCACATTCGTTTCCGTTTCATCGACAGCGAATATCGGCAGGAATTGTTTATCAATAAAGACAATGCGGCATTCACATCGGCCGATGAGATACGGGCTTCACTCGATCGGAATAAGATAGCCTACTCCAGTCTGATAAATACCTACGAAGAGTACCGCAACATACTCTATGGTAATGCACAAGGCCGGAAAGACTACCGGAAGTACAGTCTGATGGAAAGCAAACAATACCAGAACATCCCACGCACAATTCAGAATGTATTGCTAAACTCCAAACTGGAAGCCGAATTTATCAAGCAGACCATCATTTCATCGCTCAACGAAGAAGAGGCCTGCATTGACTTGAACCGTTACAAATCACATCTGGCCAATTTCGACACTCAAATAAAAGACATAGATGCTTTCCGCCAACCCGCCATTGCCAAACTGGCCGAAAGCATTGCCCAACTCTGCGTTGAGATGGATCATGCCGAAAGACAAATGGCCGATAGTGCCCGCGAGTTGTATGCGTCTTATCAGAAGGCAATCAGAGATACTCCGCTATTAGTTAATAAGTTGAAGGCGACAGAAGAGTCCGGCCGTAACCTGCAGAACCGGAAAGAAACCGCCGATAAGAAGTCGGAAGAGAAACGCAAAAAGCTGAATAACGAAATCGCTGTTCATCAGCACAACTTAAATCTGGCACGGAAACGTGAAGCGGAATACGACCAGATGAATATCGGACAAATCATAGAGCGAATAAAGCATTACCCGGAACTGAAAGTACAGGAAAACGGCCTGCGCGAGGAACAAAAGATACTGGAAACACAGTTCCAGGAAGTAACTACCAAATATGATGCACTGATTCAAGTAGCCCAAAACCGGCAAATAAGTCTTTCGAATGAAATGGACCGGCAGAAGCTGACCTTGGAGCAAGACTTTGGAAGGCGTAAAGAAGAACTGCAGGAGATCTACAGCAAGCAGGAAGAGGAATGGCATTCAGCCAACCAGGAACAATGGCAACTAATGCATGAAAGAAGAAATAAAGTCGAAAATCACTGGAATGAACTCCGTTACATACTCCTCCAGTGGAAGAAAGAGACTTTGTTCAGAGATGAAATATCCGCCGTAGAAAGCAAATTGCTGTCTCTCAAGAATGATACAAATCTGTTGCAAAACCATATAGAACACTCCCGCCTATGCATCGACAGCATTACCAAACAGTGGGTTGCCGAATGGCAGGGAAAGGAACAAAATACAACATTGCTTCAAAAAAGCCTCAAAGAGAAAGCAAAATGTATACGGGAAAACATAGAGCAAATAGACCTCTACATATCTTCCAATAAAGACTCACTTTACGGTTGGCTGAACGAACACCAGCAGGGGTGGGAAGAAAACATCGGAAAAGTATGCGATGAAGAGATTCTCTATCAGAAAGAACTGGAACCGCAGTCAGTTAATGATGCGTCCCAAGATACCTTCTTTGGCATCCGCCTACGTCTCGACCGAATCGAGAAACAGCCCCGCACACTAGAGGAACTCCAAGCCGAGAAACAGCAGTTGGAACAGCAGCTTTCTGCCTGCCAGTTAGATGCCGAACAACTGACAGCCACTTTCGAAACAGACAAAGAGAAACTGAAAAGAAAATACCAGCCACCAATCAAAGAACATAAAGAAAATATCCGGCAGAAGGAATACGAACTTGAGTGTACCAAGCGCTCTATCCAGCAAGAAGAAGTCAACCTGGCCGACTGGCAGAAACGTGCCAAACATGAGCAGGAAGAAAGAATCACTCAGCAACAACTGCGCATGGAAAACGCCGAGAAGGAGATGAACGCCATTCAAATCGAAATAACAGCCTTCAAGGAACAACAGGAAAAAGAAAGTAGTGCACGCCGCTCCGAAAGAGACAAAGCCATTCGCACGCTTCTTCGCAAGATGGAAACCCAAAAACAGATTCTGACCGACGAATGTGACAAGCAACACGCTGCCACCCAGTTGCAATGTGCATCCTATGAAGCCGAGAAACAAAAGAAACTGAAAGAACAAGGAGCCGACACTGAGAGAATCCAAACCATCCGGTATCAGCTGAACAGCATTGCCGAAGAACTGAAGTTCATCCGCGAACACCGCGATGTAGTTGCCGTTTACCAAAAGGAAAAACGCGACTTATTCGACAAAGTGCCGGAATATAAACAGAAGAAAAAAAGATTGGAAGAACAGCTCTTGCAGGAAGAAGAAAATCACAGGCAGGAAATAGCCGGTCTGAAAGAAAAACTGAGCAAGACTTACGAGCAATGCAAGAAACTGGAAGACGAAATCCGAGAGAATGAAGAAGACCGCAGAATCTATGAGCAAATACCATCACTGGACTGGTATGACTCCATCGCATCCTATCTGAATGCCGAAACACGTGCAAAACCCAAAACTGAACGTACCTGCAAGATAATCAATGAAGAGCTAACCCGCATTTACATGAATCTGGGTAAGAAGTCATCTCTCTTGCGCAAAACCGTCAATGAGTTTACGGGGAATTTCTCGACCGACAATCTTTTTGCATTTCCAACGCAATTCGTTGACGACAAAGCGTATATAAACTTTGCATCCGACCTGCGCGACTTCATGGAAGAGCATAAGATCGAGGAGTTTGAACGGCGTGTAAACGAACGGCACACAGATTTATTCCGCCAAATCAGCAATGACACCACCGATCTCACCTCCAAAGAAAATGCCATTCAAAGCATCATAGGCCGTATCAACCATGATTTTGACGCACGGAACTTCGTCTTTGTCATCCAGAAAATAGAAATGCGAATGGACGACAGCAGCAATAAGATAGTGCAATCACTGCGAGCCATCAAGACGTTCAATGATGAGCATAGCAATGACCTGGGGAGTGCCAATCTATTCTCTTCCGACAATCAAGGACGGGTAAAGGCACAGGCCACAGAACTGCTGAGAGGACTTATTCGAGAAATCACCAGTTCGAAGAATGAGCTAATCACCCTTTCCGACACATTCGAACTTAAGTTCCGGGTAGTAGAAAACCAAAACGATACAGGATTTGTAGAGCGTCTCTCCAACGTAGGCTCCGAAGGCACCGATGTACTGGTAAAAGCCATGATTAACATCATGCTGCTGAATGTATTCAAGGATGGAGCCTCCCGGAAGTTCAAAGACTTCAAACTGCATTGCATGATGGACGAGATAGGAAAACTGCACCCGGAAAACATTACCGGAATATTGAAGTTTGCCAACGACCGTAACATACTACTTATCAACGGTTCGCCTACCGAACTCAATTCCGAGGCATACTGGCATATTTATAAACTGGGAAAAGATGAGAAGAGCAATACAAGCATTGCACGGATCATCACGTATAATCAACCGCATCGAGAAGTATGAAGATAACTCTTTCTGCAGCCACGCAAATGAAACAGCTGCTGGATGGTGAACGTATTCCGTCCAGCCGCCTGTCTCACCCTGTTTTCCAACAACTCATTGACGAAAAGATACTCTTGTTACAACTACACGGACGTTCCAGGAGAATCTGCCATTTGCAAGACAGACAATTGCTCATCAACTATCTGCACAACAAGTTCGGGATTCTTGATCTGGATGGATACATCCGGCAACTGTCGTCACCCGACGGAATCTTGAACAGAACAGAGAATATCAGACTATCTACAAATTCAAAACTGACTGCCATACGTACTTTTCAGGGATTCATGGTCAATACCTATACTCCTATCGAAATCGGCATCAATCATTCAAAGCAAACATTATGTCCGGGCATAGGTAGTTTTACCTTTATCTACGATTACGCAACTTTCTGCATTCCTCCTGAGGTTACTGTTGTAGGAATAGAGAATCCTGCCAACTTCCGATATATAGAACGTCAGCAGGAGCTTTTCAGAGAAATTACTCCACTCTTTGTGTGTCGTTACCCCCAAAACCAGCACAAAGATTTGCTGTGCTGGCTGGAATCCATCCCGAACCCTTATATACACTTCGGTGATTTTGACTTTGCAGGAATAAGGATTTACCAACAGGAATATCGGAAAACACTGCAAAATCGGGCATCTTTTCTTATTCCCCCGAATTTACCGGAAGTATTACATATCTACGGAAACCGCCAATTGTATGACAAGCAGTTGCCACTTGCCCCCCAACATTCTGAGGAAGAAGAAGATGTGAAAGAATTAATCCAGTTGCTACATAGGGAACACAAAGGACTGGAACAAGAAATATTTATAAAATGATGTATTGCATATTCCGGAGCATATCCGTTCACTTTTTAGCAAATGTCAGATTATTCTGTAAGCGTACAGAAATGGGGAAATTTACAATGAATCTTTCTCAGTTCATCAAGTTTTTCCTGATTCAAAGCCCCTGAATCCCATGTTATTTCTTCCCCTAAACTTCTACATCTCTACCAGATACTTCCCAATATTCCGTGTTTCCTTATTAAAATCGGCACCTATCTTCACCAGTTGCCGTCCATCCAGCAAATAGGGAGTCAAATATTCTTTTTCATTGATCTGCTCCAGTGCAGCTTCAGCACTACCATTCAGTTTGAATTCAAATATATAGATATGGGTACTTGTTTTCACTATGGCATCAGCCCTGCCATGAGAACTATGCACCTCACTCTGGATAAACTGTCCAAGCAAAGTAAACACTACATAAAAGATAGCCTGATAATGACGTTCGGTATTATCACTTAGCTCGTAAGGTATACCTGCAAAGAAAACTTTTAAGCGCTCCATAAAAGCTTCCACTTGCCCGGCACGAAGCTCACGCATAAACTTTGCGATATGAAAACCAGTCTCATCATTAGAAACCTCAGTATAGTAAGGCACAAGAAAATTCAGAAAACCATAACGAACCTCATCATTCGGAAAACGAAGAGTATATAAATCGACTTCCGTGTCATAACCCTTAATAGTAAGATATCCACTTTGATAAATCATTGGGAGCGGGTTTTTCTTTTCAGCCCGATATTCAGCAAAAGCCGAAGCTGTAACTTCCACACCATCTATCAGATTGCGCAGATCATAATCACTTTGCTTCAGCAAGTCCACCAGATAAGTGGGAGTACCCGTTTGGAACCAATAATTACCAAACTTCCTACCATCAAATACATTCAGCAAACTGAAGGGATTAAATAACCCAACCGATCTTTCGGTAAAATGATAGCCATCGTACATAGCAGTCAAGCGATTCACAGTCTCATCAAAGGTCAACTGGTTCACCTCCCCCAAAACTTCTATCTCCGGAGCAAACACTTGCAACAACTCTTCCTTCGTAATACCGCAAATCTCTGCATAAGGCGGCTTCATACTGATATCATTCAGTTGATTCAAGTCACTGAACACACTTACCTGCGCAAATTTAGTGACCCCTGTCAGAAAAACAAAACGCAGGTAACGATCCGAGCTCTTCAATACTCCATAGAAAGATTTCAGGATACGTCGATATTCTTCCAGCAAAGACTCATCGAGAATAGCCTGCAGCAAAGGTTTATCATATTCATCAACCAGAACAACTACTTGTTTGCCTGTCTCACTGAAAATTTTGCTAATGATGTATGCAAAGCGCTCTTCCGGTGCACGGTTTCGCTTTTCATCACCATATTGCTCCTCCCACTTTTCAAGAAATTGGTTAAGCATATCCAGCAAATCAATTACTGTTTCATATTTTCGGGCATTCAGGTCAAGATGGAGTACAGGATATTGCTCCCACTTAGTTTCCATTTTTTCAATAGCCAATCCTTTAAAAAGCTCTTTACGTCCTTGAAAATAAGCTTCAAAAGTAGAGAGAAGTAAACTCTTTCCAAAACGACGCGGACGACTTAGAAAATAAGGTGTAGAAGTTGATACTATCTGATAAATCATAGCGGTCTTATCTACATAAAGAAAATCCTCTTCACGAAGCTTCTCAAAAGTCTGTATACCTATCGGCAATTTACGTATTTGTTCCATTCTCAACTGCTACTAAAGATTATCCGCAAATATACTCTTTTTAATGCAAAACAAATAAGTTCATTTATTTTTTATTGCTCGTAATGCATAAGTATTCGATGATAACAGGGCCAAACAACAGTCCCCAATTCTTAATGTAGAACCGGGGACTATTATTTTATTTTTCTTTCAAATTACTTATTCAAGTGTAAATGAAAATATTTCTTCATAAATAGTAGATAAATCAAACTTAAAAGCAGAATACAACCTATCAAATAAATAGCCCCATAGTTCTGACAACAAATAAATCCAATGATTACAACCAATTGTACTATCATATAAACAGATGCCACCAGTATATGAGGAATTTTCAATTCATTCGCCATAATCTGATATAAATGTTTCCGGTGCGGCAAGCCGATATTCTCATGAAGCATCAAGCGGTGAATGATAGTCAAGACACTATCCACACCATAAACTGCCAATAAGACAATCCAGCTAAAATCTCCTGTCTGTATTATCAGCTTGCCAATCAGAAAAAGAATGATAAAGGCAATACTCACTGACCCCACATCACCCGCAAAACACTTCGCTTTCTTGCGGAAATTGAAAAAACAGAAGACTAAAACAGAACAAAGCACTGTATAGATAATACCTTCGTTTACAAAAGAAACTATTTCTTTATTTACATAGGCCAATGCAACAAGGATCACAAGGGAATAGCCACCTGTGATTCCATTGATTCCGTCCATAAAATTATAGGCATTGATTATACCTGTACAAACAATCAAAGCAATAACTATCCACCACCAAGACAAAGAAAACAATCCCCATTGGTAGAACATTAAAGCCATTGCTGAAAAATGAAATAGCAATCTTGTTATCTGCTTGGTAGATATTATATCATCTATGAAACTGATGAAAGTTATCAGAGTCAATGCCAGCATAAACCAAGGGTATTCAAGACTGCTTGTTAGAAAGTAAGCTAATGCTCCAAAATAGAAGATGATTCCTCCACCCCGTAAAGTTATTTTTAAATGACTGCTACGCTCATTAGGTTTATCGATGATATTGCATTTATCAGCGATCTTAAAATAAAAAAGTTCTGCCAAGAATAGCAGAACTATCACTATCATATAATACATTATTCGTTTTTATTTATCCAATAAAACCAAAACTGAATACAAACAAACAAGAAGGATGCAATGCCTACAATAGCCAATATAATCCAAAAATATATACTCATTCTATCCTAAAGTTCTCCAAAACATTCGTCGGTTTCCATCCCAACTCACGTATTGCTTTCTCATTGCTGAAAGTTAAGGATCTTGTCATCTTTTTCAACTTTAAAGAATTGAAAGGAGCTTTCTTGCCCAAGCAATCTCCTATCAGTGCCATACCTTTCGCTATCCAATAAGGTACAGATATAGGTAAAGATATCCCCAACTGCTTACAGATGACTGTTTCCAGTTCTCTAAATGAAGGTTGATAAGTATCACATACATTATATACACCACCCTTCTCTACTAATAATGGTATTAACTTTGCAATATCCTGTACCATCAACACACTCTTTCGTGCTTTACTACCGGCAATACTCAAGTACTTTTTGCTACGGATACCAGCTATCATTGCACCCAAATTTCCCGGAGGATTAGGACCAGCAATCAATGAAGGACGAATAATACTTAATACAACATTATGTGCAAAGCACCATGTTCTCAAATACTCTTCTGCAAGTCTCTTACTTATGGCATAAGGAGTATCTCCATTTAGCGGATGTTCCTCTGAAATCTTCTCTCCATAATCACAACCATAAACTGCCACAGTAGAAACAAAAATAAAAGATTTTGGTACACCTACTTTTTCCAGAGCAGTACAAAGATTCTTTGTCCCTTGCAGATTTACATCAAAAAAAGACTGCTTTTCAGCCTCAGTCTTAGGTATAGAATGCGCCTTACCAGCAGCATGAAGCACAACATCATATTGCGTCAGCAGATTTGGAATTTCATTTGCAATATTTACAGTATAATTGTCTTGGGAAGTCAATCCGACAGTAATTACATCGTACGTCACCTCAAGGAGATGACGCACGTTGTCACCTAAGAAACCAGAGGCCCCTGTGAATAAAAGTATCATAATGAATAAAAAAAAGATACAGCTTAACTTTCAAATACAGTTTCTTCACAAAATAAATATCATGAAGCACTAATATCTTCACCAATTCCGAAAACAATTGTCTCATCAGATTCTAATCCTATAGCTGATTTACTTAAAATTTTATTATAAATTTTCAAATACCCATTCACCATTTTGTCTACTGTCAACTTTTCTTGATAATTTCTCTGCGCGTTTTTTGAAAAACGAACATAAATATCTTCATTCTTCAATATATAGCAAATTTTAGAACAGAAAGCTTCTACTGAATTATCTACAGTATAACCATTCTCATCATTTATCACTATCTCACTTATCCCTCCTACATTAGATGCCACTACAGGTTTTCCCAAAGACATAGCCTCAATAATAGTCATAGGAAGTCCTTCATAATTACTGGGAAGTATAAATAAATCGGCATATTCATTATAAGCTCCGGCATTAGGCAAACTCCCCATAAAGAAGACGTTACTAGGATGTTTTCTAGAGAATTCATACTGATTACCAATCCAAATAAAGGCATAATCTGACAGTTTAGAGGCAATTTCAAGGAAAATATTAACATTTTTTGGGGGAGACAAGCGAGCAACACAAAGTACTATTTTTTCGAAAGAGTTTAAATGGATAAATGGATTCTTACTCAATCGCACAGGAGATTCAATACCATTGTACACTACTTCTAAATGAGCCGTAATCCCCTCACTCAACATTTTTTCTCTATCATATTCACTCACCCCCACAATAGCACTACATTTTCGCTGAAGCAACTTCTCTAAAGGGAGGAACTTTTTATAGGCAATCCTAATGGAATCAAACCCATGGACCGTATAAATAATCTTCTTTTTAGGAAAAGCAATACGTCCCAAAAGCCCTACTTTAGACGAATGAAGATGAATGATATCTGGTTGATATTTTTGATATAAACTGCGTAAAGCAAAAAGTGTTTTCAATTCCTTCAATAAAGACAGTTCTCTTTGCAAAGAAAAGATATACTCCTGTTTTACAACGGGAGACAACAATCCCCACATCTTACCATCACCCTTACCAGCGGCAACTACCACTTTATTCGTTTTACATAAGTCATTAGCAAGATTAATAACCACTGATTGAGCACCACCTAGATCAGAGCGGGTAATAACAAAAAGGATAGTCATAAATAAAACATTAATTTAAAATATCATTCTTGTACTATTCTGAATATTCCAGAAATATACTAAGACCATACTCACACAACTATTTATTCGCTTAAATCCCATATGTGAAGATAAAGCAGAAGTAGCGGAGTAGATATAATCCAATGTCAGTACAAGTAAAAAGAAATCTTTTAGAGCCGCCCATCAATGATTTGTTTTTCAAAGAAGCCCTTTACATCATAAAGAACAGAGTTATCTTTTCTCAAAGAGTCTAAACTTATTCCCCTAAAAGTATCATGGCACACTGCTAATATAACAGCATCAAATTTCGTTTCAGGCATTTCATTGACAACAGAGACCCCATATTCTTTATATACAATCTTTGAATTAGCCCAAGAGTCAAATACTGTTATATTCAAATTATATTCTTGCAAAGCATTAAAAATATCAATCACTTTTGTATTACGTACATCCGGACAATTTTCTTTGAAAGTAAATCCCATTATTAGGATATTTGAGTTCAGAACTTGTATGCCTTTCTTCAACATTAATTTCATCACTTGATTTGCTACATATTCCCCCATCCCATCATTCATTCGGCGTCCAGCCAAAATAATCTCAGGATTATAACCATAAGTTTGAGCACATTGAGCTAGATAATAAGGGTCTACCCCTATACAATGCCCTCCAACCAGTCCTGGCTTAAATGGCAAGAAATTCCACTTTGTAGAAGCAGCTTCCAATACATCTTGAGTGTCAATGCCCATCCGATTGAATATTTTAGACAATTCATTGACAAAAGCAATATTAATATCACGCTGTGAGTTTTCAATCACTTTAGCAGCTTCTGCTACTTTAATTGTTGGAGCCAAATGTGTTCCAGCTGCAATAACAGAAGCATACACATCGTTTATTTTTCGACCAACTTCTTGTGTAGAACCCGATGTTATTTTCTTTATTTTTTCAACTGTATGTTCTTTATCACCTGGATTTATACGTTCTGGTGAATAACCAGCAAAGAAATCTACATTAAGTTTTAAACCTGATACTTTTTCGATTACTGGAATACATTCATCCTCAGTCACACCTGGATAAACTGTAGATTCATAGACAACAATATCACCTCTATTTATGACTTTTCCTATTGTCTCACTTGCTTTATAAAGAGGCGTTAAATCGGGATTATTATAATTATCAACAGGAGTAGGCACTGCAACTACATAAAAATTACACTCTCGTATTTCTTTTATATCCGCTGTACACTTAAATCCATTTTTCAAAGCTGACTGCAATAATGCATCCGATACCTCCAGCGTAGCGTCATGCCCAGCCATTAGAGCATCCACACGAGTACTATTCAAATCAAATCCTATAGTCTCATATTTTGTTGAAAACAAACGAGCTAAAGGAAGACCAACGTAACCGAGACCGATTACGGCAATTTTTACATTTTTCATATTTAACAATTAATAAAAAGAGAAGAATTAAATATTATTCCAATACCATTTTACAGCCTCTTTCAAGCCATCTCTCATAGAGTATTTCGGATGATAATCAAGAAACTTTTGGGCCTTATCAATACAAGCCAATGAATGAGGAATATCTCCAATTCTGTTAGGACCATGTAATATTTCAATATTCCCAATTTCAGAATCATATTCACTCAAGAACTCTTTCAAATATCCAACTAATTCATTTAAAGTTGTACGCTCACCAAAAGCAGTATTATAGATCTGATTTATAGCTTGGTGATTATTCGTTGACAATGCCAGCATATTCATTTGAATGACATTCTCAATATAAGTAAAATCTCGGCTATATTCTCCATCACCATTAATTACAGGACTTTCATGCTTCATAAATTTCTTGACAAACAAAGGAATAACAGCAGCATATGCACCAAAAGGATCTTGTTTGCGCCCAAACACGTTAAAATAGCGTAAACCGATAGTTTCTATTCCATAAGTCCGCGCAAACACATCCGCATATAACTCATTTACATATTTTGTCACAGCATAAGGGGAAAGAGGATGCCCGATTTCTTCTTCCACTTTTGGTAAAGTTTCACTATCTCCATAAGTTGATGAACTCGCAGCATAAACAAATCTTTTGACTCCATTATCTCGTGATGCAATCAGCATATTCAAAAAACCATTTATATTCACTTCATTCGTCGTCGCAGGATCATTCACACTTCGAGGTACTGAGCCGAGCGCTGCTTCATGCAATACGTATTCCACACCTTCCACTGCCTTCTTACAGTCTTCCTTATTGCGAATATCTCCTACTATCAATTTAAAACTCCCCGGATATCGCTGCAACAAAGGCAATATATTTTCAATTTTCCCTGTTGCAAAATTATCTAAGCACTGAACCTCATCTCCGTTTTTCAACAAAGCTTCGCACAAATTAGAACCTATAAAACCGGCTCCTCCTGTTACTAAAATCTTTCGCATATTTCTCATATTTCAATATTCACATCCATAAATATTAACCACTGCTTCACTATTTCTTCCAATTGTAATTGACTAGCTAGCTTTATCCCATGTAAAGCACATTCATTAGCCCTATCCTTATTCTTTAGCCAATCTTCCAATGCAGATTTAAGCCCTGTAGCATCACCTATAGCAATCAACTTTCCATTCATATTATTTTCTATCAAATCATTTGCTCCTGATACACAAGTTGATATTGATGGCAATCCTAAGACCATTGCCTCTATTAATGCATTGGACATACCTTCATAATCAGAAGTCATCACAAAGATTTCTGCTGATAAAATTTTCGTTAACACCTCTTTACAAGCTCCCGGTAACGTAACATACTCTTCAAGTTTCAAATCACGTATTTTACCTTCCAGTATATTCCTATATTCTCCTTCCCCATAGATAATACATCGGTAATCGGGATAATTATGATGAATTTCTTTAAAAACATTCAATAATAACTCCTGATTCTTGGATCTACTTAAACGTCCCACAGAAACAATCACGGGCAACTTGGGACTACGTAATGCCATCCCTATCAATTGAGGCTCTACAAATACGGGATTATAAATCACAGATATTTTTTTTTGAAGAGATTTAGAAAAGTATTTTTTATTCTCTTCTGATTGAACAGAGATTTTTGTTGCGAAGTGATAAATACAATCTCTTGTCCAACGCCAATATTTATTAGGGGCATCATAAAAGGGGGCACTACGACTCGCTATATAAACAGGAATTCTCGCTCCTAATAAAGCAACCAAAGACAACATATTAAAGGGAGCCAAAAAAGAAAGAACCGCATAAGGTTTCAAGTGTTTTGCATACTTTCTAAACCACAACATCTGTCCTATAAGGCTATTTCTTTTGCTTTGTTCCGGAATAAAAACAATTTCTATATTATCAGCTATCGAATAAAAAACGGGTCCTCCTCTCCATAGAACAATCTTAACATTTTCAAAATAATTAAGAAATTCCTTTGATAGCACTGATATAATACGTTCAGCTCCTCCTTGTTGTAAAGTACCGCAAACTATAATCAAAGTTTTATCAATCATTTCACTATTATTAAATCAATTTCATATACTGCTCAACAAAATATTCCTTCGAGAATTTTTTCAGAGCATTTTTTCTATTCTTCTGCCCAACCTGTATTCTTTCCTCTAAAGGCAAATTTTGAAAACGAACAATACACTTGGCAATCTCTTCCACAGAATAAGGATTGAATAAAAAGACACCATTGTTCTTTCCCAATATATATGCATTATCACTCACCTTTCCAGCAATAACCGGTAATCCACAAGTCATTGCCTCACAAAGCACATTAGGAAATCCTTCATATAAAGATGGCAAGCAAAACAAATCTGCTTTTAGGTATTCATTTTGAATATCTACGATAGGAGGATAAAAACAGAAAATATCTTGCATGCCTAGTTCTCTAATTTTCAGCAAGCATTTTTCATAATATTCTTTCTCGAGAGGAGCTCCAAACCAACAAACATGAATATTATTTCCGGAGTCAATCACTAATTTTACTGCAGAAATTAATCTTAATGTATTTTTTACTTTTCGAATACTTCCAACGCATAATAAACGTAGATTATTATCTTCCTTTTCAGTTTTACAATGAGTGGTAAAACGCTCTATATCCACATAATTTGTTATAGTAACAACTTTCTTTTTCAGAAAAGGGAAATTATTGCATATAAAAATACTTTCTGTATAAGAATTGGGAACGATATAATCACTGTAACTATAAAGAACAAATTTTATCCTTGTTTTGAGACTGAGTCTTTGCGTCAAGCTTCTTTCCGAAACAATCAAATTAAATTTTCTTCCTAATAAACGCATCAAACAAGCGAGCATATTAGCTCCACCCAAATATGAAATAATAGTATCAGGAACAAAAGAATCAACAATTTGCAATACTCCTCTCAATTTTTTCCAGATATTATCAGCTCCTTCAATATATCTATGAGATACTCCTTTGGTATTCAAAAAGGAAGAAAAAAAGTGATCATTATGATAATAGACAACCAGAACGTCATACCCTTTATCCTTCAACATAGCAGCCAAACCAACTAACTGCCGTTGTGCACCGCCAGCACCAATACTATCTATTAAACAAAGAACTTTCATTAATTAACTGATTCCCAAAAAAAATGATAAGGAAATATTCCAGACGAATTATTAGCAATATAAATATTTGTAAAATAATATGTTACAAAACAAACAACAAGCATTTTTGCTGCTATTTTTATTTCATTACCTTTCAAATGCGATATTATTTCAGGAATAAAAACGATCATTGCTATTTGAAAATAGAAAACGACTCTAGCAAACAAACTAAATTGTAAAGACAGTAATTGTAAGCCACAAGCAAAAATCATCATATGATAAAAAATATTCGACACGGGGTCATCTATTTTAAGTCGTTCTTTTATCCATACTCCAAGAAAAGTAATTCCAACCAGTAACCCTAACATCCCATAACCTTCATTAATTACAATCTTACTCTCATAAATAGAATAGTACTTTTCAATAACATAAAACAACAAATATCTACCTGCAACTATAGAAAAAAGAAATGAAACAGTCAAAAAAAGTACAAAATATTTAAGCGTTACTTTAAAACGCACTAAGGGATACAATAGAATAAAAACAATAGCCGTTGTATGAAATGTGATTCCAAGCAGAACCCAAAGTGCAAACTTTTTAAAATCCTTGTTGACTACAAATTGAATGCTATTCAGCACACATATTATTGCTAGAGATTGCCTTAGCATAGATAACGATCCACAATAATATCCCCAAGCAATGAAAAAGAATAAACTTAGCCAACATTCTTTCGAATAGCACCAAATAAAACGAATATACCCCCATACAATCAAAAAACTAATTACAACCAATAGCAACCGTTCATTTTCCGAGAAAAAAAAGATGAGTCTATTCAATAGCACATACCCAGGTTCCCAAGGGTATGCCACTAACTCATCCCAAGAAAGATTTCCGATCTCTTTGAATGCTGGAATATAATTCGCCAAATCTCCACCAACAACTGTATTCCTTAATGCTGCTGTCAGGAAAAGCTGTAAAGCTACTATTAGACAAAGGTACTGTTTTCTGCTCTTAATAGCCTTAACTGCATATCGAAAGAGTATAAAATAAAATAATATTGAAAATAAATTTAATATATAAACACTCATATGGAGTATTATTCTATAGTATCTTATTTATTCAAATCGGCTTGCCATAAATTAAGATACTGTTGAGCGATTTTCACATTGTCATGGTATTTCAAAACAAATTTTCTATTTTCTTCTCCTAACTTCTGTAATTGGTCTTTCTTTTCAATAATTTCTTTAATAACATCGCATATTTGGTCAGCATCAGGACAAATATTATAAACAGGATTATATTCTAAACTTAATTCTTTATTGGCTATAGGTTCTGCACCTCCCATTACTAATTTTCCTTGCAACATTGAGAATAGAGCATTCATGGCAACAGAATAACTATTAGCATCGTCAACTATAACATTAGCCTTATTAATAACCTCCATGTATTTACTAAAAGGCAACCTTTCAGCACAAATAAACTCAGCTTGATTGCCATAATATTTTTGCATTTTTTCAAATGCTGGTTTGATAAACCTTACACCTTTGCAAAGTCGTGAAATCCCATGATAGAATAAAATCTTTCCATTATTCAACTCATTTGGTCTATAATCGAATTGATTTACGTTAATAGGAATTCTTATAGTCTTTTTAAGATTTGAATAATTCCTATAAGGTTCAGCATATTCATACCAAATGGGAATATACCCGTCTATTCTAGACAATAATTTTTCTTCCCACTCTTTCATATTCTCATTGATTAAAAATGGGCATTGTGGATCATCAAGAAGAGATCCTTCACAATAATCATGATATTTTGTTTTTGAATTATACCAATAATCGAAGATCAACTTTGTCATTCCAGCGCCACTAACATATATCCTTTTATTATTATTTATAATATAATCAAATATCGCTTCATTGATTTTTAGCCTATTTCTAAATATGTATGGTGATATAAATAATACTACATCATAGTTCCTCAAAAGATTTCTATTTTGCCATAAATTAGTGAGGTATACAAGTCCTTTACACCTAGGCTTACTAAATAAATATTTTGACAAACATGACGAACATCTGTCCCATCTTAAATCAGATGGAAAATCCTTATAGCCATCACCACTAGAAGCCAAAAACACATCATGGCCTAAACTAGTTAATCCAGCCTTTAAACAATTCATGAAACCGCTAAATTCTCCAAATAGAAGTATATTCATATAGAAAATAATTTAATACTAAGTAAATAAACATAATTAGTTTGTACTTTTATTGATAGTATAAACTACGCCTACTTACTTATCATATAAAACTTCGTGAAGGGCATCTAAATAAGCATGCCCCCAGCGTTCATCGGGCTCAACATAATTGCCTTCCCCCCACTCATTCCAAGAACGTAATATAATAATTTTGTGTTCTTCTGGTTTGTTTTGAACCGTTTCAACCATCTGTTGCACATGATGTTTCCACAATTCTGGCGTTGATCCATAATAGATAACAGCTTTTCTTCCAGATCGTGAACTTCTATCCCAACCAGGAATAACACAAGGATATATATTATCCTGTACTTTTAAATCATCTCTAAGACACTTTATTATATCTTTATAATTGTATTTATCTAGTGGGGCCCAATCAATCAATCTTCGCAAATGAAACATCCATCTCTTTCTAAATCTACCAATCGTCTTTTGTTCCGCTTGCCAAATCAAACCACTTGCAACAGCATCATATCCCAAGTTCAGTAGATCTTCAACATAGATATCAGATCCTCTTCCTAATCCAACAAAATGAATACCAGGGAATCCATTTTCTTGCGCAAGTCTATTCCAAAGATCGAAGAAATGTTTAGCATCGGGCAATGCAGTTGCATCGTATAATAAAAAGAATGGTTTTCCTTCAACTTTGATATATCTGGAATCTTTGAATGCTTTCAAGCACCAATTAAAATGCTCAATGTAATCCTGATCTCCATTGTAGACGACAGGACAAATCATCTTATTCCTTTGAAAATTATGAATAGTTGTCCACGTACTTGTTTTCCAATCATGATTTGCCCAACCAAAACAGAAAGGAAAGTCAGGTTTACCCGAAGCTAATACCTCATCAATCGGACGATTAAGTAGTCTTTTACCGTTTCCCATCCAATAGTGCCAGTACATAAAACCCTCCACACCAGCCTCTCTTGCTAATTTTGCTTGTTGTTCTCGTATTTCAGGTAATCTTAAATCATAAAAACCTAAATCTGCAGGAATATTGGGTTGATGATGCCCTCTAAATAAAGGACGAGCTTTTACTACGTTATGCCACTCAGTAAACCCCTTACCCCACACTTCATCATTTTCTGGAATAGGATAATATTGAGGCAAATACATTGCTATTACTCTTGCTTTTGGTTTCATATAAATAATTATAGATATTAAGCACAATATTTAAATGATTATTCATTAAGAATTTTATGTATCACATCACACACATACATAACTTCTTCATTGCTTAATGTCGGATACATAGGTAAAGATAAAATCTCCTTAGCAGCAGCTTCAGTCTCAGGGAAATCACCTTCTTTGTAACCAAGATACTGATAGCCTGTCATAGTATGAATAGGCCATGGATAGCTGATGTTAACGAAAATATTATGTTCTTTCAGTTTCGCTATAATTTCGTCTCGTTTCGGGTGACGAATCACATATAGATAGTAAGCATGCTTTCCATAGTCTTCAACAAATGGCAGAATAAGGGAAGTATCAGCTAGCTCCTTGTCATATATAGCTGCAATTTCTCTACGACGATCGATGTATTCGTCTATATGGGGAAGTTTAGTAAGTAAGATTGATGCATGAATCTCATCGAGACGTGAATTGTAACCTTGTTCTTGAGCATAGTATGTCTTTTCTGCTCCATAAAAACGAAGTCTTTTCATCCTATCATGCAGTTCTTTGCTGTTCATGTTAACCATACCACCATCACCATATGTCCCAAGAATCTTGGTCGGATAAAATGATGTTGTTGAGATGTTACCCATTGAACCAGCTTTTTTACCTTTGTATTCAGCACCTTGAGCCTGAGCTACATCTTCAAGAACAAAAAGGTTATGTTTCTTCACAACGTCAAACAATGAATCCATATCAACACACTGTCCAAAGAGATGAACAGGTATAATGCACTTGGTTTTGGGTGTAATAGCAGCTTCAAGCTTTGTTATATCCATAAGATATGTCTTTGGGTCAATATCAACAAAAACAGGAGTTGCACCAGTTGTCACAATTGCAGATACGGTTGGAATAGCAGTATTTGAAACGGTGATAACTTCATCTCCTTCCCCAATTCCCAAAGCGCGAAGAGCGAGAACAATCGCATTTGTTCCATTATCGCAACCTAATGCATATTCTGTTCCAATATATTTAGCATACTGACGTTCAAAGTCACGACCTTTTTCGCCGAGAATAAGCACTCCTGACTCCAAAACGTCGGTTATTGCTTTTATGATTTCTTCTTTATTAATTTCATACTCTTTGAGGTATGACCATACTTTTACTTCCATTGTTGTATTATATACTCTTATTAATAATCATTTGTTTAACTTCCGCATCATACAGCATTGAGTTGTACAATGTATCATATTCCTTATTTTTCAATGCTTTCAAAACATAATTCAGGAAAAGTTCAAAGTTATTGCCTCTGGGTGTAGTCACAGAAGCATGATTGTTCATATGCTCAACAAGTAAAGTGTTTTCCAAATTTTCAGGAATAGTAAAAACTCTGTTGAATATGACATTGGTTCGATCCCCAATAACAAGCATACTGTTTATGTATTCTGTGTTAAAGCCAAAATGGCCAATTAACGACTTTCCATTAGAATATCCCATCAAAAGACTATATTCGATATCAAGACCATCTATGTTTCGTTCATTAATTTGCACCGAAACCTTATTTGGCATTTCCTTGAAAAAATACCTGCCAACAGAAACTGCGTAAGGTAATGTATCCATCAATGCACCACCACCAAGCTCTCTCTTATAACGAAAGTTGTTTGGAGTAAATGGTGGCATTGTAAAATGAACAGTGAGCAACTTTGGAATATCTCTATTTTGCTTAAAGATATTGTCTATAATTTTAAATTGAGGATGATATAAATATACTGTTGATTCACATAAAAGTAAATTCTTCTGTTTCGCAATTTCTACGAGTTTGTATGCTTGCACATATTCCATCGTTGCTGGTTTGTCAACTATCACATGGAAACCATGTTCGAGAGCAAGTTTTGCATACAAAAAATGTGCAATATTTACTGTTGACACATAAACCAATTCACCTTTGAAATTATTTAAACCTTCTTCGTATGTATCATATTTATCAATACTACTTAAACCTTCCCAATCATCCCAATCCTGACCTTCATACTTGGCAATAGAACATGATTTTATTGGCAAGCGATTTAAAATAGGAAGAATTCTTGCCTTGATGAGGTTTGAATATCCCAAAAATAACATTCTATACATAGTATTTTATTTAAAGTCAATAGATGAGATAATACTTCGAGCCTCTATATTAAACTTTCCAAAACGCATAAATTCCTTGACTTGAGCAAGAGTCATCCATATATAATTGTCTGATTCTCTAATTTCGAAATCATCAGGAGCTTTTACTATCATATTCCGATTCTGAAGCTTCCAAAAGCGACCACCTTCCTCTGATTGTAAAGAGTCACTCAACACATCAAATTTACCTGAGAGAATTTCATCGAACAGATAAGGTCTGTTCTCTGCGTTCTTTCTCTCCTCATAGTTTGAGCAAGAAATTGTTGGAGACATTTCAACTATATCAATGTTTCCCGGTTCTACTTTCCCTTGTACTAAAAAATGAAGTACACCATAAATACTCTTTGTCACGAAAGCTAACAACCCTACATTCGGGTCCTTCAACAAAGGCTGTGTCCAGCTTGTAACTTCTCTTGAGCCTGCTTTTACTTTCACTGCATTAACGCTGAAATATTTATTTTTCTGATTATGGTGAATTTCACTTTCTCCGATAGTCCAGTTTTTTAAATCTCTCAGAGGAATTCTCTCAACGATGATTTGAGTGGCAAACTTAATACTTGTCATCCATGACAGGATCTCTTCTACGTTGTGAAGAGCATTATCAGAGATATAAGAATTAATATATTCTACGCCTCGGTCGCTTATTCCTTTGGATTTCACATACGAACAAAACTCTGTCGAACTCAGTTTTTTCAAGCTAAGAGCAACAGAATCTTCTATGAGCGGAATCATCGAAAGTACTGAACGTGAGTCCATATTCATCAAATTATCTCTCTTCATTAAGTCTTTAACCTGACGAAGAGTCAACCAACAGAAATTATCTTCAATAGGGATATCATGGTTAATCTCTATGATGAGATTGCGATTGCGCTTCTTCAAGAATCTTCCACCTTGCTCAGTCTGAAGTTGGTCTATGACAATCTTATAATCTCTTGCCATGAATAAATCCAAATAATTCGGCACTTTTCCCTTATGTACACAAGTAAAATTACTTCGAGTTGCTTGCAGAGTAGGCGATATTTGCAAAGTATTAATATTTCCGGGTTCCATTTTAGTTTGAACAAGTAAATATCTTACTCCGTCTATGACACGCGTAATGAAACAAAGAATACCAATTTCTGGTTGATTTATGATTGGTTGTTCCCATTCATAAACTTTGTTATCTTGCTCAATTCTCACTTTCAATCCTTCAATTGTAAAGAACTTACCAGAAGTATGACTGAGTTTCTCGTTATCATTGACAAATCCCCAATTCTCCAATTTCGAGAATGGAATCTCTTGTACGTCGAACTCTTCTGGTTTGCAATGAGCTTTCAACCACTTCTCAAACTGGTCATTTTGTATTAATGAACGCTCAGCTTCCAAAGATGATTCAAAGAAAGTACCTTCAAATTCATATTTCATCATATCAATGACTTTTTATGTAATTAATATATGTATCCATACTTCTAAGCGATTTTCCCATATCGTAATGTGTATTTGCAAGGACCAAACAAACAGCATCTGAAGTAAAATCATAAAGATCAGTGAAAGTTAATCGCCTCACATACAAACCTTTCATACAGTCGTTCATATTGTATGTTTCACGAATTGTTCCGTCAAACAAGTCAACTTTGAATGTTCCGCTTATAGGTATAATCACTTGGTCAGTATCAATATGAGCATGACCTCCTCTATTTTCCGCTACATGATGCATATAAAATATGCGCTTTATATCAATTGGAATATCGTAAAGTCCCTCAACAGAGGTCAAAATACCACGCGGGTCTTTATTTGATTTTAAATCAATCCACTGCCCTATCATAATTGTTCTTAATTATATATTTACAATACCAATTGAATTATACAATGTTTATTCGCATCTACTCAATTTTTTTTTCAGCTTAACTATTAAAGAGATAACATTTTCATCTTTCAATATTAGGATGTCAATAAATCCATAATAGAGGACAACAGATATAGTTCCAATTATCAATATTAGAGAAGAACATATATCTAATATTGATATGCTATAACACAAAATAAAAATGGGTATAGCCAATAGTATATGATGTATAATCTTTTTATAAGGGAATACAAGCCTTACATATTTAGTTACAAAATATTGTCCAGAACATAAAACTACAATCTCTGCAGAGAACCAGACTAAAGCAGAACCTACACTTTTCAGTGTTGACACTAATAATAAATTCATCGAGATACCAACTAGTGCACCCAAAATAGAGTTTATCATCACTGCTTTATCTTTTTGCAGAGGCATCAATATCTGTACTATTATTATTTGCTCATACCCTATAATAAGCATCAAAGGCATTACTATGCGCATAGGTAATACAGCGTTTATATATTCCGAACCTGCTATGAAAGTTACTATTTGCGGAGTAAAAGCTAAAGAAAGAACAATTATAGGCATAGTAAATATCAATAATACATTTATTGATATTTCTGTAAAATGTTTAAATTCAGCATATCGCTTTTCAGCAACCAATGCACTCATACGTGGCATCATTACTCCAGTAAATGCTGTAAAAAGTGAAAGCAAAACTGTATAAAGTTTTATTGCAGTCGTATAATATCCAACTTCCTTTTCTCCTGAAACAAATCCTAAGTATGCAACATTAAAAGAAGTATACATTGATGTTAAAAGTGAATATAATCCTAATATAAAAAAAGATTTAAGATAACTAGACAAAGATATATTCTTACAAGAAAAATGAATAAAACGCTTAGAGTAAATCAAGTTGATAATAGCATTAATTACAATTATCAAAACTGAAATTATATAATAAATATCATAATCATCCCTTTCGCGAACAAAAACAAAAATCAATAATACATAAATGCATCTCAAGAAAATTGTACGCTGTGTTATGTACTTAAATTCTTCGATACCTTTATAAAACCACTCTATCAGTAGATAATTAAATAAAAGTTTAAATGCTCCAACATACATTAATTCTCTATACTGATAAAGAGTAGGAACTAAATATATCGAAAGAAATAAGATAACTAGTACAATAAAGGTTGATATTGTATTCAGTATAAATAAACTTGAAAAAACTCTTGACAGTTGCTCTTTATTTCCATTATTTTTAGCTATTTCTCGAATAGCAATAGTACTCATTCCCATCATTGAGAATAAAATATAATAATTTATTATACTATCTACAAAATTACAAATACCTATATTAGTAACTCCCAAAACCCTTGACACATATGGATAAGTCAAAAAAGGAAAAAGGAAATTTGAGACAGTTAATATACTGCTATATACAATATTTTTTTTTATTCCCATTTGTCAATCATCCAACTCCTTCTACATGCATATCAATAATAATCTAGCATTCAAACAATAAAAACAAAATTTAAAAAGCGAAGAAGGTTAGTGTTCTAATTAGAGTCACTACCAAAGTGTAGCATACTGTTCCGTTGTGTAGTAAGGGGGCGGATAGCTGTAAGGAACCTTATTGAGGGTAGAAAACTTTTGAAGGGATATACCTTTTGGCAATTCTTCGGTTTAGTATTGAAAGTAGAATTTTTCTAAATTTTCACTGCTATACATGAAATTATCATTTTTTAATTTGCAGCAAAACTATAGATTCTAATTTTGAGCCTAATTTTACTACTTTCCAATAAAGTATAATCAAAAAAACAGTAAGAATAATCAGTCTTTAATTACCTTCAGATAAGATTTAGGCACCTTGATGCTAGCCACCAAAACACCCGTAATACGGATAATGACGTAAGTTTTATTAGCTACTGTCGCAATTTCACCTTCAATACCACTGAATTCACCTTTGACAACGGCAACTTTCTTACCAATAGTAAGAGGCTCATTATCGAAACTGACACCATCAGGATTAAGATCCATTACAAACATAAAGTCTTGCATTTGCTTGTCAGGAACTACCAGCATGGAGTGTGTGGAAAGATCGTTCATGTAGAAGATTTGAACACCATACACATTATGGATATCACAAGCACACTGCTTGGTGGCATGGATAAAAATCAAACCACGGGCAACGGGAACTACACAACGCTTCCGACGATATTTTAATTGTGTGACTACAGTACGGGTGGGCAGGTAGCATTCCACATCTATTTTTTCCTCCAAATTCAGCTTTTCGATACGCTTCAGAACCGCAAACTCCTGTTTACTAAGTGTACGGGCTGCAAACCAATATTTCTGTATTTCAGACACTTGAGGAAATTTGTTTAATGATAGGAAGTTTGTTTTGGGTACGCTTCGCGGTCCGATCGAGACATTTGCTCTTTCAAAACCGTAATGGCATATAAATGCCTATAAATAGATATAAATGAACGAATTATAAGTATAAAACATTTAAAAGACGTTCGTTCGTTTAATGGGCACAAAGATATACTGCTTTTTCCAAACCAACAAATTGTTTAATTAAAATATTTAATGAAAATACTGAATATTGGCATAAGACATTGCTAATTAAACTATTATATAAATATTTCTTCAACTCTATTTTTTGCTAATTTCTAAAGTAAGTATAATTTACCAATCAGTCAGTAACTTTAAAGGCCAAACTGTTACCACCGTCAGCAAACAAAGAAAAGGGCTACACCCTTTTGCCCGGATGGTGTAGCCCTAAGCATAAAAGGGTGTAGCCATCCGTAACAAAGGGTGTAGCCCTTTTATATCTGCTGATATTCAATTAGTTACAAATAAAAAACAATAATATTAAGAGAAGCTATGTATTAAGTTCCTGCTTGTAAATGAAAAGATATTTCTTAGATACTGAAGATACCCAACTCCGGTAATGTAGCTCCTTGTATGGCGAAGCAGATGCCGAAACAAGCTACACTTACAATCCAAAGAATGATCAGTGTCCACTTCAGACCGGAATTCATCGGTTGCCAGTTAAATATCTGGCGGAAGATGGCCCATACGATGGAAACCAAAGGAATACCTACCAGTAAAATACCTGCAATATACATAACAATGGCTGACAGTGGCGACGCAGGCAATACTACATCATACATCGGGAATAGTGAAATCAGCGCTGCACCACCTCCGATAGCTACCATCACTGCAGCAAATAGCAGAGCTACAAATACAACTCCGAATACAAACAATACCGGGCTGCAAATAATAGCGAATATCACCAGACATACCTTCAAGAACCAACCGGCAACCATCACTAACATATCCCCTATCTTCTGTAGGGCAGTACGAGGCTTGTCGGATTTCATGAAATCATTGACACCATTGGATACTTTCTCAAAACCATCAGTTACTGTCTTTCCTATATTCTCTACCGTAACAGCTTCACCACGCATATTCAGTTTCTCAGCAGCTGTCTGTGCTTCGGGAATAACCAGCCAGCAGACAATATAAACCGGAATCAACGTACCTACGCCACATACCAAAACTACAAGTAGTAACAAACGGAGTAGAGTTACATCCCAACCCAAATAGGCTGCCATACCACTGACTACACCTCCCAACATCTTGTCATCGGGATTACGATAAAGACGGCGGCGTGTAGTAGTACTACTGTAAGAGGTATGATCATTCCAAGCACCGGAACCATAACCGTTACCTGCTTTCTTATTGTCGGAAGCAGATTCTCCACTCCCCTCACCCGATTCCATATCTTCGGGCTTTCCCATACGGGCAATCACCTCTTCGACATCGGCAATGGTGATTACTTGCGCCCCTGCTGAAAGCTTCTCGGCAAACAGCTCGGAAATACGGCGTTCAATATCATCTACAATCTCATCAGCACCCGCTTCCTTTCTGAAATGCAGTTTGAGATTACAAAGGTAATTATCCAAAAGGCGGTATGCATCATCATCTATATTGAAAACGGTTCCGCCTAAATTTACTGTTAATGTCTTTTTCATAACCCTGTTTTTATTTACGATTTGACTTTTTTACAATTTGCGATTAAAGTTACTTATTGCTAATTACTCATTGCTATGAGTATTTGCAATGTGGTTGACTGTTTCGTTCAGTTCTTTCCAGGATATTTCTAATTCACTAAGAAAGACTTCGCCTTTTTCGGTCAGCCGGTAGTATTTACGAGGGGGACCCTGAGTGGATTCTATCCATTCGTAACTTAGGAGGTCGTCATTCTTTAGACGAGTGAGCAACGGGTAGAGTGTACCTTCCACTACGATCAGCATAGCTTCTTTCAGCTTCTGGATGATGTCCGAAGCATAAGCCGGTTCCTTATGAAGCAGCAGCATGATGCAATATTCAAGCATGCCCTTGCGCATTTGCGACTTTACATTGTTTACATCCATTTTTTTATCAATTACAAATTATGAATTATAAATTACGAATTAGTTATTTGATAGAAGAGATGCTAGCTTACCGTCTCATTATCTTTACTAATTTGTATGGCACAAATATATGTATTATTACAGTACCTTGTATTGCAAAGTATTTTATATTACAATTTATTAACTATGTGATTTTGATATACTTTCTTTTTGCCAAATAAAAACCTTTTCATATCTTTGTTTCAACCCTAATCTATTTACATAATGAAAGTACTAACTATCCATGATCTGAAAACAATCAGGGAAAAAGCCGAAAAAGCACTTCTTCTACGCGAACAGAGCAATGAAGTAGTGGCTGCACAATGCTGCGGGTTGGCAGTAGGAACGGAACATCTGCAAATCCTTATTTGTGGCGGTACGGGCTGCAAGGCTTCTTCCAGTCATGTCATAGCTGAGAAGCTTCAGCAGGCACTCGAGAAAAACAATATTGCCGACAAGGTAGATGTGATAACCACCGGCTGCTTCGGATTCTGCGAGAAAGGCCCTATCGTCAAGATCATCCCTGATAATACGTTTTATACCCAGGTAATCCCCGGAGATGCAGAAGAAATAGTCAGTGAGCACATTATAGGCGGACGCAAGATAGAACGTTTACTCTATATTGATCCGAAAACAGAACAGACAGTCAGTGACTCCAAACACATGGATTTCTATCGCAAGCAAATGCGCATCGCTTTACGCAATTGCGGCTTTATTGACCCAGAGAATATAGAAGAATATATAGCCTTGAACGGCTATACAGCTTTAGCGGACAGTTTACTCGCCAAGAAACCTCAAGAGGTAATAGACCTCATCAAGCGTTCGGGTTTACGCGGACGTGGTGGTGGAGGTTTTCCCACCGGAAAGAAATGGGAGCTTGCCCATAAGCAGCAAGCTGATATGAAATACGTGGTGTGCAATGCCGACGAAGGCGATCCCGGAGCATTTATGGACCGTTCCATTATGGAAGGAGATCCCCACTCCATTATAGAGGCAATGGCTATATGTGGTTATTCCATCGGATCACCCAAAGGATTGGTTTATATTCGAGCCGAATACCCGCTTGCCATCCAGCGCTTGAAAATAGCCATTGCTCAAGCACGTGAATACGGATTACTAGGAAACAATATATTGGGAATCGATTTCAGTTTTGACATTGAAATTCGTTACGGTGCCGGAGCTTTTGTTTGCGGTGAAGAGACTGCGCTTATCCATTCTATGGAGGGTAAACGTGGAGAACCGACCTTGAAGCCTCCTTTTCCCGCAGAAGAAGGTTATTTGGGCAAACCTACCAACGTCAACAATGTGGAAACGCTTGCCAATATACCTATCATCTTGACCAAAGGGGCCGAATGGTTCTCATCTATCGGCACGGAACGTTCCAAAGGGACGAAAGTATTTGCCTTGGCAGGAAAGATTAATAATGTAGGACTGATAGAAGTTCCTATGGGAACTACCCTGCGTGAAGTTATATATGAAATAGGTGGAGGCATCAAAGGAGGAAAGAAATTTAAAGCCGTGCAGACGGGAGGTCCTTCGGGTGGTTGCTTGACGGAGAAACATCTCGATACACCGATTGACTTCGACAACTTGCTTGCAGAAGGTTCCATGATGGGTTCCGGGGGAATGATTGTGATGGATGAGGACGACTGCATGGTGTCTGTAGCCCGTTTCTATCTGGACTTTACCGTAGAAGAATCGTGTGGAAAATGTACTCCCTGCCGCATCGGAAACAAGCGGTTACTGGAGTTGCTCAATAAGATAACTCAAGGACGTGGAACGGAAAAAGATTTGAAAACGCTCTCCACCTTAGGGCAAGTCATTAAAGATACAGCTCTTTGCGGATTAGGACAGACTTCTCCCAATCCTGTACTCTCAACGCTCAATAACTTTTATGACGAGTATTTGGAACATGTCAAAGACAAGACGTGCCGAGCCAAGCAGTGTAAATCATTGCTGACCTATACCATCAGTCCGGAACTGTGTATCGGGTGCCACTTGTGTGCCAAGAACTGCCCGGCAGATGCAATTATGGGAGATGTGCGCAAACCGCACGTTATTAATCCCGAAACGTGCATCAAGTGTGGCATGTGCATGGCACGCTGCAAATTCAAAGCAATCAATGTCTGCTAAATCCCTACTGCTATGGAAGAAAAACAAATAACTCTACAGATAGACCACCATTACATCACTGTGTCCGAAGGCTCTACCATTCTGGAAGCCGCACGGAAGATCGGCATCGACATCCCTACTCTGTGTCATATTGACCTGAAAGGAACCTGCATCAAGAACAATCCGGCTTCTTGCCGCATCTGCGTAGTGGAAGTGGAAGGACGACGTAACCTGGCGCCTGCCTGTGCCACCCGTTGTACGGAAGGAATGGTTGTTCGCACCAGTACGCTGCGTGTTATGAATGCACGCAAGGTAGTGGCCGAACTGATACTTTCGGATCATCCCAACGACTGCCTTACTTGCCCTAAATGCGGTAACTGCGAATTGCAAACATTGGCGCTGCGTTTCAACATTCGTGAAATGCCTTTTAACGGAGGTGAATTATCCCCCCGCAAACGTGAAGTCACCTCGTCCATTGTACGCAACATGGATAAATGTATCTTCTGCCGGCGTTGCGAAAGTGTTTGCAACGACGTTCAGACTGTGGGTGCGTTGGGTGCCATCCGTCGTGGATTCAACACAACGATTGCACCTGCTTTTGACCAGATGATGAAAGATAGTGAATGTACCTATTGCGGACAATGCGTTGCTGTATGTCCGGTAGGCGCACTGACTGAACGCGACCATACAAACCGATTGCTGGAAGACTTGGAGAATCCGAACAAGATCGTCGTGGTACAAACCGCCCCTGCCGTACGTGCCGCATTGGGCGAAGAATTCGGGTTGCCTCCCGGTTCGCTGGTTACGGGAAAGATGGTGTATGCCCTTCGCGAACTCGGCTTCGATTATGTCTTCGATACCGATTTTGCCGCCGACCTCACCATTATGGAAGAAGGTTCCGAAATACTGAACCGCTTGACACGCTTTCTGGACGGCGACAAGTCGGTCCGCCTGCCCATTCTGACCTCCTGTTGCCCGGCATGGGTAAACTTCTTTGAACACCACTTTCCGGATATGCTCGATATACCATCCACAGCACGTTCTCCACAACAGATGTTCGGTTCTATTGCCAAGACCTATTGGGCGGAAAAGATGGGCATTCCACGGGAGAAACTGGTGGTAGTATCTATCATGCCGTGTCTGGCCAAGAAGTACGAGTGCGACCGAGACGAGTTCAAGACAAACGGAAATCCGGACGTAGACTACTCCATCTCTACCCGCGAATTGGCAAGACTAATCAAACGTGCCAACATCGGCTTCACCCTTTTGCCGGACATGGAATTTGACCAACCGATGGGCACGTCTACCGGAGCCGGTGTGATTTTCGGTACAACAGGCGGTGTGATGGAGGCTGCATTGCGGTCGGTATACGAAATCTACACGGGCAAACCATTGATGAATGTAAACTTCGAGAAAGTACGCGGATTGGCGGGAGTACGTCGGGCTTCGATAGATTTGGATGGTTTTGAGTTGAAAGTAGGCATCGCTCACGGACTGGGCAATGCTCGCCAGTTATTGGAAGACATTCGTAATGGAAATAACGAATACCATGTAATTGAAATCATGGCATGCCCCGGCGGATGTATCGGTGGTGGCGGACAACCCTTGCATCATGGCAATTCGGACGTGCTCTATGCCCGTGCCAACGCACTTTATCGGGAAGATGCAATGAAACCGTTCCGTAAGTCGCACGATAATCCGTACATTAAAACATTGTATGAGGAATATCTTGGCAAGCCACTCAGCGAGAAGTCGGAAAAGTTGCTTCATACGCATTATTTCAATAAGTCGATTGATTAAACTCTAAAACGGAAAACTATGTCAGAGATTAAACTAACCTGCGACGTTGCCGAGCAAGTACGTGCCATTTGCGACAAGTATGACAATCAGCCAGGCGAACTCATCAATATATTGCATGAAGCGCAACATCTGCACGGCTATCTGCCCGAAGATATGCAACGCATCATTGCTCATAAACTGAATATCCCCGTGTCCCGTGTGTATGGGGTAGTGACCTTCTATACCTTCTTCACCATGACTGCCAAAGGGAAATATCCTATTTCGGTATGTATGGGAACGGCTTGTTATGTACGAGGATCGGAGAAGTTATTGGAAGAGTTCAAGCGTGTACTGGGAATAGAAGTGGGAGAAACAACCCCGGATGGCAAGTTCTCGCTGGATTGTTTGCGTTGCGTAGGTGCTTGCGGACTGGCACCGGTAGTGATGATTGGTGAAAAGGTATATGGCAGGTTACAGCCTATCGATGTAAAGAGGATTCTGGAAGAATTGGAATAATTCACTCGCAACAGTGCATAAGAGCAACGCTTGTACTAGCGTAGGCTTACACTTGTACTAGTGTGAGCCTACACTTATAGGAGCGTGACCTTACACTAGTACAAGTGTAAATCCAAGCATTTACCGAAGAGAAATCTTATCCAGAATACCTGTGAGATAGGCTATCGCAACTCCATAATTTGTCATCGGTATATTTTGATTGCGTGAACGGCTTACACGGCTGAGTACATACTTCCGGTTGAACATACAAGCACCGCAGTGAATGATAAGGTCATAGCCGGAAAGGTCTTTGGGAAAATCATTTCCGGAAACCATGTCAATACGTAAATCTTCACTGATACGTTTTCGCAATAAACGGGGAATTTTTACTCTACCAATGTCTTCGGTCAAGGGGGCATGAGTACAGGCTTCAGCTATCAGTACACGTGATTGTCCGGTCAAGCCGGCGATAGCGTCTGCTCCTTTTACAAAATAGTCAATATCTCCTTTATATCCAGCGAAGAGCACGGAGAAGGAAGTTAGTAGACTTTCCGCAGGTTTCTGTTGATAGACAATAGGAAATACTTGCGAATCGGTAATAATCAGTTTGGGAGGACGAGCAAGGGCTTGCAAAGTTTCTTGCAGTTTATCGGTAGTACAACTCATTACCAGACACTTCTTATCCAACAATTCGCGAATGGTTTGTACTTGGGGAAGAATCAGGCGTCCTTTAGGTGCTTGAATATCCTGGGGCATCACCAACAAAACCACATCCCCCTCTCCTACTAACCCACCTGTAATGCTCTGCTCACCAAAGTTCTCCGGGAGCTTTTCAAGGATAGCTTGAAATATATCTTGCATACCGAGTTGCTCTTTTGCACTGACAATGACAGGCTGCTGTCCGCACTTCTCTTTAATAATGAATGCTTGTCTTTCTATATCAGTGAGGAGATCGGATTTATTCAGAATCAGGATAACAGGAATTTCATGCTGAGCCAGCAGTTTTATCCATTCCCTTTCTTGTTCTCCCCCATCTTCACAAAGCAGTAAGGCTATATCGGTTTTCTCGATTGTTTTCAGCGTGCGTTCAATGCGCATAGCCCCCAAGTCCTGCTGATCGTCATCAAAGCCCGGAGTATCTATAAAAAGGCAAGCACCAAGAGGATGTACCTCCATTGCCTTCGACACAGGATCGGTAGTAGTACCGGGAGTTGCCGAAACAAGAGCGGTATCTTGTCCTGTCAAAGCATTGATAAGACTGGACTTGCCACTGTTGCGCCGCCCGAAAAGGGCAATATGCAGACGATTGGCATTAGGAGCCCTAAAATCTGAAATCTCTTTTTCCATTCTCTATTTCTTGTAGATTTCTGATAGCAATCTCTTTTATTTTAGGGTTAGGGATATGTTCTATCTCTTTGCGGATCAAACGTATCCCTTTCTCCCGGGTATCGGATGAGGCGTAATCTTCCAAATATTCTTTCAGTGTCATCAGAGCATTGGGCTGGCAGCAATTTGCTATCTGCCCACGCTTGACAAGGGACATGAAACGATCGCCCGTACGCCCTTCACGGTAGCAAGCTGTGCAAAAGCTGGGAATGTGCCCCAAGTCGAGAAGCCAGTTGACGACTTCATCCAACGTACGGCGGTCGCTCACATCGAATTGAGCGGAGTTCTCTTCTTCTGTTTCGGGTACTGCATAGCCGCCTACACTAGTACGAGAGCCGCCACTGATTTGAGAGATACCTAGTTCGAGCACCCGCCGGCGTACAGCCTCCGATTCGCGAGTAGATATAATCATTCCGGTATACGGTACAGCAATACGTGTTACAGCAATAATCTTACAGAAGATATCGTCAGAAATGGCATTCGGGAAATCTTGTGTCGAGATGTCATCCGCCGGGCAAATACGTGGCACGCTAATGGTATGCGGTCCTACTCCGAACGTCGCCTCCAGATGTTCGGCATGCATCAGCAGACCTACAAAATCGTAACGATACGTATTCAGTCCGAACAGCACTCCCACCCCCACATCGTCTATCCCGCCTTCCATAGCACGGTCCATCGCTTCGGTATGATAAGCATAATTACTTTTAGGACCTGTAGGATGTAGAGCCTCATAATTACCTTTGTGATAAGTCTCTTGAAAGAGGATGTAAGTACCGATGCCTGCATCTCTCAAGCGGCGGTAATTCTCCACCGTTGTTGCGGCAATATTCACATTCACTCTGCGGATAGCTCCGTTCTTGTGGTGAATACTATATATAGTCTGAATAGACTCCAATATATAATCTATCGGATTGTGTCGGGGATCTTCGCCGGCTTCCAACGCCAGGCGCTTATGTCCCATATCCTGAAGTGCCATAACCTCTTGCCGTATCTCATCTTGCGTCAACTTCTTACGGGCTATTGTACGGTTCTTAGCATGATAGGGACAATATACACATCCATTTACACAATAATTGGAAAGATATAACGGGGCAAACATCACAATGCGATTGCCATAAAACTTCTGTTTGATTTCCTTTGCCAGATGGAAGATTCGTTCGATCAGGTCCGGTTCATCACACTCTAACAGCAATGCTGCTTCTCTATGAGAAAGTCCTTGATACAAAGCCGCCTTCTCAATCAGACGTTCTATCAACACCCGGTTACTACGATTCATCCGAGCATACTCCAGCGTATCCTGTATCTCCTGATGATTGATAAACTCTTCCGCTTGTTTTGACTTTACATTATACACAATGGAAAATAGTTATAAGTTATTAGTTATAAGTTGTTAGCTATAAGTCGTTAGTTATAAGCGATTTGTAATCCTCCAAAACAAATAACTTATAACTAATAACTTATAACTAAATATAATCTCCTCTTTCTTTCGAAATCTCATATCCTATTCGTTTCAGCCTTTCTTCCAACTTCATCAATCCTTCGGCAGCTTCGGCACCTAATGATGCTTTGTTGTCATATAAAGAATAGTTCTTCCGTTGAGACTGCGGAGAAAGATTGGGCATGACCACATTGGCTCCGGCAAGTATTCCCCTTTCCCGACCATCGGGTGCTAGTGTTGCCAACGCTGTAGTCGAAGGGATGAGTGCGGTAGGATGCATCAATCGAAAAATAGAGAGCAACTTTAAAGTCAACTCCATATTTCCGGGCAAGCACATAGCAAACGGCGTATCATGATGTGGAAGAAAAGGACCGATACCGATCATCTCCGGTTGAAACCGTTCAATATAAAGCACATCCTTCACCAAATGATCGATAGTTTGCTGAGGACTACCTACCATAATCCCCGTCCCTACCTGATAACCGATCTCCTTGAGCCAGTCTAAACATTGCAACCGACAAGCCAGTGACATCTTTTCCGGATGAAGCATACGATAATGCTCTTCATCATACGTCTCATGCCGTAATAAGTATCGATTGGCACCTGCTTGAAAGAAGCGTTCGTAAGCCTCACGAGATTTCTCACCCAACGATAAAGTAATGGCACAATCCGGAAATGCCAAACGAATAGCGGCAACAACCTTAGTTATCCAATCATCCTTCACTTCTGGAAACTCACCACCTTGCAACACGAAAGTACGAAACCCGAGTAAATATCCTTCATGACAACACGCCAGTATTTCTTCGTGCGTCAATTCATAACGAGGAATATCCCTGTTTCCTTTCCGTATTCCGCAATAATAGCAATTATTACGGCAACGATTCGTTATCTCAATCAGTCCGCGAATGAAAATCCTATTTCCAAAATGCACGTACGCCACTTCTTGTGCCTGCTTTTGTAAATATTGCAAGGTTTCTACATCCTCACATAACAAAAGCTTTCTGTACTCGTCAGCACTTAACTTCCGCTCCCGGCGCAATTTGTCAACCGTATTAAATGAAGAATGAAGAATGAAGAATGAAGAATTTTCCTGCGCATTTGTTCGTTCAGTTATATGAGGCTGCGCATTTTCACCGTATGGCAATTCTTCATTCTTCATTCTTAATTCTTCATTTAATAAGTTTTCTCTTGTTTAGTCAACTCTTGTTGTAATTGGCGTTTACCGGCAGCTATTTCATTATGCGCACAAGGTCCGGTAATGCAACCACCCTCGCATGCCATTACCTCAATAAATTGCCCGGGAGCTTTGCCCTGCTTGGCATAAGCACGCAACGCACCGATCGTCTTCTTATCCAGATTGGCAACCTGTATGGCATTAATTTTATCTGCTTCTTCTTTCAAATAAGCCTTTACAGCTCCCATTACACCACCAGCTTGGGCAAATCCATGAGCTTCGCGCACGGAAGTAAAGGACATGGAATAAGATTGTGCCTGCTCTAATTCAATATTCAATCCTGCCCAAACAGATGCAACTTCCTCGAAAGTCATCACGAAATCTACAGCTTCGTCCCGTTGTGCCTCTTTGCGTTTGGCTACACAAGGGCCAATGAATACCACTTGTCCATCCGGATACTTTTCTTTCGCAATGCGAGCAGTATAATACATAGGTGAACCAGTACCCGATACAAAAGGTTTCATCCCGGGAATATGTTTATTCACCAATTCAATATAAGACGGGCAACAAGAGGTTGTCATGAATTTCTGCCCTTCTTCCAATTTCTCAATCAATTCATGCGCTTCGTTGCTGACAGTATCCATAGCTCCCTGAGCCACTTCTATTACATCCGTAAACCCTACGGCTTTCAGCGCACCATATACTTGTTCGATGGTAGTCTTGAATTGCCCCAAAATAGACGGTGCTACAATTGCTATCATCTTTTCTCCTTTACGGATCCTATGTAAGACATCGAATACTTGCGACACCTCGAAGATTGCTCCAAACGGACAAGCATTCAAGCATTTACCGCAATATATACATTTCTTTTCATCAATATGTTCTATGCCTTTTTCGTCTTTGCTGATAGCCTTCACCGGACAAGCTTCCTCACAAGGTACAGGTATGTAAACAATGGCATGATAAGGACAACTCTTATGACAGATACCACAACTGATACATGTATCATGATCTATCCATGCCTGCCCACTCTCTTTCACGTGTACTGCTTTCTTAGGACAATTAGTCTGGCAACTACGGGCAGTACATCCACGACACAGGTTAGTAATTTCATAATTAATCTGCACGCAAGCCGAACAAGCTTCGTCAATGACGCACATAATATTATCTTTGGGCTGACCATTTTCCGCCCGGTCCATTGCATGGGCTGCATATTCTGACAAAGGAGTCAATTCATCTTGTTCATCCTCCATATCAAGCCCCAGCAAGGGTAATGACTTATATTTCCACACAGCGCGTTCTTTATGCACGCAGCAACGTCCGGCATGCTTTGATCTTCTCGGACTCAATTCAATCGGTAAACGGTCAATCTTTTCTACAAGTTCGTTGTCGTTCCACAGTTTCACCAGCTCTTTGAGCAGTCTGTGGCGGACAATCATAATGTTGTTTGTAAATGCCATATTTTTTTAAGACGAAATTAGTTAGGTTGTAACATTTGCAAAGATAGTGATTGTTTTGTAATTGGCATAAAAAGTATAACTTTGTAGTCATAACAAATTAAATACGATAGATATGTTTACTCTTAAAAAAGCCACTCTTGCTGATTGCGAACTGATACAATCGCTTGCCCAGCAAATATTTCCTGTCACTTATCAGGAAATCCTCACACCTGAACAGATTGATTATATGATGGAATGGATGTATTCATTGGATAACATTCGCAAACAGATGGAAGAAGAAGGTCACGTTTATTTCTTCGCCTATGATGAAAACAAAATAGCCGGTTATGTTTCAGTACAACCCCAAGGCAAAGATGTATTCCATTTACAAAAGATTTATGTACTTCCTTCTTACCAAGGTGCACATTGCGGCAGTTTTCTGTTCCGCGAAGCCATTAAGTATATTAAAGAAGTACATCCCACCCCATGCCTGATGGAATTAAATGTAAACCGCCACAACAAGGCATTAAATTTCTACGAACGTATGGGAATGAGAAAACTAAGAGAAGGTGATTTTGAGATAGGAAACGGATATTATATGAATGACTATATAATGGGGATGGAAATCTGAAAATAGTTATGAGTTATTAGTTATAAGTTATTTGTTGGTGTTTCCCTGCGACATAATAGCGCAACACAATCATAACAAATAACTTATAACTAATAACTAATATTTATTTCGCTACTCTCTCCAACCACTTCAGCATAAAGAGCATAGTAAACATGGATATACAACATGCGACAACGAATACAGTCCAAGTCATCCAAATAGGAATACTTTCATAAAGGATTGCACCGATAACAAGTAATTGGTTACCAATAGCAGTAGCGCCTAACCAGCCACCTTGCATAATGCCTTGATATTTGGGAGGAGCAACTTTAGATACGAATGAGATACCCAGCGGAGAAATGTACAACTCGGCAATAGTCAAAATTAAATAGGTAACCATCAGCAACAACGGAGTTACTTTTACAGGAGAAGTACCCAAAGCGATGATGTCTTTATGCATTGGTAAGTTGCCCAAATATGAGCCAACAGCCATTACCAAGAAAGCAGTAGCTGCAATTCCCATACCGATAGCAATCTTCTTCGGTGTTGAAGGTTCTTTACCTCTGGCACGCTGAGCAGCGAATACAGCCATAATAACCGGTGTCAGGAATACCACAAAGAACGGATTCAATGACTGGAACAGTTCGGCAGATATAGCCATACCAAACAGATTCAAGTCAGTATATTCTTTTGCAAAATAGGTCAACGTCAAACCATTCTGATGGAAAGAGAACCAGAAAAAGATTACCACACCAAAAACAGCAAACAGTGCATACATACGTTGTTTAACTTCTTGTACGCTCATTTCTACTACAGCCGTATCACCAGCTTTAGCAGCAACTTTTTTACTTGGATCGGGGAATCTCTTTTTGTTAATTATAAAAATTACCAATGAAACAACCATCGCAATGATAGCTACACCAAAAGCATAGTGGAAACCTGTAGTAAACACATTCAGATAATCATTAGCAAATGCAGTCATATCTGTTACAGGAGCACCGGACATCATCACCTTATTCGCCAATACACTATAGGTGTCTACTGCTTCGGGTGACAAAGTACCAGCTAAATGTCCATGACAAAGTGCAGGAAGATCGGCATTATAGCTATAACCAAAAGTAGACAACCACCAGTTACGAACACCAACTGCCGCCATTGGAGCAAAGATAGCTCCCAGATTTATGAACATATAAAATAATGAGAAACCAGAATCGCGCATGTTAGCATATTGCGGATTATCGTACATCTGCCCTACCAACGCTTGCAGATTTCCTTTAAAAAGTCCGTTACCAAATGCGATGACAAATAATGCCACACAAGTAATAGTCAAGAAAAATGCTTTGTTTGCAACTGGCGTAGATGACGGAATAGCAAGCATCAAGTAACCTGCTGCCATCAAAACGATACCTGCCAGGATGGTACCTTTAAAGTTACGAGTTCTGTCGGCAATAATACCACCAATCAATGCTAGAATGTAAATTGAGAAATAAAAAGTAGAATAAATCAACCCTGCTTCTTTTCCATTCAAACCGAATTTGGCTTGTAAGAAAAGTACAAGGATTGCCATCATGGTATAAAATCCAAAGCGTTCTCCTAGATTGGATAGAGACGCAGCAATCAAACCTTTAGGGTGTTTGTTGAACATAGAAATAAAGTTTTATTGTTAGTAATTAAATTGAATTTCTAAATAATTTCTGCAAATATATACTTTTTGTAGAATATTACCCTAACAAAATGGAATATCTCAGGCCCAAAAAGGCGAATTATTCGTTAAAAAGTATACAAACGTCAGCTTTTACTTCCTTTATCAGATCTTTAGGATCAAGCTTCAGTTGCAATCCACGCTGCCCGGCGCTGATATAGATATGCGGAAATAAAAGGCAGGTTTCATGTATATAAGTGGGGAAAGACTTTTTCATGCCGATGGGTGAACAACCTCCACGAATGTATCCGGTCAGTGGAAGAAGCTCTTTCATCGGGATAAGATCACACTTCTTATTGCCAGAAACTTTAGCTGCCAGTTTCAAATCGACTTCATGTTCACCGGGAATGACACAGACAAAATATCCGTTTTTATCACCATGAAGAATCAAAGTCTTGAATACACAATCAATATTCTCACCTAAGCTGGCGGCTACATGTACTGCACTTAAATCATTCTCGTCCACTTCGTAAGGGATGAGTTCATAAGCAATCTTGGCTTTATCCAGTAATCTGGCAACATTCGTTTTATTAATCTTCATTTCAATAATTACAAATTACTAAGTACAAATTACCTAAGTTCTTCTTTTAAAAACTTGGGAGTATATCCTTTAGTGCTCTTAGCTACCTCTTCCGGTGTGCCGTAAGAAAGGAGTTCTCCTCCGCCCTTACCACCTTCGGGACCCATATCAATAATGTAATCCGCCATTTTGATGACGTCGAGGTTATGTTCGATAACGATTACCGTATTCCCTTTGTCGACAAGTTTATTGAGTACGTTCATCAGCACACGGATATCTTCAAAATGAAGACCGGTAGTAGGTTCATCAAGTATGTAAAGGGTTTTGCCCGTATCACGCTTGGAAAGCTCCGTAGCTAACTTCACACGCTGACTCTCTCCACCGGAAAGCGTAGTGGAAGATTGCCCCAATTTGATATAACCCAAGCCGACATCCTGAATAGTCTTGATCTTATTCAATATCTGAGGAACATTCTCAAAAAACTCTACGGCACGGTTAATGGTCATATCCAATACATCGGCAATGGATTTTCCTTTGAAACGTACTTCAAGGGTCTCACGGTTATAACGTTTGCCGTGACAAACCTCGCAAGGCACATAAACATCCGGAAGGAAATTCATTTCAATAGTTTTATAACCATTACCCTGGCAAGCTTCGCAGCGTCCACCGCTAACGTTGAAAGAGAAGCGTCCCGGCTTATATCCGCGTATCTTGGCTTCGGGCAAACCGACAAATAAGTTACGAATATCAGAGAATACACCTGTATATGTAGCCGGATTGGAGCGTGGCGTACGTCCTAATGGAGACTGATCCACATTCACTACTTTATCAATATAATCCAGTCCTTCAATACTGTCGTACTCTAAAGGATCTTGAAGAGAACGGTAGAACTTCTGGGAAAGAATAGGCTGCAAGGTTTCATTGATAAGTGTAGATTTGCCGCTACCGGAGACACCAGTCACGCAAATCAGCTTTCCAAGTGGAAATTCGACATCTACGTTCTTCAGGTTATTCCCTTTGGCACCCCGCAACCAGAGGCTATGCCCATTACCTTTGCGACGTTTCGCAGGAATTTCAATCGCACGTTCTCCATTTAGATATTGAGAAGTCAGGGTATGAGTCTGTAACATTTCCTGAGGCGTGCCGGAGAACACCACTTCTCCTCCCAAACGTCCGGCCTTAGGTCCCATATCAATCACATAATCGGCGGCAAGCATCATGTCTTTGTCGTGTTCTACAACGATAACAGAGTTACCGATATCACGCAGGTCTTTTAATGAATGGATAAGACGCTGGTTGTCTCGTTGATGCAGACCGATACTCGGTTCGTCCAAGATGTAAAGTACATTCACCAGCTGAGAACCAATCTGTGTTGCCAAACGAATACGCTGGCTCTCACCTCCGGACAAGCTGACCGCACTACGATCCAATGAAAGATAATCCAAACCCACATCCAACAAGAATTTAAGGCGTGTACGGATTTCTTTAAGAATCTCCGTAGCAATCTGTTCTTGTTTACTACTGAGATACTGGTCTACATTTATCAGCCAATCATATAGTTCGTTGATATCCATAGATGCCAGTTCATAAATATTCTTATCATGGATACGGAAAGAAAGAGCTTCTTTGTTCAGTTTGGCACCATGACATTCGGGACAAACAGCAGTTTTCGCAAACTGTTCCGCCCATTTCTGTGCAGTAGCCGAAGCATCTTTTTCCTGTAACATCTGGATATATTTCACTACTCCTTCGAAGGTAACGAAATAATCGGATGAAGTACCGATCAAGGAACTTTTTATCTTGATACGATCGTCTGACCCGTAAAGTATCTCGTCGATCGCATCATCCGGCAACTCTCTAACCGGAGTTTTCAGTGTTGCCTCGTACTTCTCCAGCAGAGCGGCAATCTGCCAAAATATCATACTATTCTTGTACTTCCCCAAAGGAGCGATGGCACCATCTGAAATTGATAGTTCCCGGTCAGGCACTACCTTGTCAATGTCTATCTGATTGACTACTCCCAACCCTTTACATTTGGGGCAAGCGCCTTGCGGTGAGTTAAAAGAGAAGTTATGCGGTGCAGGTTCTCTATAAGACAATCCTGTAACTGGACACATCAGCCGTTTACTATAATGACGAACCGTATCATCCTGCGCATCAAGAATCATCAACAACCCGTCGCCTTGACGCATGGCCGTTGCAACACTGTTCTTCAAACGCGTATCATCCTTATCTGCAACAACCAGCTTATCAATCACTACTTCTATATCATGATTTTTATATCGGTCGAGCTTCATGCCCGGTAAGGCTTCACGCACTTCGCCATCTACACGGACATATAAATATCCCTTCTTACGTACTTGTTCAAAAAGTTCTTTATAATGACCTTTACGACTACGAACTAACGGGGCAAGTATGTAGATACGTTTACCTTTATAATCATTCAGGATAAGATCCAGAATTTGTTCTTCGGTATACTTCACCATCTTCTCGCCGGAAAGGTAAGAAAAGGCTTCACCCGCACGAGCATACAACAAACGGAGATAGTCGTAGACTTCCGTAGTAGTTCCCACCGTAGAACGTGGATTCTTATTCGTCGTCTTCTGTTCGATAGAAATTACCGGGCTCAAACCGGTTATTTTATCCACATCAGGCCGTTCCAAATTCCCCAGGAAATTGCGGGCGTATGCCGAAAATGTTTCAATATAGCGGCGTTGCCCTTCAGCAAAAATGGTATCGAACGCCAAAGAAGACTTACCGCTTCCGCTAAGTCCTGTAATAACCGTAAGGCTGTTACGGGGGAGTTCTGCATCGATATTTTTCAAGTTGTGCACGCGCGCACCATATACATTGATATATTCTTTTTCTTCTTGCATATTTTTATTCTAAAACTTTCATTTTCACGCTTAGCATGATACTAACTGCAAAAATAACTGTTTCTACCCGAATATCAGCCGAAAAGATTTATTTTTCAGTTTTGAAATGCACAATATTATTTCTTAACGCAATCCGTTGGTTAAAATGGGACAATATTCGTAACTTTGCAGCTACTTTGGGAAATTGTAAACATAAACCAACGATTATCGAATGAAAAAGATTAACCGCATTATCTGCTCTCTGCTGCTTGCCGGCGCATGTAGTTTTGTAGCAGCACAAGAGAATCAATCTTATTTTCTACACACTATCGAGAAAGGACAAAGCCTGTACTCCATTGCGAGTATGTATGGTATTAGTCAATCGGATATTATAAAGTTGAACCCCGGAAGCGATGAAAAAATATATGTAGGACGCGCACTACGCATTCCGCGTGGAAATGCCAACGTACAAAAAGAGACATTCCATACCATTGCTTCAGGCGAAACCCTTTATCGGCTGACAACAAAATACGGTGTATCCGCCAAAGCTATTTGTGATGCCAACCCGGGACTAAGCGCTGAGAACTTCCGCATCGGACAAGTTATCCGCATCCCATCTTCTTCCGAGGCAAGTGACTCTACTTCTGAATCTCAAACTACCACTCCGGTAGTAACCAATAACAATATCCCCGGTCCTGTAGAATCCCGCTGTCGGGAGATGCACCGCGTGAAAAGAAAAGAAACGGTATTTAGCATCAGTCGTGAATACGGTCTTAGCGAAGCCGATTTGATTGCTGCCAACCCAGAACTGAAAGGAGATAATAAAATCAAAAAAGGCGATTTTCTGTGCATCCCCTATCCTACCGCACAGGTTGTACAACCGAGCAAACCGCAGACCATTCCTACTGATAGCGAATTGTTCAACGAAAACAAGAAGACAACTAAGCGCTTCAATACGATTAAAGCTGCCCTCATCCTCCCACTGCTGGATGTTTCAAAAGGTGAATCAGACCGAATGGTAGAATATTACGAAGGTTTCCTAATGGCAGTTGATAGCTTGAAGCGTACCGGGACATCCATTGATTTATATACCTATAATTCCGGTCCGGAGTCCTCTTCACTAAACTCAATACTCAATAAGAGTGAGATGAAAAGCATGGATATTATTTTCGGCCCTCTATACCAAAGCCACATCGAGCCGTTGGCAAACTTTGCCAAAAAGAACAATATCCGCTTGGTTATTCCGTTCACATCTAAGGACAATACAGTATTCCGTAACCCTGCCGTATATCAAATCAATACACCTCAGTCTTACTTATATTCTGAAGTATACGATCATTTCGTACGCCAGTTCCCCAATGCGAACGTAATTTTTATCGAAGCAAGCCAGGGAACCAAAGATAAAGCAGAATTCATCAAGGGATTGAAAGACGAGTTACGCAACCGCGCTATTCCCATGAAAAGCCTGAAAGAAGATGCCAGCGTTGAAACGTTAAAGGCTGCATTACGCCCTGATAGAGAAAATATCTTTATCCCTACTTCCGGCAGTAATCTGACTCTGATAAAGGCACTTCCTCAGTTGACTCTATTAGTTCGCGATCAACCAGAAAGCCGTATCCACCTGTTCGGTTACCCGGAATGGCAAACATACACCAAAGACCATCTGGAAACATTCTTTGAACTTGATACATATTTCTACTCTTCTTTCTATACTAACAATCTGCTGCCGGCAGCAATCAACTTCACCAAGAATTACCGTAGATGGTATGGAAAAGAGATGGATGAACGCTATCCGAAATTCGGCATGCTGGGTTTTGACACTGGTTATTTCTTCCTGAAAGGCTTGTCACGCTACGGTTCGGGCTTTGAGCAGAATATGTCTGGAATGAACTTAACACCTATCCAAACCGGCTTCAAATTCCAACGGGTAAATAACTGGGGAGGCTTTATCAATAAGAAAGTATTCTTTGTACGCTTCACCAAAAATTATGAGCTTATAAAGTTAGACTTTGATTAATGCATAATTGGTAACTCATAATTTGTAATTGATAAAAGATGAAACTGAAAACAATCATAGGAGCGACTTTACTAGCAGGTGTTTCCACTCTGCCGACATATGCCCAGATAGGTGAACAACGCCACAACCTTGCAGTCGGCATCAACGGTGGTATCAACCTGAACAGTGTCAGCTTCACTCCTTCGGTAAAGCAGAAAAACCTGATGGGTATTACTGGCGGTTTAACAGCTCGCTATATCTCAGAAAAATATTTCAGTATGATATGTGGCGCGCAAATTGAAGTAAACTTCTCACAACAAGGATGGGACGAATATTACCAAGATTACCCTACTCTCAGCTATACCCGTACTATGAATTATGTGGATATTCCTTTCCTTGCACATCTTGCTTTCGGTAAGAACAGAGGATTGCAATTCTTTATCCATGCGGGTCCACAAATAGGTTTCCTGATTAGCAATAGCGAAAAGATCAGCGGAAATTGGGAAGAAACGATTGCCGGGGGTGCCAATATTGAAACAGAACAACATGGCAAACCCATTGATAACAAATTCGATTATGGTATTGCCGGAGGCGCAGGTTTAGAGTTGCGCACTAAAGCCGGAAACTTCCTGGTAGAAGGAAGATACTACTATGCTCTCTCCGACTTCTATAGTAGTAGCAAAAAAGACTATTTCGCCCGCTCGGCACACGGCGTTATCACTGCCAAGATTACTTATCTCTTTGATTTAAAGAAGTAAATCAGATACAAAAAAACAGACCATGTGTTCAGCAAAAACACATGGTCTGTTTCATATAAATAGATGATCTGTTAGAGGCAAATAGATGATCTGTTTCGTTATCTCAATCTATCCGCAGCTTTCACCATTAACTCATCTCTATAAATAGCACGGAATGCCAAATAGTTCAGAATGATAGAAATGACAGGCAAGCTAAGCGCCCATCCTATCTGAAAAGTCGCTGCATCCAACTCATCATCCAATACGTAGTAGAACACACAAAAAGCAATGTAATAACCAATCAGCAATATACTGCTAAAGATTGTCATACGTATCTGCATCATACGGTTACGGAACAAAAATATTGTACCGAACGCTATAATTGCGCTCAACAATAATATACCGAACAAGCCCCAAGTAGACTGAAAGCTTCCGTCAGCCATAGCTACGCCTATTGGCTTAAAAATGTGTGTCGTAACTCCGTCCGCTCCGATAAACTGTCCAACCGGCATACACATTGCCACAATTAACAGAACAGTTACCACCAATAAATAAACGGATTGAATACGTTGTATCATTACTGTAGTTTTTCTTTTTCTTTAGACGGGTTACGATAATAAACCTTACCTTCAATATACTCTTGTGTAGCAATCAAACCCGGCTTCGGCAATTTTTCATAATAGCGGGAAATTTCAATTTGTTCCCGGTTTTCAAACACTTCTTCCAAATTATCATTGTAAGAAGCAAACTCAGCCAATTTCTTAGAAAGATCGTTCTTTATTTCCACACTAATCTGGTTAGAACGCTTTCCGATAATTGCTACAGTTTCATATACATTACCGGTATCCTCACACAACTCCATCATATCACGTGTTACCGTACTGGCAGGAGCATTTGTCTTTCTGTAATCCATAAATTTGTCTATCTAATTTAATTCTATATCGATATATTTCTTTTAAAAGCTTAATCTTGCAGAACCTTTTGTGATTCCTTGAAAATACGGTCGGCTTCCTTCAAATACTTACTTTCAGGAAATTCGTTCTTGAAAGCATAATATTCGTCAACAGCCTCACGATAGCGCTCGGGCTTTTTGTCTTCCACACTGTATACAGCCAATTCATATTTGGCACGCAAAACAAGGATAGACAAGTCTTCACGCAAATTGGTATAAGGGTAATCCTTCAAAGCGTTCTGTGCTGTAATAACACAAGCCTGATAGTTATTTCCCAAATAGTTACCTAAGTTATAATAAAGTCTGGCAGAAAGATATTCTTTCATCACCAATTTATCTTGCAAAGCAAAAATCATAGACTGTGCTTCGTCTTTTTTGGCACTTTGAGGGAAATACTCCAAGAACATTTGCAACTGTTGTATGGCACTGTATGTACCCGATTGATCCAAGCGGGGTTCCGGAGTATCCAAGTACAAAGCTTTTCCTGCATGAAAACGTGATAGTTCAGTAAATGTGCCACGAGGATAAACATTGTAATATTGAATAAATGTCTGCGCAGCAGTTTGGTAATCTTTCTGATTATAATAACTCATACCAAGCATATAGAGGGACTCCTCAGCTTTATCAGTTCCTTTAAGGATAGCGATAAGCTCATTAAGCAGCGTTGCAGCACGATTATACTCCCCTTTCGCGAAGTAGTTCTTAGCAGCTTCGTATTTGTATTCGTAGTCTGTGCTTTTCAGCAATTTGTTGTATTCTCCACACGAGGAGAGCAGCAGAGCTGCAAGCAAAGTTATTAGGATGTTCTTTTTCATTACTTTCAATCAAATAATGTGCAAAGATAGAGGTTCATATCGAATAAAGCAACGATACGTACCTTAATTTTTCAAAAACCAGACGAACAGGGAGTTTTAGAGGACGAATGGGAAGGAAGGGAGGAAGAGTAGTTATGAGTTATTAGTTATAAGTTATTTGTTGATCATGCAAATGTTCCGCACGGAAATAACTTATAACTAATAACTCATAACTGTTTTTACAGTTTATAGAGATCGCTTGCCGCCAGCAGATCTACTTTCTTTTCAGTAAGTACGCGAATGCAATTCTCCATATCATTGGGGCGGATGATAACATTGGCGGTCTCACCATTGGCAAAAGAGTACATATATTCTATAAACACTCCCTCGTCAGATAAAAAGCGGAGTACTTTTGACAAAGAGCCCGGAATATTGGGGCAATTAATGCCGACCACATCCGTTATGTTAACTGCAAAATGATTATCTTTTAAAGCTTTATATGCTTTATCAGGTTCGGATACAATGCCACGAAGAATACCGAAGTCAGCATTCTCGGCTATGCAAAGAGCAGAAAGATTCACACCTTCTTTAGCGAGCACTTCAGTCACTTCTGTAAGGCGACCGGACTTATTTTCAAGAAAAATAGAAAGTTGTTTTGCTACCATAGTTATATGAATTATGAATTACAAATTATTAAAGTTTACGATTATCAATCACGCGTTTTGCTTTGCCTACACTGCGTTCAATGCTGCGAGGCTCTACCAAACGGACATCGACACCTAAGCCCAGCACACTCTGCAAGCGACTGGCAAGTTTCTTCTTCAGTGCCAACATCTTATTGATTTCATCAGAATAGTATTCAGGACGGACTTCAACTTGCAACTCCATGGTATCCGTATTATTCTTACGATCTACAATGAGGAGATAGTGAGGCTCAAATTCAGGTAATTCAAGAATAACGGATTCAATTTGTGTCGGGAACACGTTCACACCACGAATAATAAGCATATCATCGCTACGTCCGAGAATACGATCCATGCGAACCAAAGTACGTCCACAAGGACATGTATCGTAATGCAAAGCAGTCAGGTCCTTGGTACGGTAACGAAGCAAAGGCATACCTTCTTTAGTAAGGTGAGTAAACACAAGTTCACCTGTTTCGCCGGGAGCTACAGGTTCAAGAGTATTCGGATCCACTATTTCGGGGAAGTAATGATCTTCATTCAGATGCGTACCATGTTGGCACTCGCATTCGTAACCTACTCCGGGACCGGCTATTTCACTCAATCCATAGATGTCATAAGCTTTGATACCCATTTTATTTTCAATATCCTTGCGCATACTCTCTGTCCAAGGCTCAGCTCCGAAAGCTCCGGCTTTCAGTTTAAATTCTTCACGAGGATAGCCGGAATCCTTGATTGCGTCCGCCAGGTAAAGAGCGTATGAAGGAGTACAGCAAAGTACAGTCGAACCGAAATCGTGCATCAACGTAATCTGTTTTTCAGTATTACCGCTGGACATCGGGATAACGGAAGCACCTATATTCTCGGCACCGGCATGTGCACCCAAACCTCCGGTAAAAAGTCCGTAACCGTATGATACTTGGAAAATATCCGATTTATCAGCACCGTATGCTGTAAAAGCACGAGACAAACACTCTGCCCATACAGAAAGGTCTTTACGGGTATAACCTACAACAGTGGGCTTTCCGGTAGTACCCGAAGAAGCATGAATGCGCACAATCTGACTCATAGGTACGGCACAAAGACCGAACGGATAATTGTCCCGAAGGTCGTATTTCGTAGTAAACGGAAGTTTTACAATGTCGTCTATGCTGTTTATGTCATCGGGAGTAACACCCAGTTCTTGCATCTTCTTACGATAAAATGGAGTATCATGATATACGCGCTCCACTGTTTTTTTGAGACGAATGCCTTGAATCTTGCGAAGACTTTCGCGGTCCATGCATTCGATGTTTTCATTCCAAACCATGTTTTTAAGTCGTATTAATTTAATATTTATGAATTGTTATAATCTGATGCAAAGTAAATAAAACATTTGAAAATTTGATAGCGGAACCTGATTTAATTTACTTTTTTGATTATTAAAACTATAGTTTCGCAAACAATCAACCGGAAAGACAACAAATAACATACAATGTCGTGTGTTAGAAAATCATAAAAAAGCAATAAAACCATAGAACCTTAATTATCGCCATTGTATCTTTGAATCATGCAAGTACGATTGTTACAACTGATTATTTTAATTATCTGTTTGTCAGGATGTAGCGGTAAGAAGTCCCCTACCGTTTCCTTCTATGTATGGAAGAGCAAACTCACTGTGCAAGATGCAGATACTACCTATCTGAATAGATTGGGAGCAAAGAAGATATACGTCCGTATGTTCGATTTAAGTGATAAAGGGAATAAAGCATACCCCCTAGCCGATTATTCTCCTTCGGACATTCCTACATTTACACAAGAAGCTATCCCTGTGATATTTATTACCAATAAGACTTTTCTGCAATGCCCCACCAAAGCTATAGACAGCCTCGCTTACAGATGTGCCAACCGAATGGATTCATTGTATAGTCGACACTTCAACAAACTACCACTTGGCTATCAATTTGACTGCGATTGGACTCAAAAAAGCCGTAACAATTATTTCTATTTTCTAGAATGTATCAAGAAACTAAGAAAAGAAAAAGAAATCAGCTGTACCATCCGCCTGCATCAGATAAAATTCAGAGACAAGACAGGAATTCCCCCGGTAGAGAAGGGTGTGCTAATGTATTATGCTTCCTCCCAACCTACGGATTTTACTAATAAAAATACGATATTAAATAATGAGGAAGCTTCACTTTACATTGACAATCTAGACACTTATCCATTACATCTTGATGTAGCTCTTCCGCTTTACAGTTGGGGAATTGTGAGAAACCCTTTTGGGCAAATCAAACTGATAAACGGAGTTTCCCAAGCAGATATAAACATACATCCCGAATTTTACAGTAAGAAAAGCGAGAACTCTTACAAAATACTCCAGTCACATTATTTGCGAGGCATGTGGATAAACAAAGGTTACGAGTTAAAGGTAGAAGAAATCAGTCCCGAAACGTTGCTAGAGGCTGCCAAGACATTAAATAGGAAACTTAAAAAAGAAGAACGGGAAATCATCTTCTATCATTTAGATGAAGAAATACGACATAGATACTCTACCGAACAATTAACAACTATCATACAGAAATTATCATGAAATATTTCAAGCAAATTATCATAGCGTTAGCATTAGCAGCATCTCCCTTCCAATCTTCCGTATATGGCTGTATGGATTATGATTTGGACGCAGAATATTATAATCTTTTCGATCAACTACTCCTTAAAGAGAAAGGTCTTCACCCCTATTTGCTAACTTTATACAGTGGACTTTATATAACGGACGAACAAGTTCCAGATGAAAACATAACCGCCTGGATGGCATTCTTCAAGAAACATAATCTTTTCCAAGGAGTGACTCGTGAACAGTTCCAAGAGTTTCTCTACAAAACACCAATGAATAATTTCTATCGCCCTACCTATAAATATACAGCCATGCTAAATAATTCGGAAGTTGGAAAAGAAGTCCTCACCTACCTTCAGTATGCCAAGGAAACGGAACCTTATGCACAGCTTGCCGAGGATAATGATAGTTGGTGGCAAACGAAACGCGTTAAATCACCATCGGAAGCTAACTATACAATTCTGAAGAACAAAGGAATATCCCTCTATAAAACGTGCAAACAAGATGAGTTAAAGCTAAGATATGCCTACCAACTTGTACGCTTGGCACATTACATGAAAACTAAAAATAAGGATGCAGTCGCCATGTTCAATCTCTATGTTAAACCTTTAAAACAAGAGCATTATATCTACTATGCAGCACTCGAACAAGTAGCCGGAGCACTCTACAACCTCAATAACCTGGCAAATGCCAACTACCTGTATTGTCAGGTCTTCGACCATTCTGACAGTCGTAAAGAAATTGCATACAATAGTATCAAGATACAAGATAAAGTAGATTGGGATGCAACTTTAGCTTTATGTAAAAACGAGCGTACCCAAGCAGCTCTCTATGCCATACGGGGATATAATACCTTTTCCAACGAGATGGAGGAGGTAGAGAATATTCTTAATATATGCCCTGACTCACCTTATATGAGACTACTGGCTATCCGGTATATTAATAAGGTAGAAAGAGCGGTATTAGCATCTTTTTCTTATTCCGAAAAACAAGTGTTCTTACAACCATCTGAGGAGTTAATGGAAGAATACATGCGTACCAAAGAAATTATAAAGAAAGTAATAGAGAATCCTAAAGCAGATAATAAAGACTTCTGGACTGTTTATCTGGCACATCTATCATTTCTTTGCAGAGAATACAAACAAGCAGAAAGTATCCTCAGTACATTGCAAACATCTGACCCTGCCTTATTAAAACAGGCTAGCCGTACCCGTTTCTGCCTATATCTCACTCAATTAAAAAGTATTGGCGAACAAGAAGAAAATACCATTGGCGAATATCTGGAAGCGGATAATACGGATGTCGAATTCATTAAAGAAGTAGTAGGACACCTCTATAAGCAACAAAAAGACTATGGAAAAGCCTTCCTGACGCACAACCAGATATCAGAATTACAAGCCAATCCCGACCTGATCATTATCAATTCACTTATCAGCGATAGTGAAAAAGATAATAATCAGTGGGCACTGACACAACTCTATGAGCTGAAAGGTACTTATTTTCTCAGAACCGGAGATTTGAAAGAAGCAATGAACTGGTATGACCGGATATCCGAAACTTACTGTACAATTGATTCTATTTACGATTATGAGAATAATATTTATGTTGCCGTACGTCAGGATCAGTTCAATGGTTATTCGGGCATATCTCCACTGATATTCAGCAATGGTTTCAAGAGATTGTTCAGTGTGCCGGCAGCATCACAATTAACCGACCAACTTTATACACAATACGAGTTCCTGAATAAATATCAGAATAAGGCAACATTAACAAAATCGTTATTGAAGCTGCAAAAAGAAAGCAAAAACGAGGGTGAAAAAGGGATTTGTGCTACCTATTTACTGGCAAATTACTATTACAACATTTCTCCTCACGGCTACTATCGGAATATACCATTATATCATAGCAGCAACTATTTTATTTCTTATTACGATAATGACAATGACCATACTGATATCAAATTTCCAGACTTCAGTAAAGATTATAACTATAAAAACTTTGAGAACTATCCACTTGTTATCAGTTATATGAGCAAAGCTTTGGAGCTCTACAAATATGTAGCTGAAAATACCAACAACCGTGAGTTAAAAGCCCGGTCACTATTCATGCTTTCCTCATGTGTAATGGATTTATATGCGCCAGATTGGTATTATACTATCAAGAATGGAACTGATAAGTCATATTGTGAACAAGTGAACGCCTATTTTCGTAAATTAGCGGCTGATTTCAACGATACACAATTCTATCAAGAAGCAGTCCGCGAATGTAAATACTTTGAATATTACGTCAAAAATGAATTTTGAATTAACATCCGCCTATAAGCCTACCGGCGACCAACCGGAAGCTATCGCTCAGCTCACCGAAGGTATACGTGAGGGAGTTCCTGCACAGACATTGCTTGGTGTAACCGGCTCCGGAAAGACATTTACCATAGCCAATGTTATTGCCAATATCAACAAACCTACGCTGATATTGAGTCACAATAAAACACTGGCAGCCCAACTTTATAGCGAGTTCAAAGGGTTCTTCCCGAATAATGCCGTAGAGTATTATGTATCCTATTATGATTATTACCAACCCGAAGCCTATCTGCCATCTTCGGACACTTATATTGAGAAAGACCTCGCCATCAATGACGAAATAGATAAGTTACGTCTGGCAGCAACTTCCGCCCTACTATCCGGAAGAAAAGATGTGGTAGTTGTCTCTTCAGTATCCTGTATTTACGGTATGGGGAATCCGTCGGATTTCTATGAGAATGTCATCGAAGTACAACAAGGCAAGAATTTCAGTCGCAATGTATTCCTACGCCGCTTGGTAGATAGTTTATATGTACGCAACGACATAGATCTGAATCGTGGAAACTTCCGTGTAAAGGGTGATACGGTAGATATCTATCTGGCTTATGCTGACAATCTGCTCCGTATCGTATTCTGGGGAGATGAGATAGATAGTATTGAAGAAGTCGATCCTATCAGTGGGGTGACCATTGCAAAGTTTGACAACTACAAAATCTATCCTGCCAATCTCTTTATGACCACCAAAGAAGCAACCCTGCGTGCCATTCATGAAATAGAAGATGACTTGCACAAACAAGTCCAGTGGTTTGAGCATGAAGGCCGTCCGTTTGAAGCCAAACGACTACAGGAACGTGTAACGTATGACATGGAAATGATCCGCGAATTAGGACATTGCTCAGGCATTGAAAACTATTCCCGTTATTTTGATGGTCGTGCTCCCGGTACTCGCCCATATTGCCTGCTGGATTTCTTCCCTGAAGATTTTCTGATAGTCATCGACGAGAGTCATGTCAGTGTGCCTCAGATTCGTGCAATGTATGGTGGAGACCGTGCCCGTAAGACAAATCTTGTAGAATATGGTTTCCGCCTGCCCGCCGCTATGGATAACCGTCCCTTGAAGTTCGATGAATTTGAAGAGTTGGCGAAAGAGGTGATCTATGTCAGTGCTACACCGGCAGATTATGAGTTGATAAAATCAGAAGGCATTGTAGTAGAGCAGGTAATCCGTCCTACAGGATTGCTAGACCCTATTATTGAAGTCCGTCCCAGCCATAATCAGATTGACGACCTGATGGAAGAAATCCAGATACGTATAGAAAAGAACGAACGTACTTTGGTCACTACCCTTACCAAACGCATGGCAGAAGAATTAACGGAATATTTGCTGAATAATAATGTGAAATGTAACTACATCCATAGCGACGTGGATACATTGGAACGTGTAAAGATTATGAGCGATCTCCGTGAAGGTGAATATGACGTACTTGTTGGTGTCAACCTCCTACGTGAAGGATTGGATTTACCGGAAGTGTCCCTCGTAGCTATCCTAGATGCCGACAAAGAAGGCTTCCTTCGCTCCCACCGTTCATTGACGCAGACTGCCGGACGTGCCGCTCGTAATGTTAACGGCATGGTCATTATGTATGCTGATAAGATTACAGAAAGTATGCAACTTACCATTGACGAAACAAACCGTCGTCGTGAAAAGCAGTTGAAGTATAACGAAGAGCATGGCATCACCCCTCAACAAATTAAGAAAGCAAAAAATCTTAATATGTTTGCTACCGCAGAAGTACCGAATGGCGAAGCATCGGTCAGCAGGGATAAATCCTCAAGTGCTTCTCATCCTTATATGGAACAAGAAACACCTTCCGGTGTTGCTGCCGACCCGATTGTACAATACATGAGTCGTGCGCAGTTGGAAAAGAGTATCGAACGCACTAAGAAACTCATGCAAGAAGCTGCAAAGAAACTCGACTTTATCGAAGCGGCACAGTATCGCGATGAGGTATTAAAAATGGAAGCTATGCTTGCCTCAAAATAGAGATATCAAGCAATTTTCCAGTCTTTCAATGTGTGGCTTTCGCTATCAAAGTTTATAGCTACCTTTACTATAGGTAGCCCGCACAAGGCAAAACGTTCGGGATATTTCTTTAAATCAATCTGGGTCATGGCTGCATCGGCACTCTTATCCAGCTTCAACTCAACAATGTAAAGAGTAGTTTGTGTACGCATTACCATATCTACTCGCCCACGAGGTGTACGTACTTCTACGTCAACATACATTCCCAACAAACTAAAGATGGTATAAAGTAGTGACTGGTAATGACCTTCATAATCAGTATTGTCACACTTCGGAATTGTGGAAAGGAAGGATTGTAATAAAAGCAAGGCATCATTCAGTCGTTCATCGTGAATAGCTTCAAAAAGCAACGCCACAGTAGTTAGTCCTTCAGTGGTATGTTGATGCAGGTATTCCGGCAGCAAACTCTTCATCAATCCCATACGAACTTCTTTATTAGGAATATCAAGCAAATAAAGATCGGTCAATGGAGAATAATCCTTGATAGTAATATAACCGCTCTGATAAAGCAGAGGAGTAATGTCGCTCATCTTTTCCGTAGGTGCATCGAACGATTCGGCAAGTACCTTCCGCTCCCCTATCTGCTGGGGTTTCACACCATATTTATTCAACATCTCTATCAGATAAGTAGGAGTACCACTACCGAACCAATAGGAATTTAGCTTGCCTTTTGCCATTGCTGTTAACAAACTAAAAGGATTATAAATATCAGGTGATGGCCAAGTAAAATGATAACCATCGTAATTATCTTTTAGAATTGACTGAACTTCGTCCCGACTCACTTTCATTCTCTCTGCCAAAAAGTTCAAATCTTCAGACATTTGCTCTAACATTTCTTCCTCAGTAATGCCACAAATTGCTGCATATGGTCCATCCATACTGATATTCTCGATGTTATTCAGTTCACTAAAAATGCTTAGTTGAGAGAATTTTGTAATACCAGTCAGAAAAACATAACGGAGATAGGGATCGCAAGCCTTCAGCGGACTATAGAAATTACACATCACGTTTCGGAGCACCGGTAAGTCTTTTTCTTCGTGCATCACATCGAGGAGCGGAGCATCATACTCATCTATCAGCACTACTACTTGATGGTCGGTCTGTTCATAAACACGCTTTATGAGGGTGGTCAACCGCAAGTTTACATCTACTTGCTCGACGTTCATTCCGTACACATGCTCATAGTTTTCCAATTGACTGGCTAGGTATCGGTTCAGTTGTTCACAATCCATGTGCTTACCCAAGCTCATATCAAAGTGCAGCACAGGATATCGTGTCCATTCCGTCTCTAGCTTTGTGATAGCCAAACCGTCGAAAAGTTCTTTCTGCCCTGCAAAATAGCTATGCAATGTAGAGGTAAGCAGACTTTTACCAAAACGACACGGCCGACTCAGGAACATATATTTAGAAGCAGAATGCGTCATACGATATACATATTCCGTCTTATCAATATACAGATAATTCTTATTTATCAACTCAGAAAAAGTCTGAATTCCTATCGGATAAAGTTTTTGTTTCAATTCCTTATTGTTCCTCCATTACTAGCTAGATACTACAAAGATATGGCAAAAAAAGGGAAAAGACAAGGACAAGAACGTATTAAAGTAAAAAGCCGCTAACGGATTTCTCCGAAAGCGGCTCCCACTTTACTTTATCTCAAGACAAATTTGATGTATTGGTTAAAACATCATTGTTTGACCACCAATCACACCTGCTACAGCACTAGCTACAGCAATAATAATTTTCAAAATTACATTCCACGTTTTTTTCATAGAGTTCTTACGTTTTAATTATTGATCTTCTGCTTCAATTTCTTATGCATTCAGGATACCTTTTATCCCAATGGGTTATCATTCTCGTCCCCAACGGAGCCACCTCCTGAAGGTTTGTCCGAGCCATCACCTATGGTCACTTTTCCTTTCAGATAGTCATCCAAGCTCACCAAATCCAGTCTTTCACCGGCACGAGTAGCTACTTTCGTTATCTTCAGTTCCCTATTAGCTTGAAAACAAATACGCACACTTTCCACACTTTTGGCAGTTATATCATCCGCTTTCTCTTCACCTTTCGATTTTGCCGCCAACATAAATACCCCCAATCCGGCAATATTTACCGTTTTACCTTCAAGTAACTGTTCTTTCAACTTTTCCACAAAGTTCTGCATTGTACTCTTAATATCACCAATAGACAAGGAAGATCTATCCTGCATCTTCTGTGCGATAAATGCTAAATCAACACTTTGTCCTAGAGTTATCAATTGTGGAAAATACTTCTTAGGAGAGTTTTCAACCCGAGGGTCCGACGGTCTCTCTACCGTTCTAAAAATTACACTCATACTTTTTTTCTTTAGAGATTTAAATTCGTTTTTAATTCACACGTTTCGTTGATCAACGATGCAAAGGTGCGGACTAAAAGTTATATCACCAAAGAAAAAAGGGGTTCGAAAGCTGTTTTTCTGAGAAAAGTTATAAATTTCTATAAATCAACACTTCTTTGATGTAAGTAAAAGTAGCGTTTCATAAACAAGATATAGATTAAACTCAATATTAGAATACTACCCGCTAGATAAATATAACCATATTCTTGACAATGAATATATCCTATTATGAGAATAGCTTGCGTCGCCATATAAATGGAAGATACCACTACATGAGGTATTTTCAATTCATTTGCCATTACCTGATATAAATGTTTCCGGTGCGGCAAGCCGATATTTTCATGAAGCATCAAGCGATGGATGATAGTCAGAACACTATCAACACCATAAACGGTCAATAACATTATCCAACTGAAATTCTCCGTTTGAATTATCAATTTGCCTATCAAGAAAAGAAGAATAAAAGCTATGCTTACAGAACCTACATCACCGGCAAAACATTTAGCTTTCTTGCGAAAATTGAAGAAGCAGAAAACCAATACAGAACAAAGCACTACATAGATTAAATCTTCTGCTACAAAAGGAATGATTTCATTATTTATATAAGTCAGTGCCATAAGAATGATAAGCGAATATCCACCCGTGATACCGTTGATTCCATCCATGAAATTATAAGCATTGATAATACCAGTACATGCTATTAAAGCAATAATAATCCACCACCAGGATAAAGAAAACAATCCCCACTGATAAAACATCAATGCCATAGCAGAAAAATGAAAAAGTAGTCTCGTGATCTGTCTGGTAGATTTTATGTCATCTACGAAACTGATAAAAGTAACTAAAGTCAAAGCCAATATAAACCAAGGATACTCAAAACCACTCATCAAGAAATAAGCTAATGCACCAAAATAGAAAATAATCCCACCACCTCGGAGGGTTATTCTTTTATGGGAGCTTCGCTCATTGGGCTTATCTATAATATTACACTTATTAGCTATCCTAAAATAAAAAAGTTCTGCTATAAATAGCAGAACCAAAATCATTAAGTAATACACTTTTATATTGCCTCCCTTATTTTTTTAGTGTTATTTATTTAATTTGGAACGATCTTATCGTTTTCATTATTCCTTCTTCTGCCCGTACAGGCATTTTATCAATATCCAAAGCCGCTTTTATCTTCGCATTACTTACCACATAATTCTCCGTCAACTTATGTAGGCGTTCTGAATTCAACGGCAAATATAGTAATGTCCCTAACCTAGCACATCCCTCCATCATATATCTATTCATCTTCCAAATATGTGGTTTACGACCTAAGGCTTCACACATCAAAGCAATCAAATCGTTCGTTGATAATGCTTCGTCATCTCCCATATGATATATACCACTTGCAACATCCTTAGTCAGTAATCCTTCAACAACATAACAAAGATTATCTATCGAAGTAAAAGACCTCCTGTTCTCAAAATCACCCAAAGGCCAAGGAATGCCTTTCTTCACCATATTATAGAGTAGATTCAAGTTACCCTTATTTCCGGGACCATGAATCATACAGGGGCGTAAAATATAAAACTGTTTACCATCATTTCTCAACTCTGATTTTTCATTCCCGATTTTCAATTTACTCAGAATGTAATTCTCAGCCGCTATCTTGCTTTCCCCATAAGGACCGACCGGAGTTGGCATTACATCTTCTGTTAGTAAATCACCAGTCACGCTATCAGCAGCAGCCTTTACAGAACTAAAAAAGATAAACTTCTTCGCAGATGACTCCAGAAAGAAATCGAATATTTTCCTTGTTAGCCCTGTATTAATATCAAAATACACTTGGGCGGCAGACTGTTTTTTTGTATCATGAGCTTTACCTGCCAAATGTATGATGACATCAAACTTCGGAAGATTTTGCATTGGGAAAGAAGCCGGCTCAATATCTTTCCAAGAAAAAGTCTTTATCACACCCTCCTTCTCCGGTTCTACTATATCCAAACCATATAGGTTGTGATTCTTCTTTAAAGCAACAACAAGATTAGAGCCCACAAATCCATGGATTCCTGTAATTAGTATGTTCATAAAGCTTCAACTAAGTCCACATATTGTCCGATTACCACATCTTTGGAATATAATCGTCCGATTACATCAATACCATTCTGACCCAAAGAGGCTAATTCGTCCCTGGAAACGGCATTCAACCAATCAGTCATTTCTCCTACTTTTTCTTCCATATTCTTTTCTATAACCAACTTCCCACAATTATGCTCTTGTAAGAATTTTACAATAGGTGTATCTTCTCCCGAACACACCAACAAAGGTTTACCACATGCCATAATAGTATAAACCTTGGAAGGAAAGCCTTGCATCTCCATTTCAGGATTCATAAAAACAAACTGGATGTCAGAATAGGCAAGAATAGACGGCATTAACTCTCTAGGTTGATAAGGCAAAACATGTATGTTAGTTAGTCCCTGTTTGAGGATCGTCTCTTCAAGGAAAGGCTTCTTAACACCTTCGCCAATTATAAAGTATTCAATTGGACACCCCAAAGTCCGTTCTGCCAAACAAACCAAAGGTTCCCAATCTTGTGCAAAGCCGATGTTCCCAGCATAAAGCAATTTCAAGGAAGTTGTTGGAGGAAACAGATGGGAATCCAAGGATCTCACATTCTCTTTTTGGGGATTATATAAATCTGTATCTACAAAGTTAGGTATGATATGAAGCTTGGATACATCTTTAAACCTTCCTACTATTGTATTATAAAAAACATTATCTATAGTCGTAACGGCTGTTGAGCTATTATAAACATATCTTTCAATTTTACGCAGTAATTCTATTACAACGCCTTCTTTACGTTTAAGTATGTCAGGATATATCTCTTGCACATTATAGATGGTTTTACAACCTTTGATTTTCGCAAGCCAAAGATTGATAACCCCGATAGTCAAGGGAGGAGAAGGCGACAAAATAATATCGATATTTTTTTCAAATAAACCGATTAAGAAAGATACGACATGCCAATATACAAATCCCAATATTCGCAGAAAACTATTCTTGAATTTCTTTTGGGGTACATGGATAACCCTGATTCCTTGGAAACAACTTTCCTTGCAGACTCCCCAAATTTTCCATTTAAGTGGTTGTGCAGCCAATTGCGATTGCACTATATTATAATGGGGCGTAGTTGTCAATACAACTACATCATAGCCGCTTTCTTTAAATCTCAAAGCAATATCATTATAGAGATATGCTGTTGAAACTCCATCAGGACTAAAAATCAAGCTGTGTATCAGGATTTTCTTGGGCATAATACACTTATTTTCTCCAGACCATCTTATTTATCACTCCCGTATAACTTTGAATCAACTTCACAACCTTAATCGAAACGTTTTCATCGACGTATGTTGGTACAGGTAAACCATTGTCACCATTCTTATTCATCTCCACAGCAGTATCAACCGCCTGCAACAATGACTGTTCATCAATACCCGCCAATATAAAGCAGCCTTTATCCATAGCTTCCGGGCGTTCCGTACTGGTACGAATACAAACTGCCGGAAAGGAGTATCCCACCGACGTGAAAAAAGAGCTTTCCTCAGGCAATGTACCACTGTCCGATACGACGGCATAGGCGTTCATCTGCAAACAGTTATAATCATGGAAGCCAAGAGGTTCATGACGGATGACACGTTTATCTAATACAAAACCGCTTGTTTCAAGACGTTTCTTACTACGGGGATGACAACTATAAAGTATAGGCATGTCATATTTCTCAGCCATGGCATTAATAGCCTTAAACAATGAAAGAAAGTTCCTTTCCGTATCTATGTTCTCCTCACGATGAGCGGAAAGCAATATATATCTTCCTTTCTGGAGTTTCAATCTCTCATGAATATCTGAGACTTTTATTTCCGCCAGATTCTCATGCAGTACTTCTGCCATGGGAGAACCTGTTACATAAGTACGCTCCTTCGCTACACCAGAAGCGTTCAGATATCTGCGCGCATGCTCAGAATAACAAAGATTCATATCTGAAATTATGTCAACGATCCGGCGATTAGTTTCTTCAGGCAAGCACTCATCGAAACAACGATTGCCTGCTTCCATGTGGAAGATTGGAATATGAAGGCGTTTGGCACCGATCACGCTTAAACAGGAGTTTGTATCTCCCAGTACCAACACGGCATCAGGGGTAACCTGCACCATCAACTTATAACTGGCATTGATGATATTTCCCATCGTAGCTCCCAAATCATCACCTACAGCATCCATATACACATCAGGATCTATCAGGTTCAGATCATGAAAGAAAACACCATTCAAATTATAATCATAGTTCTGTCCGGTATGAGCCAGAATACAGTCAAAATACTTACGACACTTATTGATGACGGCTGCCAACCGGATAATCTCCGGACGAGTGCCTACTATTATCAAGAGTTTCAACTTTCCGTTCTCCTGAAACTTTATATCTGAATAATCCAATCGAATATCCATTTGCTATATTGTTCTTTATATTTATATGATCTTTTATACTATCCTTATACTTTTTCAAAATAAGTATCCGGTCTTTCGGGATCGAAACATTCATTGCACCACATAAAAGTTACCAAGTCTTCCATTTCTGAAAGATTGATGATATTATGAGTATATCCGGGAATCATCTCAACCACTTCTATTTTTTCTCCACGCACCTCAAAGTTTATCACTTCATCCGTACCCATTTTTCGAAGTTGTATCAAACCATGACCACTCACCACTACAAATTTCTCGTTCTTAGTGTGATGCCAATGTTGGCCTTTTGTAATGCCCGGTTTAGATATATTCACCGAGAACTGACCACGATCTAGCGTGCGGATAATTTCGGTGAAACTACCGCGCTCATCTACATTCATCCTCAAAGGATAAGAAAATCTCCCTTTGGGCAGGTAAGACAAATAAGTGGAATAAAGTTTCTTGGCAAAAGCATCACTCAAGTCAGGTACATTGAGGGTATCGGGCATTTGCCTGAAAGACTTTATCAATTCCACAATGCTACCTAAGCTTATTGTATGTACTACGGGAACTTCACATAAATCCCCCTGATGGTGTTCTTTACCGTCCAAGACTGCAATCAGTTCATCTACCACGTCATCTATATATACAAGGCTCATTACTATCGATGGGTCATTCACCTGAATAGGCAAGTCATGGGCAATGTTATTACAGAATGTAGCCACTGCACTGTTATAGTTGGGACGGCACCATTTGCCGAAGATATTAGGAAAACGGTATATCAACACTTTAGCCCCAGTTTCTCTGCTGTAATCAAACATCAACTGTTCCCCGGCACGTTTGGATTCACCATAAGGATTATCCAGTGAAGCCTGGGTAGATGATGAGATCATAACCGGACATGTATTTCCATACTTTTTTAAAGTATCCAGAAGCGTGGAAGCAAAACCGAAATTGCCTTGCATGAACTCGGACTGTTCCTTCGGGCGGTTAACGCCTGCAAGGTTGAATACAAAGTCAGCCTGTTTACAATAGATATCCAGTTCCGATGGATCACTGTCTATATCATACTCAAAGACTGTAAGCTCATCTCCCTGTATTCCATAATGACGGGCTTTACCACTTTGGATATTATGTAATTGGGATACAAGATTTCGTCCGACAAACCCTTTGGCGCCGGTCACTAAAACTTTCATAAAACAAATAGTTTATTTATTCACTCTTGATCTCCGTACTTTTGGTCTTTTCTTCCAGCCCGAGATCTTCACGGATAAAGCGGAGTTTAAGAAGAAGTTTTTTCATGCCTTCCACATCCAGGCGGGCAGTGTTATGAGAATGATAATCCTCAATTCTGGCAATATCCTCATTACCTTCCGTAAAGAACTTGTCGTAATTCAAATCGCGGGTATCACAAGGAATACGGTAATAATCACCCATATCAATGGCTTTTGCCATCTCTTCTCGGGTAACAAGGGTTTCATAAAGTTTCTCTCCATGGCGGGTACCGATAGTCTTGACTTCTATTTCACCGTATTTAGGATGTATTTGTGCATAGGTTTCTTTCAACGACTGCGCCAAAACATCCAATGTAGCAGCAGGAGCTTTCTGCACAAACAAGTCACCGTTATGACCATGTGCAAATGCATAGATTACAAGATCCACAGCATCATCCAGCGTCATCATGAAACGGGTCATGTTAGGGTCTGTTACTGTAATAGGTTTGCCATTCTTTATCTGCTCCACCCACAAAGGAATTACGGAACCACGGCTTGCCATAACATTGCCATAACGAGTACAACAAATAGTAGTGCCAGCTCCATCACCCAAGGCACGACCTTTGGCGATAGCCACCTTCTCCATCATAGCTTTGCTGATACCCATGGCATTAATAGGGTAAGCAGCCTTATCTGTTGAAAGAACTACTACGTTTTTTACACCATGGGCAATAGCGGATTCCAATACGTTATCTGTACCGATAACATTGGTCTGTACAGCCTGCAAAGGAAAGAACTCACAACTCGGAACTTGTTTCAGGGCGGCAGCGGAAAATACGTAATCCACTCCTACCATAACACCATCCACCGATTGGCGGTCACGGACATTGCCAATGTAGAACTTCACTTTGGGATTCTGCAAATGATGACGCATGTCATCCTGCTTCTTCTCATCTCTCGAAAAAATACGGATTTCCTTGATATCGCTATCAAGAAAACGACGTAAAACTGCATTACCGAAAGAACCTGTACCACCGGTAATTAATAAAATTTTATCTTTAAATATGGACATATTATATTTTATCTTAATCATTTGTATGAGGTACACATCAACATTAGTATATATCAAAAAACTTACTTGTAATCTTTTAAAAGTCCCTCATATAACTGCATATATTCGCTGTAACGTATCTTTTTATCATAAAGCCTCACAGCCCTTTCTCTACAGTTCGATTCATAAGCAACTTTCCCTAATCGTTTTATAATATTTATTTTAGCAATTAAGCTTTCTAAATCACCCTGCTCCACCACAAAACCAGTAGATTCATCTATTGCCTCTACACTACCACCTGTACGGTATGTTATCACAGGAGTACCGCATGCCAATGCCTCTAAATTCGTTGTTGGGAAATTATCTTCCCAAGTAGGATTTAAGAATACGTCCGCGATTGAATAATATTGTACTAATTCCTGAATACTATTCGTACGTTTAATTCCGACAATTCCTTTAGGGAGATTCTCAATCTGCTTATCATTCACACCTATTAATACAATAAGGGAATCATGTCCTAACATCTGCCTAAGCTTAATAAAATCTTCCAACCCTTTATGAGGAGACCACACACTTGCAACTCCTAAAATTACAAACCTGTCATCTATTCCCAATTCTGATTTCTTTTTTCGTAATGGAGTAAACATTTCAATATCAATCCCATTATGAATTATCTGCACTGGATAGTACTTTAAGAAGGAAGACATCACTTCATCCTTCAACCATTTTGAAACAGTAACTAAAGTCACATTTTTAGCTAAAGTAAACCACTTCTTCTTATCCCTAAAGTTCTTTTCAGAGCGATCTATCATACATGACTTTGGATAGGTCTTTTTCAGCGGACAATCGTAACATCCATTTTTCCAGCGTTCACAATTTATATAGGTATAATGTGAGCAATGTCCAGTAAAAGTCCAACAGTCGTGCAGAGTCCAAACTACTGGAATTTCTATCTTATGCAAATACTCAAACAAAATCGGATAGTTCAAATAATATCCATGAATATTATGCAAATGAATAATATCTGGACTAATATCTTCTATTTTTTTTATCAATTCGCTAGTGCTAGCCTTAGAAGCCAATCCATGTCTATCAAATAGACGGGTCTGAAACACATGATAAAATACATCCCAATCTGTACCTATCCTGATTCGCTTTGAGGTACTATCATTACTGTGACGTCCATAGGCGATATAGCTCTCCCAGCCTTCTGCAATTACCTGCTGACCTATTTCTTCTGCAATACGTCCCGTAGATCCCCAATTAGAAGTTGTGTTAATCTGAAAAAGTTTCATTATTCCATATATAAACATTAATTGCTAGACTATTCTGCTTTTCAAAGCCTCACAGCCTATTCTAATATTTTTGTAATGTAAAATATTGACACAATATTAACCTTATGAGAAAATTACAATTCTAAGGTTAGTTTAAAACTAGATACTTACTAATTTGGATAAATATAGTAATATTAAACTCACTCACAAATACAGTATTGCACTTTTGAAATTTTCTAAAAAACAATCTTCACCTAGTAGTGTAGAACTCATAGTAAAATACCTCTATGTTCATTCTTGCCTTTCTAAAGATAAACACATAAACATAACAGAAATACCAAGATATAAAAAGCCAAGAAATGAATGCACACTAAAAATTGTTGTTAATACCCAACTTCTACTCTTTCAAATTTAAGAGGAAATGCAACCACTTATATCATCAATAACTTGTTTACCTATTCCAAGATAAGAAAATTTATTACTACCTTCATTTTTTGATATCTCAGACATTTTTTGTCTCAAGTCTTCCGAGTCAACTATTTTTTTTATTAGCATATACAATTCCTCTTCCGAATCACTTCTCAAAAATGCAACATTGCCTCCACTATCCAAATACTCTCCTCCATTCCAATACTTGCAAATTAGAGGCAATCCACAACATATTGCTTGTTGCCATAGGACAGATTGTCCTCCAGGAAAACATGCTATATCTGAAGCTAAAAAATACCGATATATATCTTCTATTTTTTTCCAACCAAGTAAAATAATATTTATATTATTATTTATCGCATTTTTCAATTCTTTTTCATAACAATAATCTATAGAACCAATTATTAAAAGAGTTACAACATTATTATTCAGCAAATTGCATGCCTTTACCAAATTAATAGTCTTTTTATAAACATCTATTTTTCCTGCTGTTACTATGACTATCTGCCTCTCAGACACGCCTAATTCTTTACGGATTTGTTCTCTTACACATTTCTTATCTTTTAAATTAATCAGTTCAACATCCCCACCCAATGGTAACAAATTGATTTTTTTTTTATTTATCCCATACATAGAATGTACAAAATCTATAGTGCCCGGAGTTACAGCGTAGTATTGATCTACAAAATATTTAGTTAATGCTATAATGAAATGATATAATCCTTTATGTAACAAATATTTCGACAAAATGTTATTTGCTGAATTATGGAAATCACAATGAAAATCAACAACTAACTTACATTTATACCTTATTTTATATTTAATAATATCATAATAATTAAAATAAGGAATTCCATGAAAATATATTAAGTCAGGCTCTTCATTTTGTAAACATAAATACAGCCCCTTATACATTGCAAATCGATAATTAATTTTAAATTTCAATTTCAATCGGATAATTTTACATTGGTCTATTTTATAACTATTTGTACCAAAATTCTGATTTACATTATAATTAAAGCAGTTTGCATAATCTAATGTCGAAATGACAGTTACATCATGTCCTAATTTCGCATGAGCTTTCGGTAGCTCATTATCTTGATAGGAAAAACCATCTATATAAGTATGACAAATATGAACTATTTTCATTACTAGTATTTAATCATATGTTTTAAGGTCTATCTCCAGAATAAATCAAGAGGTTGAGTACTTACAAAAAATACAAGAATATAAAATTATAAACTTAGTGTCTTTTTATACAGTTCTATAAGTTTGACTTCTTCATTCTCCCAATTAAAAATAGTACTACCTAGTCCTTTAGGTTTAGACATATCAGGTAGTTTCAAGAGGAACTCTTCCAATTTTTCTTTTTTATCATCCCATATATATCCTAAGCTATAATCTTCCACAATATTAGGCATCTCACCATGAGAATACACAATCACAGGCACTCTTGCATTTATATATTCAAAAAATTTATTAGGTAAAGAATACTTATAACTAATATTCACATTTTCAATTAAGGAGAATGCATAGTCAGCGCTACATGTATATGCTAATATTTTATCATATGATACAGGTGGATAATAATATATGTTTGAATATGCAGCAGCCATTAATTCCACTTCTTTCACAAAAGGACCATATCCCATAAATACAATTACATAATGTTTTGGTAATAATTTAAATGTTTCAAGCAGTAGTTCAACACTTCGTCCTGGTCCAATTCCTCCTTGGTAAATGAATAATAAGTCAGAATCATTTATCCCCAATTCGGTTCTTAGTATTCTATTTGAACAAGAAATGTCTTTCATATTTGGACAATTCATAACTACCGTAGGTTTCTCTATATGATATAAATTCATATATATATCCGCAATTTTACTGCCAACAGTAATCATAGCATCAACTTTTTTTATAAAGAAGCGCTCAACATAATAGAGTCTTTTCTTCATATTATCAGAGCTTTTCGTAGCATGATCTATTTCAAATTCATGCGCATCATATATAATTTTCACTCTTCTGTTTATTATCCACCTATATAAAACTCCTATTGGTAAAGTATCCAAATCATTACAATGAATAAAGTCTATCTCTCTATATTGCATTAAAAAGCAAAATAAAAATTCTAAATATTTGAAACCTAATGCAAATATTGAATGTCCCCATTTTTTTGTTTTAATTTTTATCCGATGTACAGGTATTTGGTTAACTACATCAAATTCCTCCAATCCTACTTTATGCATTGCTACAACAGTTACATCATAACCTACATTTCTAAGTGTGATAGCCTCTTTCAAAACTCTAGAATCGTGTTCAAAACTATTTGTAACTAATAAGACTCCCTTCTTTCTCATACTTTTCACTTCTATATTTTCTAAATACACTTACCACTATTCCTAAAAATAAGAAAAAAAGCGGTTTAGTTAAATAACTCCCGGAGAACAATAATGGAAAAAAACAAAAAAAACAAAACATCAAAGAAATATTTCTACTACAATAATCTTTATTTTTAACTAAAGAAATAAAAAGCATATACATCAAACATAACAAAAACAGTCCTCCACCAGCAATTCCATAATGTAACATAATTTCATATAAAAAATTATGAGGATAATTACCATAATAGTCAGTAACATGAAAAAACTCACTAATAATGATCCGATCACTAGATAAACCGACTCCTAGAAATGGATTTGAGATAATATGCTCCTTTGCACAAGATAATATTTTTATCCTAGCATCATCCTCCATTACATTCCCCTCTAACAAGCGTTCCAATAACCTAACGCTCATATCCTTCTGCAATAATCCCTCCGCAATAGTATAAATTATTTTTTGGATATTAGAAACAACAATATAAACCAATGAAATTGCAATAAAAAGTATTCTATATTTTTTTGAAGACTGACAAATTATTAAAAACAACTTAACCATAATAAACATTCCCCATATAACAAAAGGACCACGAGCACCCGCTGCAAAAATTAGAAATATTGCAACTATTATATTTATCAAATGAATAACACTTAATCTTTCTATAAATTCATTGGATGAAATTATAATAGCAGGTAAAACTAAATATGCAGCATTTTGATCATATTTTTCTGCTTCTCCAACACCATATACAATAATCCAAAAATACATTGAGACTGTCAAAACTATTGCAGTTACACGAAGATATTTATATAACAAACGATAATCTCTTATCTTTCTCCCTGCCCAATAATAAGGTATTGTAGCTAATATCCCTATAAGAATCTTAATATAGTATGTTTCATACCCTAAATGAGTAACAAAAGTTATAGCCCAAACGAAACACAAGAAAATAGGCAATAAAATTGCATCCTTAGGTAATTTTCGAAAGCAATATAAGCAATGACAAAGAAATATTGCATATACAAATGTAAATCCAATAGATAAAATTGATAACGGTAACAAAAAATCAAATGTTGTAATAATAGACCATTTCAAAGGTGAATAAGCTACAGAGGAGCAAATGAATATGCTAACAAGTTTATTTTCAACTTGCATGCTAGAAATTTTTCCAATACTTATTTTCACGTTTAAATTACAATTAAATCAACTAACTTTATAATAGTTACTTTAGTGATCAGATACAAGCTCTTTATATATTTTCATCCATCCATTCCAATTAAAAAAATCAAAACTTGAATTATGAAAAAGAAAAGTTATCGGCATTTCATATTTCTTCCCAATTTCTGAATAATAATGTAGTATGTTTATAGATTCATGTAATGACAATTTTTTATAAACTTTCAATGTTCCGTCCATAACAATCAAAGGACGTTCATGCAAAAACATCTTTTTTTGTCTCAGAAAATTAAAATAAGAAAAAACATCTCCTGTTCCACAACGAAATCCAGGCTCATCGGCATACCCTAATGTACTGTCAATATCCATACCCCCATCCTCCCAATATTCTAATGTTTCAGGAATATTCATCATAAGATAATGTTGGCGTCCTTCTTTTACAGAACAATCTAACATAGTTTCCAAAGAAAGTTTTTGCTCCTTCCAAATCTTTAAATCATTATAAGATTCATACCCTGGATGGAAACCAATAATATGCCCCCTTTCTTTAATAGACTCCACTATCTTTCCAAATGCACGAGTATAAATATAAAAATCATTATCTTTATTATTTAAACCCTCTTTAGCTGCCATAAAATAGAAATGGGATTTGATTCCTATTTTTTCACTAACAGTCATCAGAAAATCAAAAGTGTCATAAGGATTTTTCCAAAATGTTGTACAACGTTTCAATGCTAATACAATATTTTTCCTCTTTATAATGTCCCCAAAAATCAACTTAAAACGTTCTTTATAATGGATCATGTCTATATCATGAGTTAAAATCAACTCAAACTTTCGTTTTTTACGTTTCTTTACATACCCCATTTTAATCAGCATATTCCACAACATTTCCACATACTCATTTACTATTGGACGATGCAAAAAATGATGTTGATAAGCAGTCGAAGCTGTTGCAGGAAAACGATTGTACTGATCACGAGTTTTATTCACATATTCTTCCCAGCGGGTTAGCATAAAAAAAATTGAGGCAAATATATCTATTCCACAAATTACCATCTTTTCATCAAAAAAGAGTTCATCACTACCATAAAGAATTGGAATATTACTTTCAATAATAAAATTATTAGTTGTAAACGAAGGATTAGGCAAATTCTTCAAATCAAGATATTCTAAAGGTCTTGATAATCTATTCCAAAATCCATCTCTAAATATAATCTTTCGATCATCAAATATTAGGATATAATCAGATACAGAATGACTGCATCTTATCTCATAAGATATATCCAAAAAATCATGAAATATAACATCTATAATATAAGTACGCTCAATTATATTATTGTCAGGTATTGTTATCTCAATTTTTGATTGCATCAATTATACATTTTAATCCTTTCAAAATTCTGCATTTTTTAGAAGCATATCTATATATATAAAAATAAGGTTTCTGTATTGTACCAAATCTTCTATACGAAAGTTCAACCCCATCAATCATACTCCCTTCAAAGTCAAAAACCTTACTATGAGTAGAACTATCCTTTATTAATTGATAAATTAAGAGTGTAGGAGCATCGCTAGAGCACTCTGAATCAAAAGCAGTTACCAAAACATAAGCTGAATTATCATCCCATACATAAAAAATAGCACCATGTATCCTATCTTCATCATCTACTGCACAGACAATTCGACCTTGTTCATTATTATATGCAGCCTTACAAACATTACAAAATAAATCACTTGAATAAGATAAATGTTTACCTTTCTTTTTCAAACAAGTTTGATAAAAAGTGATAAATTCAGTAGAGCTTAAATCATAGCGGATATTCAAGTTACCCATCCCTTTTTTTAAAGATGATTTCTTTCTTGAATCAAAATTTTTCACCACAGAATCTATATCCAAAATATTTTCAATAATATAAGTATATCTCGTAGTTTGTTTAAACTGATTCCAATAAAAAGGAAGCCAATTTGTATACTTGTAATCAAAATTTACAGAAAAAACATCATAAGATGGTAATTGTTTTATAATATCCTGCATAACATCTCTCTCATATGAAAGTCTAGAAGTATATTTTTGCCTTTCTGGATATTTAATATATGGCCCTAGTTTTTGAGTCAATGTAGGCATACAAATACAAGTCATTCCTCTATTTCTTTGTATATAGTATGGAAATGTTGCCAGTATATCAGAACCTTTAGAAACTAAAATAACATCCCAATTATCTTTTCCACATACTACATCCAACCACCACGGTTGAGAAAATATAGGTATTTGCTTTTCTACATGACAAAATTTTATATATTTATTTTTATTATCCATTTTTTTGAAATTTCACACAACTATTAACAAGTAAAAATATTTCAATTTTATAAAGAAAGTTTGCATCTTATACCACAAACATGGTCTAAAATATTACATAATCTCAGAAAATGTAATTCTATTCAAACGTCTGTATTTTACAAGAAATACGGTATGAATAGATATATAATATTAAATACATAAACACATAAAGCAGTACATATGCAACAAGCGTTTGATGAAAACTCCAAAACATATGCCCGATATAGAAAATCAGTGCAGTCAATAATAATAAAGAAAATTGCCAAACTACATCAAATTCATATTTTTCTGTAATTTGGATTATTATATTACTTATTCCAGAAAGCACAAAACATGAAAAAAATCTAATCACTAAAATTCCAGATATAGTACCCGCCTCACTCCATTCTTCACCTAAAATCAAAACAAAAATAAAGGGTGAAAGCAGCAGCAACACCGTAAAAGGTATAATAGAAATAAAAAAAAGGTATTTAGTGTATTTTATTAGAAAAGGACGAATATTACCAGTTGTATTATATATGTCACTCGCCTTCTGACGAAATGCATTAACAAAAGCAGCCATAATAAATGTGATTGGTAAAGCCACTAAACGTTGCGACATTGTATATTGTCCTACGATATTACTTGTATAATAATAATTTAATAAAAACACAGGAAGGTTTGTCGACATTATATTTAACAATCCTCCAGGCATTCCTAACGACAAATTTTTAATATATCGTCGAATTAATATTTGATAGTTACTTATTGTAGTAGAAAAAAGTACCTGTTTAATCAACTTGAAATCATGTTTAATCCACCAATAAATACAAGTTAATGATGCTACAAATTGTCCCCATACCAAACCTGTATGGGTAGGAAAAGAGATACCTATCCCAACATTAACTCCTCCTCTGACAGCTGATTCCATTATAGTCACATTACGTATATTGCTAAAACGCTGCTTTCTGTTGTTATAATATCTTAGAAGAGTGGTTAAGGAACTAATTATAAGATATATTGGAATAATATAAACTATAGGTCCTAAAACTTCTATAGTTAGTAATTTTACTATATAATCTCCTATAAATAGCAAACACAGTCCAAAAACAAGTGAAACACTTACAGATAATAAGCCAGATAGGTTCATTATTTGAATGGCTTCCTTATCTTCCTTAGGTAACATTATTGCCAATTCTAAACTACCTGTGGCTATAACTAACAAAATAGAGCAAATGGAAGTGAATAAAGAATAAATTCCAAAATCTTCTGGTGAATATAATCGTGATAAAATAGGAGTTAATAGGATAGGAATAAGTTGTGCAACTATTGTACCGGACATTAAATTCAATACACTTTTAGCGAATGTAGAATCTTTTAATTGTTTTAACATTATTGGATATACTTAAGATTGTACCTCGAAATAGGAAGTACCCATAGAATTCAAATCAGGATATATTATAAAAAGAACTCAACCTTTCAGGAATGGATTACTGAGAAGCAAATAGATTCTTTATTTCAATCTGAGGAATTAAAATTCTACTTTAGCATGATTTATATAATCCCATTAAAATATAAATATGATGAACATTATATAGCGTAATTAACTAAAACAGTATCATATACTACAAATTCTATAAAATTCTATAAACTCCAATATTTCAGTTTATGAATTTTATCTCTATACATTCCTTTAATATCAACAAGAACCGCATGCTCATATGTCATATCTTTGAAATATTTTTCATTCAAATTCTTGTACTCATCATGGGCTACAGCTACCACAACAGCATCATAATTATCCCTCGGCTTCTCTACTAAACGGAAACCATATTCGCGCTGAACTTCATCACTATCAGCATATGGATCTATTACATCCACATCACAACCGAAATCTTTCAATTCGCAAATTATATCAATAACTTTCGAATTACGGATATCTGCAACATTCTCTTTAAAAGTAACTCCCATTACAAGAATACGAGCACCAAGTACCCCCTTACCTAAAGAAATCAAACGCTTTACAAGTTTCTTAGCAATATATCCACCCATACTGTCGTTGATATAACGGCCTGCACTAATTATCTGGCAATGATATTTCAATTCACTTGCTTTCTGTACCAGATAATAAGGATCAACGCCAATACAGTGACCACCAACTAAACCTGGATAGAATTTCAGAAAGTTCCATTTAGTTCCAGCAGCTTCTAGTACATCATAAGTATTAATGCCAATACGGCTAAAAATAATAGAAAGTTCATTCATCAAAGCTATATTAACATCTCGCTGGGTATTCTCAATGATTTTGGCCGCTTCAGCAACTTTCACATTAGGAGCACGATGAACACCTGGCTTTACAACAAGTTCATAAACTTTAGCAATCGTATCCAAAGCTTCAGGATCACATCCAGAAACAATCTTGATAGTGTTGGGTAAAGTATGAACTTTTTCTCCTGGATTAATACGCTCAGGAGAATAGCCGTATTTAAAATCTACACCTGCTTTTAAGCCACTGACTTCTTCTAAAACAGGAAGGCAATCTTCTTCTGTACAACCTGGATAGACCGTGGATTCATAAACAATATAATCTCCAGGTTTCAAAGCTTGTGCTACTGAGCGAGAAGCTCCAAGTAAGGGAGTAAGATCCGGCTTGTTATATTTGTCAATAGGAGTAGGAACAGCAACAATGAAAAAAGAAGCTTCTCTCAACTTATCTATGGAAGAGGTAAATTCAATATCTACATTTTCAAAGGAAGCTCCGTCCAACTCACCACAGGGATCAATTCCCTCACGCATCTTTGCTAAGCGGGCTTCATTAATATCAAAACCAATAACTGAGATTTTCTTTGCAAACTCTAGAGCAATAGGCAAGCCTACATAACCAAGACCCACCAAAGCCAATTTAACTTCTTTATTTACTAACTTATTATACATGACTAATTTATTAAACATTATAAATTACTTACTTTTTTGCAACTTTTCCATCTTTGAGTTGATAAATTTCCTTACTTTCAAGACAAACTGCAATACCTTCTCTATCAAACTCCAAGCGATGACCATATTCACTCATCCACCCTATTTGATGTGCCGGATTGCCGACCAACAAAGCATAAGCAGGCACTGTCTTGGTTACTACCGCACCAGCACCAATGAAGGCGTATTCACCAATATCGTGCCCACAAACAATGGTGGCATTGGCACCAATGCTGGCACCTTTACCCACATGGGTCTTGGCATATTCGGACTTACGATTGATAGCACTACGAGGATTGATCACATTGGTAAAAACACATGAAGGACCTAGGAATACATCATCACCACATACCACTCCAGTATAAATTGAGACATTATTCTGCACCTTTACATTATTACCTAATATCACATCTGGAGAAATGACAACATTTTGACCAATATTACACCTTTCACCAAGTATAGAACCTGACATAATATGGCTAAAATGCCAAATCTTTGTACCTGCACCAATTCGACAATCCTCATCAACGATTGCCGTTTCATGAGCAAAATAATCTTGCATAAAATTATTATTTAAAAAATTCTTTAATACGATTAATGACCCAATCTTGTTGATTAGTGGTCAATTCGGTATGGATTGGAAGAGAAAGAACAGAGCAGGCCAATCTTTCGGCATTATTCAAAGACTCTGCTTTACGCGTAATATTCTGAAAGGCTAGCTGTTGCTGCAAGGGTAAAGGATAGTAAATCATGCTTGGAATACCATACTCATCCAAGTATGATTTTAAACTATCACGCTTACCATTCAATACTTTCAAAGTATATTGGTGATAAACATGAGTACTTTGAGGCAATTCTTCCGGAATTATGATACCCTGTACATTTCTCAATTGCAAATTATAATACTGTGCAGCCTTATAACGAGTGTGACAATATTCATCCAAATGTTTTAACTTGACATTTAGCACTGCTGCTTGAATAGTGTCCAAACGTGAATTACATCCAATAACTTTATGATGATATTTAATCTGCTGCCCGTGGTTAGCAATCATATAAAGTTGTTCTGCCAATGTATCATCATTTGTAAAAATGGCTCCTCCATCACCATAACAGCCCAAATTTTTGGAAGGAAAGAATGAGGTACAGCCAATATGTCCAATGGTACCAGTACGCTTCCGTATACCATTAGAAAATGAATACACTGCACCAAGAGCTTGCGCATTGTCTTCAATCACATATAATTGGTGTTTCTCGGCAAACTGCATGATCAATTCCATACTACAAGACTGTCCAAAAAGATGTACAGGAATAATGGCCTTTGTTTTCGGACTCAAAGCTTTTTCCAAATTAGAAACTGTTACATTGAAAGTAGCATAATCTACATCCACCATAACAGGAGTCAATCCCAACAAACCAATAACCTCGGCAGAAGCAACATATGTGAAAGCAGGTACTATAACCTCATCACCAGGCTTTAATCCTAAAGCCATAAGTGCAATTTGAAGTGCGTCAGTACCATTACCACATGTTATTACATACTTAGAACCAGCCCATTCAGCCAAACTAGAAGCAAATTCTTTTACTTGAGGACCATTTATAAAAGAAGCGTTTTCAATAACTTGCTGAATGCCCTCATCTATCTCCTTTTTAATTTTTAGATATTGACCATGAAGATCAACCATTTGAAGTTTCATATTTATTATTTTTTAAAGCATCAAATAAAATTTCAACAGGATGATAAGCTGATTTACCGGTACCATCTTTAATCTGCTGACGACAACTCGTTCCAGGAGCTGATATGCACACATCTTTTCCTGTTTTACGGATTATTGGAAACAAAACCTGTTCCCCTATTTTCATAGAAAGTTCAAAATGTTCTTTTTCATAGCCAAAAGCACCAGCCATCCCACAACATCCAGAAGGTATCACTTCTACTTGATAGTCTTTAGGAATTGAAAGCATCTTTCTCGAAGGTTCAATTGAAACCAAGGACTTCTGATGACAGTGCCCGTGCAGTTTAATTTTTAGTGGGAGTTCAGTAAACTGGGAGGATATTATATTACCTTTCTCCATCTCCCTAACAATAAATTCATCATATAGGAGACAATTAGACGATAGTCTACATGCATCCTTTCTCAAATCAGCATCTACCAAATCTAAATACTCATCACGAAAAGACAAGATGCATGAGGGTTCAATTCCGACTAGGGGAATATTATCCGTTACAACATCCTTCAATAGAGCAATATTTTTTTCTGCAATTTTTTTAGCTTTCTTCAACAGACCTTTAGAAAGCTCTGTACGACCGCTTTCTATATGCTCAGGAATCATTACATCATAACTAAGTGCACGCAATAGTTTTATGAATTTTATACCAATTTCTACATCCATGTAATTGGTGAATTCATCTGCAAACACATATACTTTTCTAGCACAATCTTGGGTGACAGGATTATTATGAAGCCATGTTCGCAAAGACATTTTATACAGTTTAGGGATAGAACGTTGAGGAGCAAATTGTAATATATGCTTCAATATTATAGATGTCATGCCATTTGTAACAAACGCATTATATAACCAAGGAGCAATTATTGCACATTTTTGTACATTTGCTAAATTCGCTATCAGCCGCGTCCGAAAAGGAATTGGACTCTCATCGTAATGATGTTGGAGATATTCTGCTTTGAATCGTGTCATATCGATATTTGAAGGGCACTCCGCTTTACAAGCCTTACATGATATACAAGTATCAAGAATCTCCAAAATTTCCGGCTGACTGAATACCTTACCTCCTAAAGGATGGATCAGCAACTCACGCAAAATATTAGCACGCGCACGCGTACTGTTCTTTTCATCCTTAGTTGCACGGTAACTTGGGCACATTGTCCCCCCTGATTGATATAATTTACGGCAATCCCCCGAACCATTACATTGTTCGATAGCACACAGCCATCCCTTCTGTCTAGAAAAATCAAAATAGGTCTTTGTTTTAAAAGTATATTGTTCATAGCGTAAATAAGTATCCATAGGAGGAGTATCCACTATTTTCCCCATATTAAAGATATGTGAACCATCCCATGTTTCTTTTAAATCTCTCAAAAACCCATATACTTTCTCACCCAACAACAAAGAAATAAACTCTCCACGTAACCGACCGTCTCCATGCTCCCCACTCAAAGTACCCCTATGTTTCTTCACCAACAGGGCAGTTTCTGAAGCAACCATTCTAAACAACTTTCTATCCTTATCTTCTTTCAAATTTAATACCGGACGTAAATGTAGTTCTCCAGTACTAATATGTCCATGATAAATGCAGTTCAATCCATATTTACCAAGCATTTTTTTCATATCAGTGATATAGGCAGCCAATCTATAAGGTGCGATTGCCGTATCTTCAATCAATGATACAGGTTTTGCATCGCCTGGCATACCCGAAAGTAATCCCAATCCTGCTTTCCTCAAACTCCATACACGTTCAATATCCTTTCCATAGACACGTGAATAATAAATACCATAATAATGAGCTTTAAGATCCTCCTCTATTTCATCAGCTTTCAGATTTACTTTTTCGAGCGTTTGTTCTGCCAATTCTATAATCAAAATTGCAGCTGGGTTTCCCTGAATAAAAAAACGATTCTTATTCTGCGAAATATTCTGTTTACTTAATTCTAAAATGGTATCATCTATCAGTTCGATAGCAACTGGAGTATGCTCCAATGCGACCAAATTTGCAGCAAAAGCTTCTTCTAAAGAAGAACAATGAACACAAAGTACTGCCTTTACTGGTGGAGGTAAAGGAATCAATCTCAACTTTAGTTCCGTAATAAAAGCAAGAGTGCCTTCCGAACCAGCCAGTAGTTTGCAAAGATTAAAAGGCGTCGAACTTTTTCTATCAAAATAACTCGTGTGAAGTAATTCATCAATAGCAAATCCCGAATTACGTCGCTTTAATGATATGTCAGGATAATTCCTTATAATCTCCCTACGATTATTATCATTAGACAATAAAGTAATTAAATGCCTATAAATATGAGATTCCAAGGAAGTACCTTCACAAATATTATCGACTTCTTCCGGCGTCATTTCTTTTAAAACGGATATAGACCCATCACTCAATACAACTTCAGCTTCCAATAAATGCTCCCGCGTACTTCCATATATTAATGAATGGGAACCACATGAATTATTCCCAACCATGCCTCCCAAACAACAACGGTTGGAAGTTGAGGTTTCCGGTCCAAAAAACAATCCATATGGCATACAATATCGGTTCAATTCATCCAAAACAATTCCTGGCTGTACCCTGATCCAGCGCTCGCTTTGATTTATCTCCAAGATTTTATCCATATATTTGGAGATGTCAACAATCAGTCCATTTCCTACAACTTGACCAGCAAGCGAAGTTCCTCCTGCACGCGGAATTAAATTGATATGTTTTTCCTGAGCAAATCTGACAATTACCTGTATATCCTCAGTATCTCTTGGATAGGCTACGGCAAGAGGAATTTCCCGATAAGCAGAAGCATCTGTGGAATAAAGGATTTTATGAAGTAAATCTTCTTTTACTTCACCTCGGATTTTTCTGTTAAGATTATCAAACAAGTTAGTCAAAATAAATAGCTTTTACCAACCAAATGGATGTTTTGTCAGGGGTAGCTTTGCCAAAGGATGATAATCACCTTTCAGACCTATCGGTTCTGCATGACGGATATCATACACAATATTGATTGCATTACGTGCATCCTCAATTCCAAAACCTTTACCCGCAAGGATATCTTTATAACTTTCAGTATGTAATTCAGTGAAACCTTTGCTGAATTCAAATTCTTCACCGTCAATATTGATTGTTCGATAAGTGAGTTTTTCTCCTTGTACTGCATTTGCAGGAAGATTATCAGAATTTATACTCAAGAAATAACGTACGCGTGCACGTTCCAACTCTAAATATCCAGCTGCACGATCATGGGTATAAACATGAACTATATTTTTCTTAACCGGACCAAAAACCCAAGAAAGCATATCATAGAAATGTACCCCAATATTAGTTGCAATACCACCACTTTTATGTACATCACCTTTCCAACTTGTATAATACCAGTTACCGCGAGAAGTGATATAAGTCAAATCAACATCATAAATTTTATCTTTCGGCCCATTTTCTATCTTCTCTTTCAGTTCAATGATAGATTGATGCAAGCGAAGTTGAAGTATCGTATAGATCTGGTGCCCTGTTTCTTTTTCTACTTCTTGCAGAGCATCTACATTCCACGGATTCAGTACCAATGGTTTCTCACAAATTACATCAGCACCCAAACGAAGACCATAACGCATGTGCGCATCATGAAGATAATTAGGCGTACAGATTGAAACATAATCTATTTGCTTGTCGGTTCCCTTCAGTTTTGTACAATGCCTGTCAAATAATTCATGTTCGACAAAAAAGGAAGCTTCAGGAAAGAAACTATCCATTATACCAACACTATCAAATGTGTCATAAGCCGCCGCCAAGCGGTTTCCTGTGTCCTTTATGGCACGCAGATGACGGGGAGCAATGTAACCCGCTGCTCCGATTAATGCAAAATTTTTCATTGATTATAATTGTAAATATTAAGAATCTACGTCTATTAACGATATATCTTACTGGACTTCCTCAAAAGGATAAGGATTCTCTTCTATGTTTTTCAACTCTTCTATAACCTCTATTTGCTCAGAAGTTAATGTCTCATTTTTCCAACTGTCAATTATAGTATGAGCTTCCTGAGCCATAGATTCTTCATAAACCTCCCCATAACAATAAGTCAACAAACGAACTTTAAGCAAAGAAGCAGGAAGCTGTTCTAATACATCAGATATACGATCTAAAACAACTTGTTTCTTTTGTTCCTTGTCTCCATTATCATAGATAGTCGCATTATAACCCATCAAAAGAGCAAGACATAGATTAGCTTCTTCATCGGCATTCGAACCTTTGGAAAGAAAAAGTGAATCGGACTTTATAAGAACATTTTTGTTCAATCGACTAAAATCATCTGAATAGATGGGGGCACCGTCCACGCCAAGATACATAAGTTCATGAGCTAAATGCTGAAGCTCAAGAGCACAGGAAAGCAGATCATTCATTGAGTATGAGTATGATATGAGTAAAATATTATTTTATTATCTTCAGATAGGATTTGGGCACTTTGACACTGGCGGACAAAAGACCTTTAATGCGGATAACTACGTAGGTCTTATTAGCGTCCGTGGCTACTTCACCCTCAATGCCACTAAAATCTCCCTTAACAACTTTTACTTTATTACCGACCGCAAGAGAATCGTTATCGAAACTGACACCATCGGGGTTCAAATCCATGACAAACATGAAGTCTTCCATTTGCTTATTAGGAACTACAAGCATGGAGTGAGAAAAGAGATCCTTCATATAGAAAAGCTGAACGCCGTAAATATTAGAAATATCACAAGCAGTCTGTTTCGTAGCACGAACAAAAATCAGATTGCGGATAACAGGAACTTCACTACGCTTACGACGATATTTCAATTGAGTTACCACCATTCTTGTAGGAAGGTAATACTCAATATCCAAATTTTCCTCCGTTTTCAGTTTTTCTAATGATTTACGAATAGTAAATTCTTGCTTGTCTCGGGTACGAGCTGCAAACCAATAAGCTTGTATATCTGACACTTAAGAAGGGATTTTGTATTGATGCTTGTTGAAGTCCGAGTGCGCTTCGCGGTTTGAACGAGACATTTCCTCTTTCAAACCGTAATTGACACTTTCTAGCTAATAACGTACTATGAACAAGGATATTAAGTATAAAAAAGCGTTCAATAGACGTACGTTTAATGGATGTCAATATTAAAAGAAATAGAATAAAGGAAAATCCATTGAAAAGAATAAAGAATAACAGATATTTATATATCGCATAACTTATTGATAATAAACGGCATGTCTAATTACGAAACTCTGTTTTGAAATATTTTTTATCAAACATTTTGTCAGTACAAAAAACACCTTTATCTTTGCGTCCATTAAACGTACGTTTAAAAAACACTTTACTTTACTACAAATCAATTAATTACATTTTTTACCTTTTCATTTCTCACAATTTTCCATTTCAAATAAGTCATTTTTTGTACTTTCGCATTTTTTAACCAATCTATAATCAGTTAAAATTTTAACAATCAAAAACAATGAAAGAAGTAAAAAAAAGACGGAAGTCAACAGAAACAGACTGAGAAGTGAAACCTATCATTCTGTAGAACAAGAATCTAGTAAAAAAGAAGTAATCAAACATGTGACAATAGCAGATGAAAAGCTATTATCAGAGCGAATCTATTTTGGAGATAAAACCTACTTTTATGTAGGTTTGCTAAGGGCCTTTAAATTAGGCTATTTCAAAGGAACTGAAATCGCGAGAATATCGGATATAGCTAAACTTCTAACTGAATCCAGAAACTTTACCAAAACACGACATGGGGAACACATCCTATTGACTTACAGTAGTATATTAACAGAATTAGAAAAAGTATGGGCAGTAATCAAACGAGAAGAAACCACACAAATAGATGCTTATGGATATGACGTAAAGATTATTCATTGATAGGTAGGTATTCGGAATGGTGGTAATTTTGCCGCCGTCAGCAAACGGACGAAAGGGCTACACCCTTCCGCCCGGATGGTGTAGCCTTAAACATAAAAGGGTGTAGCCATCCGAGGCAAAGGGTGTAGCCCTTTTACCGTATCTGATAATCAAACAATTATAAACGAATTAAAATCAAAAAGATGGAGAAACAAGAAAAAGAGTCAGAAGACAAATCTGTAATGAAAAACGAAAAGGTAAAAAAGCTATGGGAAAAACGAGTTTTAGAAAACACAGAATTGCAACCGGAAACCGCCCGATGGATGGCACAACGCATAAAATCACTGCTGGACTATATGCAATACGGCTACGCACTGATAGCCTACAGCAAACAAGACGGTAGCTTCTACATGGGAAGGGGTACCCTGCATTACTACGAACAGGACTTCCACCGGAAGCACGACATAGCAGACATCAATGCACACGTGGCATATTGGGATGCTGAACAGCAAGGATGGAGGACTTTCCTCATTGAAAATTTTCTGGAATGGAAACCTATTGTTTAACCTTAAATAGTCAAAAAGTTATGGATGCTTATTTATTACATGATGCCAATGCCGGCAACAATTTTAAAATTATGATGATGGTACAACTAGAAGGTATGAAAGGATACGGTATCTATTGGACAATACTTGAGTTTTTGAGAATACAAGAAGGTTACAAAGCAAACTTGAAAGTAATTCCCATATTAGCACAGAAAGCCAGAGTGACAACCACTACCATGAAGCGGATCATCTACAATTATTCACTGTTTGAGATCAATGACACAAGTTTCTCATCGCCCGGTCTCAGCATACGCATGAAGCCATGGGATGCTCAGCAAGAAGCAAAGAAAGAGTCGGGGCGTCGCGGAGGGCTAGTTAACCAGCAGAGAATCAGAGACGCAAAAGCAAGCAACGCTTTAGCTTATAAACTAAATAAAGAGAATAAAGAAAACCCCTCTCAATCTCCCCAAGGGGAGACAGTGAAGAAGGAGGAGATTCTTCTGATTCCACCAGAGTATGCCCTCAACAAACAGACGCATAATTACCAAGGATTGATAGAAGAACTGGCACGACAAAAAGTAACCGTTATCCGAGAGTTGAATGCTATTCTACAATTAACGGACTTTGGAAAACTTGGTGGTAAAATCTGGAAGATTCTATATGAACTGAACAGTTCTCCACAACTGAAAGCACGAATCATTATGCCCGGCAAATATATTCTGAAATTATTGCAAGCATAAAGTCTATTATTGATAATACGGACCCGTGGATCCGTATTATCTTAAAAAAGCTGTAACGCAAACGGCTAATTTATAATAAGTGTTATATATACACACTTCCTACCCCTCACCTATTGCCAATTTCAAAAAAGCCCGTATATTTGCACTGTGTTTTTCATAGTATTAGATTTAAGGTTAACAAAGGTTGGAGTACAGCGGTACTCCTTTTTTATTTTATACCCCCTCTCTTCTGCCATTTTAAAGCCTTTTCTTAAACCAGACCCGTCAAGCATTTGTTATTCAAGAAAAAAGTATTAATCCATAAATCAAAATGAAGATGAATAAGCCATTCAAAATCATAGCAATAACATTTGTTGCAGTTGCCACAAGTTTGCAATCGTCAGAAGCATGTACCCGTGCTACCTATATAGGTCCGGACAACATGGTAGTTACCGGTCGTACTATGGACTGGAAAGAAGACATTATGAGTAATATCTATGTATTTCCGCGCGGTATAGAAAGAGCAGGTTATAATAAAGGTGAAACGGTAAACTGGACTTCTAAATATGGTAGTGTCATTGCTACTGGATATGATATTGGTACATGCGATGGCATGAATGAAAAAGGATTGGTTGCCAGTCTACTGTTCTTGCCCGAATCTGTTTACGATCGTCCGGGTGATACTCGCCCGACAATGGGAATCAGCATTTGGACACAATATGTACTTGATAACTTTGCAACGGTGCGTGAGGCTGTAGATGAGTTGAAGAAAGAAACTTTTCGCATTAATGCTCCCCACATGCCGAACGGTTCAGCATCAACCCTCCACATGGCTATCACAGACGAAACCGGAAACACTGCCGTTTTGGAATATCTGGATGGAAAATTAAGTATACACGAAGGTAAAGAATATCAGGTCATGACCAATTCTCCCAGATACGAACTTCAACTGGCAGTCAACGATTATTGGAAAGAAGTAGGCGGCTTGCAAATGCTTCCGGGAACTAACCGTTCTACCGACCGGTTTGTACGTGCTTCATTCTACATCCATGCCATACCGCAAACAGCAGATGCCAAGATTGCCGTACCCAGCGTGCTAAGTGTAATCCGCAATGTATCCGTACCTTATGGTATCACTACTCCTGACAAGCCTTACATCTCCTCCACCCGTTGGCGTTCCATCTCCGATCAGAAAAATAAAGTGTATTATTTTGAATCGACTCTGACTCCCAACCTATTCTGGCTAGACCTGAAGAAGATTGATTTCAGTCCGAATGCCGGCATAAAGAAATTATCACTGACAAATGGAGAAATTTATGCAGGAGACGCAGTGAAGAATCTTAAAGCTAGCCCTTCATTCACTTTCTTGTTTCAGACTCCGGTTATGTAGTTAATTTCTTCTTTATATCGCAATTTTCATGTACTTTTGTAAGCTAACTCAATGGTGCAATCTACATGGAATTATTAGTATACAAAGCCTCAGCCGGGTCCGGTAAGACTTTCACACTGGCTGTGGAATACATCAAACACCTGATGCTGAACCCACGCGCTTACCGACAAATTCTTGCCGTGACCTTTACCAACAAGGCCACGGCAGAAATGAAGGAGCGCATCTTGCAACAGCTTTATGGCATCTGGAAGAAAGACCCTGCATCCGAAGCCTATCTTAACCGCATAAAAGAGGATTTAGGAATTACGGATTACACATTACAAATTACCGGGAAAAAGAAATCGTTTACAGAAGATGAATTGCGCCAGCGTGCAGGTATGGCATTGCAATATATGCTACACGACTACAGTCGTTTTCGTGTAGAAACCATCGACTCCTTTTTCCAGTCCGTCATGCGCAATCTTGCCCGTGAGCTGGAACTTAGTCCCAACTTAAACATAGAGTTGAATAATACCGAGGTTTTAAGTGACGCGGTAGACAGCCTCATCGAAAAGCTCACAACCACTTCTCCCGTATTGGCGTGGCTGCTGGATTATATAAACGAGCGCATTGCCGACGATAAACGCTGGAATGTATCTAACGAAGTAAAAAGTTTCGGGCGGAATATATTCGATGAAAGTTATATTGAACGTGGTGAAGGTTTACGCCAATGTCTGCGAACTCCTGAAACGCTAAAACTTTATCGTGACGTTTTGCGTGATATGGAAACAGATGCGTTAGAACAAATGAAAGGTTTCTATGATCAATTTGAAGGTGAACTGGATGGACATGCCCTTGTTCCTGAAGATTTGAAGGGAGGTGCACGAGGTATCGGCAGCTATTTCCGAAAACTACGGGATGGTAAACTTACGGATAAGGATGTTATCAATGCCACCCTGCAAAACTGTTTGGATGATGCCAAAAACTGGGCTACCAAAACTTCTGCACGCAAAGAGGACATTATCCGGCTGGCAGAAAATAGTTTATTACCTTTATTGAGAGATGCAGAAAAACTCCGTCCACAGAAGAGTAGAATCATAAACAGTTGCAGGCTCTCCTTGCAACATCTCAATAAATTGCAGCTTCTCAACCATATTGATGAAGAAGTGCGTACACTGAACAGAGAGCATAACCGTTTTCTACTTTCAGACACCAATGCTCTGTTGCATAAATTAGTGCGCGAAGGTGACTCTTCTTTCGTATTCGAAAAAATCGGAGCCAATATACGCAATGTGATGATCGATGAGTTTCAGGACACCAGCCGTATGCAGTGGGACAATTTCCGTTTACTATTGCTCGAAGGTCTCTCTCAAGGTGCCGACAGCTTAATTGTAGGAGATGTCAAGCAATCAATTTATCGCTGGCGTAACGGAGACTGGGGAATATTGAACAGACTGGGAGAGAACTTCATTCTTAATTCTCCATTAAATAACTTTCCCGTTCGTGTAGAAACTTTAAAGACAAACCGGCGAAGTGAAACGAATGTAATTCGATTTAATAATGAAGTATTTACGGCTGCCGTAAGTTACCTTAATTCATTGCATCTGGATGAACTGAAAGAGGAATGTTTTCCCCTGAAACATGCTTATGCCGATGTAGTTCAGGAGTCGCCCAAAAATGTGGAACGTGGTTTTATTAAAGCTTCCTTCCTTGAACCTGACGAAGAGCACAATTACACAGAGCAGACCCTCCTCGCAATGGGTGAAGAAGTGAAAAATTTGCTGGCAGAGGGTGTACAGCTCAATGATATTACAATCCTTGTACGCAAGAACAAGAATATTCCTCCTATTGCCGATTATTTCGATAAGGAATTGCATCTGGCTGTAGTTTCCGATGAAGCTTTCAGACTGGATGCCTCACAGGCTATCTGCATGCTGATAGATGCACTTCGATACCTCTCCAATCCTGAAGACAAGATTGCCAAAGCTTCGTTAATTGCAAATTACAAATTACAAATTACTGAAGGAAGCACAGAAAAATCGGAAATAGCAAGCGAAGAAGGTACAGATTGGCACAGCTTGTTTATCGGTACTCCCGAAGAGATGCTTCCCGACTCATTCAACTCACGCATTGAAATATTACGTCTGATGCCTTTATATGAACTATTGGAAGAACTCTTCAGCATATTTCAGATGAAACGCATTGAGAAACAGGATGCTTATCTATTTTCTTTCTTCGATGCCGTGACCGAATATCTGCAAAGCAATTCTTCCGATTTAGATGGATTCATCCGTTATTGGGAAGAAACTTTATGCAGCAAAACTATTCCCAGTGGAGAAATGGATGGAATCCGCATCTTATCCATTCATAAATCAAAAGGACTGGAATTCCATACAGTACTTATACCTTTCTGTGACTGGAAACTGGAGAACGAAACGAATAACCAACTTGTATGGTGTACTGCACCCGAAAAGCCCTATAATGCATTGAGCCTTATTCCGGTAAATTATTCTTCTACAATGGCGGAATCTGTCTACCGTCAGGATTATTTACATGAACGGTTACAGCTTTGGGTGGACAATCTAAATCTATTGTATGTAGCCTTCACCCGTGCCGGAAAAAACCTGATTCTTTGGAGCAAGAAAAGTCAAAAAGGAACGATGTCCGAACTCCTAGCCAATACCCTTCCGCAAGTAGCCAAACAAGGTGTAGGAAGTTGGGATGAAGAAGCAGGCATTTACGAATGCGGAAAGCTTTGTCCTTCCGAATCAAAAGAAAATAGTCCGGCCGGCAAGCAACCGGAACCGATAAATATACTCTCCCGAAAACCAATAAAGCTGCCTGTTCACATGGAAAGCATGCTCCATGAAATAGAATTCCGCCAGTCCAACCGATCAGCAGATTTTATCGCCGGAATAGATGAAGCGGAATCCAGCCAACGTTTTATGAATCGTGGCCGTTTGCTGCATACCTTATTCTCCGCCATCGAAACAGAAGAGGATATTGATGATGCCATCAGCCAGCTGGTATTTGAAGGTATTATAGGACGAACCGAAACAGAAGAAGAAATACGGGAACTTACCGAACGTGCTTTCTCCTCACCTCAAGTCAAAGACTGGTACTCCGGCAACTGGCGGCTTTTCAACGAATGCGATATTATCTGGCAAGAAAACGGAGAATTGAGAACCCGCCGTCCCGACCGTGTGATGATGCGAAACGGAGAAATCGTAGTGGTAGATTTCAAATTCGGTAAACCCAACAAGAAATATAACAAGCAGGTAAGAGGATATATGCAATTGCTTGCCCGCATGGGATATCCACAGGAAAGTATCAAAGGATATCTGTGGTATGTTGAAGAAGAGATTATAGAAAAAGTATAATAACAATATGGAAACATTCCTCCAACTGGTCGCCCACGACCTCTATAACAAAATAGGAAACGATCTGTCGCGTACAGCCATTGTTTTCCCCAATAAACGCGCTAGCCTATTCTTTAACGAGCATCTGGCAGCAGAAACGGATCACCCGTTATGGTCACCCGCATATTTAAGCATCAGCGAACTATTCCGCCAGTTCTCGTCTTTAAAATTAGGTGATCCTATCCGCTTGGTGTGCGAACTATATAAAGTATTCCGTGAAGAGACCAAAAGTGGAGAAGCTCTTGATGATTTCTACTTTTGGGGAGAACTGCTTATCAGCGACTTTGACGATGTAGACAAAAACCTCGTCGATGCCGACAAACTCTTTACCAACCTTCAGGACTTAACCCACATTATGGATGACTACGACTTCCTAGATAAAGAGCAGGAAGAAGCAATCCAACAGTTCTTTCAAAACTTCTCAATTGAGAAACGGACCGAGTTGAAAACTAAATTCATCTCCTTGTGGGATAAGTTAGGAGATATCTACCGGCATTACCACACAAATCTCATAAATCTGGGCATCGCCTATGAAGGCATGATGTATCGCAACGTGATGGAGAAACTGGATACCGACCAACTCCATTACGATCGCTACGTCTTTGTGGGCTTCAATGTACTGAATAAAGTGGAAATAGAATTCTTCCGTCGTTTGCAAGATGCAGGAAAAGCACTCTTCTACTGGGATTATGATATATTCTATACTCGCTTGCCTCATGAGCAAAAGCCACCATATACCCATGAAGCGGGAGAATTTATTCTCCGTAACTTGAAAATATTTCCTAATCAACTGCCGGAATCAGTGTTCGATGTACTACGCAAACCCAAGAAAGTGCGATTTATCTCTGCACCTACTGAAAATGCACAGGCGCGCTATTTACCGGAATGGATAAAAGAATCAATTATCGAAAATGAAGAGTTAAAAGAGAAAGAAAATGCAGTCGTTCTCTGCAATGAGAGTCTTCTGCTCCCTGTTCTCCACTCCATTTCATCGGAAGTAAAGAACGTCAATATCACTATGGGATTTCCTTTAGCGCAGACGCCTGTATATAGCTTTATTAATTCCCTTGTCGAAATGCAGACCACCGGCTACCGCAGCGATACCGGACGATATAGCTATGAAACCGTGCTTTCCGTCCTAAAGCATCCTTACACCCGCCAGCTATCCACCTCTGCCGAAGTTTTGGAAAGACAATTGACCAAGGATAACCGTTTCTATCCTCTTCCCTCAGAGTTAAAACAAGACGATTTCCTTGAACAAGTCTTCACCCCGCAATACGGTATAGCTGCTTTATGCCGCTATCTCACAGATTTACTTCGTGAAGTCTCTGTAATTTATCGGCAGGAGAATGAAGATAATTCAGAAGATATCTTCAACCAACTCTACCGGGAGTCGCTATTCAAAAGCTATACGCTTGTCAATCGTTTGGTCAACTTGATAGAAACCGGAGAACTAAGTAGTATAAGAATAGATACCATGAAGCGTCTGCTCAACCGCCTGCTTACTTCTGCCAACATTCCTTTCCATGGGGAACCTGCCATCGGCATGCAAGTAATGGGCGTACTCGAAACGCGTAACCTCGACTTTCGGAATCTCATCATGCTCTCCCTCAACGAAGGACAGTTGCCCAAAGCAGGCGGGGAATCTTCTTTTATCCCCTACAACTTACGGAAAGCATTTGGCATGACTACGATAGAACATAAGAATGCAGTCTATGCTTACTACTTCTACCGTCTTATACAACGAGCAGAAAATATCACCTTATTATATAACACTTCTTCTGATGGATTGAATCGCGGCGAAATGTCCCGCTTCATGTTACAATTCCTCGTTGAATCATCACACGACATCTCTCGTGAATATCTCGAAGCCGGACAATCGCCTCAACATAGCAGGGACATCTGTATCAACAAAACAACGGAGATACTGGAGCGGATGTACCGAATGTACGACATACGCCGCCATCCGGATACATTCTTCTCTCCATCAGCACTCAATACTTATCTGGATTGCCACCTGATGTTCTACTACCGCTATGTTGCCAAGTTGAAGGTCCCTGATGAAGTAAGTGCAGAAATAGACTCCGCTTTATTCGGTACCATCTTCCACTACTCTGCAGAATTAGTATACAGAGATCTTACAGCAAATGGAAAAGAAATCCGAAAAGAAGATCTGGAAGCGCTTCTGAAGAATGAAGTTAAACTACAAACTTATGTAGACAATGCCTTTAAGAAGAAGTTTTTTCATGTCGATCTGACAGAACAACCGGAGTATAATGGAACGCAACTTATTCACTCCAAAGTAATCACTTCTTATTTGAGACAGCTTCTAAGAAACGATCTGCAGTATGCGCCTTTCTTTATGGAAGGTATGGAGAAAGACGTTCACGATGTATTAGATATAACCATCCCGACAGGAAAGCTCTCTATTAAAATAGGTGGTACCATAGACCGCTTGGATATCAAAGACGATACCCTGCGCATCGTAGACTATAAAACCGGAGGGACTCCTAAAACTCCCGAAAGCATAGAGCAATTGTTCACTCCTGCCGAAAACCGTCCTAACTATATTTTTCAGACATTTCTGTACGCTGCTATTTTATGCCGAAAACAACCATTAAAGGTAGCTCCTTCCCTACTCTATATTCACCGTGCAGCCTCCGAAAGCTATTCTCCCGTTATTGAAATGGGTGCTCCCCGCCAACCTAAAGTTCCGGTGAATAATTTTGCTTTCTATGAAGATGAGTTCCGTGAACGATTGCAAGAGCTATTGCAAGAGATATACAATCCGGATATTCCCTTTGACCAAACAGAAAATACCAAGAGATGTGAATATTGTGACTACAGGAGTTTGTGTAAACGATAAAACACCCTTTCCACTAGTGAACTCCACAAAAAAGCAGAAAGCCATTGGCTTTCTGCTCAAAATTATAGGGAAAAAATCTTTAAGAATCTAATATTACTTCTTCAATGGGATAGAAAAACTGAAAGTCGATCCTTCTCCTTCTTTGGAAGTAAACCATAACTTTCCACCATTCTTCGTAACAAAATCCTGGCATAAAAGTAGGCCCAGTCCTGAACCTTCTTCATTGTTCGTACCAAAAGTACTAAAGTGGGTATCTGTATGCAACAGCTTCTTTTGTCCTTCTTCATTGATACCGCAGCCATGATCTTGAACGCTGACAACAGCTACACCTTCTATAACTTCCATCTTCACCAGTACTTCGCTTCCTTCCTTACTGAACTTGATAGCATTGCTGAGCAAGTTACGAGCCACTGTCTTCAGCATGTCGATATCACCGTTTACAATTATCTTCTCCGGTTTTTCAATTTTAATATTGATCTTCTTCAGACCGGCAACCATATTGAATATCTCAATTACACTCTCTACCACCTCTACAAGGTCAATATCCTGATAAACGACATTCATTTTTCCAATCTGGCTCTTTGTCCACTTCAACAAATTATCCAACAAAGAGAATACATCTTCTGTTGTTTGATTTGCCATGGTCAGCAGCTCATACATTTCCTCACCAATCTTCCCGGAAGGTAAATTCAAGATCAGCATATTCAATACCATCTTGATCGATCCCATAGGTGAACGTAAGTCATGAGCTATTACAGAATACAATTTATCACGCCCTGCAATTGTACAACGTAACTCTTCTGTTCTACTCAAAATAAGACGATTGGCTGCTACCAACGATATTTGGTGATAAACGCGGGTAATAAGTTCTTCTTTATTGAAGGGTTTGGAAATAAAGTCATTGGCACCTACCTGGAAGCCTTTTACTATATCTGCCGTACTATTCAATGCAGTCAGAAAGATGATTGGAATTTCAGCAGTCTGAGGATTTGCTTTCAATTTTTGAGCAACCTCAAAACCACTTAAATCCGGCATCATAACGTCAAGTAGTATCAGATCCGGATTCTCTTTATCCACTTGCTCCAGTGCTTGTCGCCCGTTACTTGCTGTAGCGATAGCAAATTTCTCATTAGTTAAGAGTACCTTTAACAGTAAAACGTTCGACATCACATCGTCAACGATGAGAATCTTGTACTCTGAAGGATTTATTTCCATGTTCATCTTTATATTGTTTTTTCCCGTTATTCAAATATAATAAATAATTAACTAGGATTGATATTCTTTAAAATATTCTATTATGTGGCGCAACCCCTCATCCAACTCAATGGTAGGTTCCCATCCCAGTTTAGCCTTTGCCAACGTGATGTCCGGCTGTCTTTGCTTGGGGTCATCATGCGGAAGTGGCTTAAATATAAGTTTTGATTTAGAATTCGTCAGCGCTATCACTTTCTCTGCCAGTTCTAGAATAGAAAATTCATGGGGATTTCCCAGATTTACCGGACCAATAAATTCATCATCCGTGTTCATCGTACGTATCATACCTTCAATCAAGTCGTCCACATATTGGAAACTACGGGTTTGCTTACCCGAACCATAGATTGTTATATCTTGATTTTTCAATGCCTGAACAACAAAATTAGATACTACCCTACCGTCATTAGGCAACATCCGCGGACCATACGTATTGAATATGCGAATAATCTTAATGCATAATCCATTTTGGCGGTGATAGTCCATGAACAAGGTTTCTGCACAACGTTTACCTTCATCATAGCACGAACGAATGCCTATCGGATTTACATTTCCCCAATAGTCTTCAACTTGCGGATGAACAACCGGATCTCCATAAATTTCACTGGTTGAAGCTTGTAATATCTTAGCTTTTGTATTCTTTGCCAACTCCAACATATTGATTGCACCCAGCACTGAAGTTTTTATAGTCTTAATTGCATCATACTGATAATGGATCGGTGAAGCCGGACAAGCTAAATTATAAATTTCATCCACATCGGCTTCATAAGGATTTTCGACATCGAACTGTACAAATTCAAAACGAGAATTATTCTCTAAGTGAGCAATATTCTCTTTTGAGCCGGTAAATAGGTTATCCAGGCAGATTACTTTATGCCCTTCATTAATTAACCGTGTACATAGATGGGAGCCTATAAATCCAGCACCTCCACTAACCAAAATATTCTTCATGTAACATTTTTTATAATGCAAAAGACACACGCAACTCGTTTGCCATATTTTATGCTGACAAATGTAGGAGATTTGACTAAAATATGCAAGTTTGCAAGGAATTATTTCACATGTTAATGAATTTAAAGTTAAAGAAGGAATTAACCGATCCTCAAAAAACAATTTATTCCTCAGGAATATACTCTACTTTATTATCTGGAATGCTAAAATTATTATTAGCAAACAAATCTGCCAACCCGGATATTTGCTTTAATCTAAGTACTTCATCACGATCCATACCAACATTTTTCATAATCCATTCGTCAGTCATACCGGCACGATCGAGTTCGGCAACAATATTGCACATCAACTCGATATTATGCGTACCACGAGCACGGTTATGGCGAATAGTAGATGCCATACGGTTGGAAATTTCTTTGTCAATCACGACAACAGGCAGCAATCCATTCTCCCGTTGATATATTCTTTTAGAGTTTTTCAATACTTGATACCGATGAAAACCATCTACTAAGATATATGTATCTGTATCTTTATCATAATAACAAACACAAGGCATGGTAAAGCCATCCTCCCAAATAGAAAGTTCCAACAACTTCATTTCAGGCGGAGCTACCACATTCGGATTATAGTCATTTGCTTGAATCTTCTCAACAGGAATTGCTTTCACACTATATACCGGACTCTTCTCTATACTCATAACATCATATTTTTGAATTGTTCCATTATTTTATCTCTCTTATAGGCTTCTTCTTTATTCAGGGCAAAACCCATATATTTGCAAGCATGGTCATTTTTCAAGATGCAAATACACATTCGCTTATAAGTAGGAATCTCACGGAATTCCGCAATGTCAATATCATCCAGATAATCCATGCGGACTGGTTTTTTATTGGTTTTATAATTCGTATTATTCATTACTTCAATGGGAATACCTGCATCTATCAGCTTCTGAATCGTACTTTCACCAAGGCATCCGCCCTTAGTCCGCCAAAATTCTATGCTGACAGTGAGTTTTTTCAAATAATTCCTCCGAGTCTCTTCGGGCAAAGTAGAAAGTAAGAATTGCATAAATGACTTCCATGTATGACCTTTTGGCAAACGAACACTCTGCCACCCCATAGCACGTGTACCTCCATATATACCAGTAAAATTAACTCCGTTTACTCGTCCTATCATCTTTCCCCAAGTATTGGGATCAATGGCACGATAAAGCCGCAAACTCTCTTGAGCTTCGCATAAAAAGGGGCTTGCTACTCGTTGGCGTTCAATATTGACACCTGCCTTATAATACAAATCATACAAATGATTATAATCGTAGCCAAATTTTCCATTTGCTGTCCAAACATCCGTTGTCTTCCAGTCGTAAATGGGATAGGCATTGTAAATGTCGTTACCTATTTTTGAAGTCCAACGGTAATTATGATACATTTGATATTTTCTATTCAAATGAATGCTACGCCAACGGTTAAAACTTTCTTGTGTACGTATACCTATAAGAAAACAGGAACGTACTCCATCTTTTTTCAGATGCAGCCATTTAGCAAAGTGCATTTGAAACTCATAATCCCACATTTCGGGAGTATAAAAAGAGAAAGCTTCTTTCGTTAAGCAATCCTTGGGCATCTGCCTCACCCATATCTCTTTCATATCATCTTGCCAAGGACGCCAATAACTTTGATACATCGATGTACAGGTAGTTACGCGAAAAGGTACACAGACACGATAAACTTCCAAAATATCTCTATTCGCCTCCAATATACGATCAACATAATCAATAGTTACTTTATATTGAATTTCATAATCCATATGAAACACACATAACTTACGATCCAAATGGTTATTCCGAATATAATCTATACATAAATTCAGTAAAACACCACTATCCTTGCCGCCTGAAAAAGAAACACAAACTGTATCAAATTCTTTAAAAATAAGCCCGATACGCTCTTGTGTCAGTTCATATACGTTTTTAGGTATCCCCATAATCATTTATCTTTCTTCATTCTCACATAACGGGTCCACACCTTTTCTTCCGAAAACCCAAATTCGCCAAAAACAGCCTTATCTTCCAGAAAGCTAACTGCAGTAAGATATTTATCTTGATCCATAACCTCTACAATTTTCTCCAACAATATTCTCAATGTTTCTTCACTTTTTCCTTTGATATAATAGTTATTGATTACACACTCATTTTTTTTGTATTCCACCGGAATAAAACCAATAACATTTTTATTCTCCAAGGCAACAAACCATTCAAAATCTTCCGAAGTACGAAAGGGATAGTTATAGTTTTGTTTTAACACCTCCGGGCTCATCACCAAAGGAGCTACAAGCTGATACAGCCGCTTGTCAGTGCCCTGTAATCGTACTATTTGCATCATATTTTTTCTATTTATTTTAGTAATTAGGTGTTAAATATAAAGCTTTATTAGGTCTAAAGATGCACCTTTTAAAGAGATTTAAGAATAAAGCAAGTTTATATAAAATATTATAAATTAAATAGTCATCATTCAGCTTGGATATATAGATAAAATTAGGTTACTTTGCAATAGAAAGTTACCTTTGGAAATAATGAAATACATATTGCTTTTTTTGACCTTTGCCAAGATAGGGATGTTCACTATAGGCGGAGGATATGCTATGATTCCTCTCATTGAGCGAGAGATTGTAAAGAAAAAATGGATGAGCAAGGAAGATTTCATGGAAATGTTCGCTTTAACACAATAGCTACCTGGAGTTTTTGCAGTAAACATATCTATTTTCGTGGGTTATAAAATGTATAAAGTAAAAGGAAGTTTGGTTTGTGCACTCGCCACTATCTTACCTTCTTTTGTCATTATGATGCTGATAGCTATGTTCTTTGCACATTTTCAAGATAACCAAGTAATGATTAGTATCTTCAATGGCATCCGTCCAGCAGTAGTAGCACTCATATTATTTCCTTGTATATCGGCTACACGGGCTTTGAAGTTGAAGTACTGGCAACTGATATTGCCGGCTATTGCTGCGGTGTTGATTTGGCAATTCGGGTTATCGCCTGTGTACGTTGTCTTAGCAGGGATAGTTGGAGGAATGATATACACCTTATGGTTAAAAGATAAACTGACAAAATTACAAGCATGATTTATTGGCAATTGATTTTAGTATACTTAAAAATAGGTACTTTCGGTTTTGGGGGTGGATATGCAATGTTATCTCTTATCCAGTATGAAATTGTTGAGCATCACCATTGGCTTACATCGCAACAATTTACAGATGTAGTTGCTATTTCGCAGATGACACCCGGCCCGATTGGCATCAATAGTGCAACCTATGTGGGATATGCAGTTACTCAAAGCGTATGGGGAGCTATTGTGGCTACTATTGCAGTTTGCTTACCCTCGTTCATTCTGGTATTGCTTATTTCTTATTTCTTTGTGAAGTGCAAAAACAATAAATATATCAAGGCAGCAATGTCTGGTCTGCTACCTATGTCCGTTTCACTGATTGCCGCTGCCGCTCTACTTCTAATGAATAAAGAGAATTTCATCGACTATAAAAGTATATGTATATTTGCCGCTGCTTTTGGTGTAACCTGGAAGTGGAATCTACATCCTATTCTGTTGATAATACTTGCAGGGATTGCAGGATATCTATTATACTAGAATATTTGCTAGTGTGATTTTGAGGTAATATATACCATCTTCCGGGCATAACACCATACAATAACATAAGCTACAAACGGCACAATAAATGCCATTACCATCGTTGTGCAATCGGCTACCAACCCCATTAACAATGGACCAACCACTCCACCTACGGGAGACATCATCAAAAAAGAAGATGCCCGCTTAGTATGATTTCCCAATCCCCTGAGCGAAAGAGCGAATATGGTAGGAAACATTATCGACTCAAAGGCGTAGCCACATAGAAGAGAGATTAATGACAACATCCCCACATCCAACAGCACTACAGCAGTGGTTATTACAGTTCCCGTAGCACATATGAATAGCATCTTCTCTGCACGAACGCGTCTCATAATCCAGCTACCGACAAAACGTCCCAACATAAACAGTCCTAATCCACCAAAAGAAAGCACCAATGAAGCATCACGGGCATTCATCCAGTTCTGTTCCACTACATAGTTAATAAAAAAGCTATTAATTGATATCTCTCCCACTTCGTAGGCAAACAAAGCCAGTAAACCGAAGATGAAAAATTTATGTGTCCATAACCCTACCTGATTACCTTTTTCATCAACTTCTACACAATGCTCTATCTCCGGCAACTTGATTCTTGAAAAGACTAAAGCAACCATCAGCACTACAACACCCATACAAACGTAAGGCAGTGCTACATTTCCGGAACCATCTTGTCCATCAGCAGAGAAAAGTAACAATCCGGCTAAAACGGGAGCACAGATACATCCCAACCCATTAAAAGACTGTGCAAAGTTCAGGCGACTGGCAGCAGTCTCTTTTGCTCCCAATTCGGTAGCATAAGGATTTGCCGCCGTTTCGAGAAAAGTCAGTCCGCAACCGATGACAAATAGTGCAAACAAGAAAAGGTTAAATGACAAATAGTATTGTCCGGGAATAAAAAGCAAGGAGCCTATGCCATAAAGCAACAATCCGAAAACTACTCCTTTGCGGTATCCAAAACGGCTGATAAACAATCCGGCAGGAATGGCCATCACAAAATACCCCATATACATGGTCACCTGAATGAAGGCAGAATATGTTTTGGTAATATCAAGCAACTCTTGGAAATGTTTGTTCAGGACATCTAAGATAGCATGAGCAAACCCCCACAAGAAAAAGAGAGAAGTAATCAATATAAAAGGAACAACATATTGTTGTCCTACCAGTGGTATGCGTTTCTGTTTCATAATAAGCCAATCACAGACAGTCTTTATCTGTTTCATTGATAATTGTAGCTGCAAAGATAAGTAAATTCGTATATTTGTAACCATAATTTTGAACTAACTATGAAAAACTATGTTCCTCAATACACCTTCTACAAGACTAAATACGGAAGCGAGCTCCTGATTGATGTCGTAGAACTGGAATATACTAAAAAGTTTTTGACGAGAGGAAGCGTACACACATTAACATACTACGATATTACTCTTATCACCAAAGGAGAAGGGATGTTTTCTATTGATAATCAGACTATCGAAGCTGTTCCCGGTGATGTATTTTTTTCCAAACCGGGTGAGATACGGAATTGGGATACCGAACATATAACCAGCGGTTATGCCTTGATCTTTGAAGACGAATTTCTTTCTTCCTTTTTCAAAGACTCCTTGTTTGTACAACACCTTCCCTTTTTCAATCCGGATAAGACCGCTCGTAAACTACACCTGCCGGACAAACTCTATTCCAGAATACTTCAGCTTTTAAAGGACGTAAAAACAGAAATTGACACATGCCAGCAGAACGACATACATGTACTGAGAGCTTTACTCTTCGAAGCGCTTATGTTACTTAATCGTGCCTATCTTAATATGGAATCAACTTTGAATGAAACGAAGGAAATAACCAAAGAAACCGGTAAAATCCATCTGAATAAATTTATCCAAGAAGTCAATGCCCATATTAAAGAGCAACATTCCGTCCGATATTATGCCGATAAGCTTTGTATCACTCCCAATTACCTGAATGAAATAGTAAGCTCGACCCTGAACATTAGTGCCAAGCAATACATTCGCAACAAAGTGATGGATGAAGCCAAAAGGCTACTCGTTTATACCCAACTGCCCATTGCAGAAATCGCTTTTAAGCTTAACTTTTCAACTGTCTCCTACTTTGTACGCAGTTTTAGGCAACACACGAAAGAGACACCGCTTTCTTATCGGCAGATACATAAACCGTAAGAGACATGTAAGTATAAACCGTAAAAAGTGACATTTCCTCCGTTCTTTTTATTGTTCGGATATCTTATCTGTTTCCTACCTTTGCGTCAGTTATACAAATCAGCATTTACTAACCCATAAAAACAGTAAAACAATGAAAGATGCAGAAAAAACAGTAAGAACAATCATTGACAGGCAGAAAACAGCTTTTATCGGTTCGATAGATAAAGAAGGATATCCCAACCTCAAAGCTATGCTACAACCCCGAAAAAGAGAAGGTATCAAAACCATCTACTTAACAACAAATACTTCCTCGATGCGGGTAGCACAATACCAGGAAAACAATCGTGCCTGCATATACTTTTGTGGCAGTCGCTTCTTTCGAGGTGTCATGCTGCGCGGTACTATGGAAGTCCTGACTGACAATACCAGCAAAGAAATGATATGGCGTGAGGGTGACACCGTGTACTACCCGAAAGGTGTAACCGATCCCGACTATTGTGTTCTAAAATTTACAGCTATCTCAGGCAGATACTACAGTAATTTCAAATCAGAAGATTTCTTAATAGAATAAATTCTCACACGAAACCCTTATCTTTCATATCAAAGGCAAAATGACAGCAAACCTGCTACCACCATTTACTTTAGATTGTACTTCAATGCGCCCTGACAACCGCTCTACAATAACCTTACTGATAGAAAGTCCCAGACCACTGCCCTGTTCAAATTCATCTGTCTTATAAAAACGATCGAAAATCATCATCAGTTCCTGTTCATCGATGCCCTTACCTGTATCTTCTACATAAACACATGCTTCATTAAGTTCTCTGTTCACACTACACCCTAGTGTAATGTGACCACTCCATGTAAACTTATTCGCGTTATTTAAGAAGTTAGAAATAACTTGGATGAACCGCGAACAATCAATATGAATCGGCAAAGAGACTGTTTCATCCAATTCGAGTCGAAACTGCAAAGAAGACTTTATCAACGGGCAGTAAGTCCTGTAAATCTCCCGAACGACTTCAGTTAGATTCCATTCTTTAATATCAAATTCCATACTACCGGAATCCAAACGAGAAATTTCCACCACATCTTCAACAAGTTTCAAGAGCAAATCGTTATTGAGATTTATAATCTGAAGCATTTCCTCCTTCTCTTTCTGCTCAATCTCGTCAGCTCCTTCGCCATTCAATAAATTCGTAAAACCCACAATAGCATTAAGCGGTGTACGAATTTCATGACTCATATTATTGAGGAACGATTGTTTCAATTCGGCTTTCTCTGCCATCTGTTTGGCAAGGATTAGTTGTTGTTCACGTTCTACCACTTCCTGAATATTCTGCATGATACCTGCCATCATCATTTCACCTTGAGAATTTTCCAAGTTACGACATCGGAACTCATACCATTGATACTCCTCGTCACCAAAACTAAAACGTGAACGTTCTACATGCATATCCGAGATTGTATACAAAGTCTCACAAAAATCACTGAACCTCTTGACATCATCAGGATGAATATACTTCATAAAATCATCTTTCGTAAAACGCCGTTGCCCCAGCCCAGTCAAAGCTGAATAGTTCTCATCAAATTCAACAACTTCCCCCTGTATATTCCAAAGTGAAATCTGTCCACCATCAGTAGAAAGCGTCAATCGTTTATGGGCTTCTTCAAGCATCTTCATATTTTTATGCTGAATCAAAGAACGCCGACGGGTGCGCAGTAAAATCACCGATAGGTAGACAAATGCCAAGACAAACAGTCCACCCAACAAATAAATTTCCAACTTATAATGGTCATAGAACGGGTAATTAATAATACGTACATTGGAGGGCACATTCTTCATATCGTAACCACTATAGGTCGAGAAATAAGTCCAGTCGAGTACATATTCTTTCTTCAAGTCCTGTATTTTAGGAATAACCGTCTTTTTGTTTTTTAGCAGAGCGGCAGAAACATTTGCCACTGTATGGGCAGAAATTACATCTGTCGACATATAACCGCCCACGATCTTGGTACATCCACCAAATCCTTCGCGTAGGCAACTGAAAGAAGGAATACTTAAAGAGTTTACTACCGGATGTGCCATCGAGTCGAATTTATCCAATAAAAAAGCTTTTCTACCTTGTTCACTTTTTGATTTTTCCATCATGATAAGCAGCGAACTCCCCTTCATATACCGGAATGGACAGAGACTTACAGTTAGTTTGTTTTTCTTGATATCCTCCTTTGCAACAGCAGGCATCAAGTTATAATATTCAACCATTCCTTTCAATTCATTATACTCATATTCTATAGGGAATGAAGATTCGGAGCTTAATACACGGACATTTTCACGGTCTACAATTTTAGTTAGCAGATCGAAGGATTTATGTCCATAAAAAGTAAAGTCAATATTGTATATAATTTCCATATTGGCATTTGCTTGCAATGCTCTGATAAAATTAATATTGCTCCTGAAGTCAGGAATATCCCTTAGCACGTACACTTGCTTTGATTGATATTCGCTTATCAGTTGTTTATCCGGAAAATGCACATTACACGCTACCACTGGTATAGAATCCAGCAGTGAATGCCGGGTAGATAAAAGAGAAGAGATTGATTGGTCACCTGTTGTCAGAATAAGATCCAACGGTTTACTTTTAATTATTTCGAGATATCTTTGTATGCGTTCTGTTTCTTCAGTCAAATCCTCGGAATCACTACAAAGGTAGAATTTGTCTAAAATGGGTTCAACTCCCTGTTCTCTGAATTCTTTTTCAAGAAGTTCATCAAAATTACCATAACAAGCATCGCCTTCAGTAAAAGAATAAATAACAGAAATATGCTTCTTTACTCTATAGTGTTTAGCATACCACCTATTAAAGTTGTATCCACAAAGAAATATTCCTAATAGACAAATGCCGGCAAAGACATATTTATATTTTGAGTTAAGAATTCTCATGATTCAGTTATTCCTTGCGAAAGTAACAAATATTCCACAATTAAAAGTATTATTTTGTAAAAAGTCAGTGAAGCTATGAAATATGCAACTGAATATATAAGAAAATCAACCTTGTTCTTCCTTTAACTTATGCCCGCAGTACTTACAAAACGCGGCATTCTCTTCATGCCCCGTCTTGTGACAGTTAGGACATTCCAGATCTTTCAGCTTTTTATACTCTTTTATCATCGATACGGAAACAATGCCTGTAGGAACCGCAATAATCGTGTAGCCTATTAACATAACACACGCAGAAAGGAACTTTCCTAGCGGAGTTACAGGGGTTATATCACCATATCCCACCGTAGTCATGGTGACACAGGCCCAATAAATGCTATTCGGAATATTATCGAACTGCGAACCTGGGCGATTCCCTTCTATCATATACATTAAAGTACCGATAGAGATTACAAGAATAACTACAAAAAGAAAGAATACTGCAATTTTCTTACTACTCTCCCGAAGCGAACTGAGCAAACGCTCACCTTCGATCCAGAAGTTAAAGAGCTTGAATATACGGAATACCCGTATAATGCGAAATGCTCTCACCACCAGCAAATAGCGTGCATTAGGAATGAAAAAAGCAAGGTATAACGGCAAGGTTGCCAGCAAATCTACAATGCCGAAGAAACTGAATATGTATTTTCGCGGATGGGGCGAACAGTAAATGCGGGTCAGATATTCAAAAGTGAAGAATCCGGTAAAAAGGAATTCACATACTATAAATGGTCCTGTAAGCCAAGTTGGCAGTCCTTGAAGACTCTCTACTATAGCTAATAGTATGCTAAGCAGAATACATATAATAAGAGCCACGTCGAATGCTTTTCCAGCCGGAGTATCCGACTCGAAAATAATAACGTACAACTTATGCTTCAGCTTCTCGTTGTGCAGAAAACGATAAATAAAATTCCTTTGAATCATGCAAATAAAACAGACTGGTGAAGGATTTTGTTTGCTCCATACTTTTCATTCTGTTCACTTGTCTTACGGCTTTATAAATCCGACTTGCTTTAAGTATTCTCATTGAAAAATAATACCTTCTTGCATAACTTAAACAAATTCAGCCCACAATTACAGATTCCTCTCTAACATAAATCATTGGCGTATATCGTATTCCATTTGTGATTTGCTCAGCTTTTATAGCTTTGAATCCCAATTTGCCATAGACCTCCAACGCATAAGGAGATGAATTTACCGTAATCGTTTCACTTTTGATTTGATAAAGCAAATGACGGAAAAGTTTCTTGGCAATTCCTTGCCGATGAAATTCTTTTCTTACGAAAAGCAAGCAGATGTGATCTTGTCGCATAGCAAGTATCCCAACCATCTTATTTAGATTCAAAGCACCCCAAAAACGAAGTTTCTTCATCGCATCCTGATCATCAAGAAAAGATCGGAACTCATTTATCCCTTCCTGTGAGTAATCCGGAGCTTCAAATTCCATGAAAACTTCCCATGTAAGTTCTAATGCTATTGTAATTTCGTCGTTGCTCAACTCGTGTATTGTAATATCCATAATTTAATATTCTAACGTTTTTATTATTGCTTTTCTATAACTCCAATCATTTTTCTTTCGAAAAGTGTTACTGAGTATTGCCTAACAATAGTAACATCATGTATGTTCTAATTTAAATTTTATGTAAAAATAGAGAGTTTCAAATATTTTAGTATCCTAACAACCATTGCCAAAGTAAAGAAAAAGCTCTGTAATCATTGAATTACAGAGCTTTACTTTATTTTGCTTTCTTTGAAAGCGGTCCGGACGGGACTCGAACCCGCGACCCCATGCGTGACAGGCATGTATTCTAACCAACTGAACTACCGAACCATTATTTCATTTTTTGTTTGCTGTCTCTCTCGATTGCGGTTGCAAAGGTAGGTATTTTTTTCATATCTGCAATAGTTCTGAAGAAAAAAAATCATCTTTTTTTTAACATGGATTGATTATAAGAGATTTATATTACCTTTGCAAAGCAAATAAAAATAAGAAAGACATGAAAAATACTCCTATCGAGCGTAAACTTATCGATGAAACCATCGAAAAATTCAATATAGCAGACTTTTCAAAGGCTACTATTCGCGAAGTAAAAGCCATTGCCGCCAAAGCTGAAGCAGAGTCGGGCGTGGAATTTATAAAAATGGAAATGGGTGTGCCCGGTCTGCCGCCTTCTGCTGTTGGCGTAGAAGCTGAAATCAAAGCGTTACAAAATGGCATTGCCAGCCTGTATCCAGATATCAACGGACTGCCCGAACTAAAAGCCGAAGCATCTCGCTTTATCAAAGCTTTTATTAATGTAGATGTAGCTCCGGAAGGTTGTGTACCTGTCACAGGTTCTATGCAGGGCACATTTGCCTCATTCCTCACTTGTTGCCAATGCGACGAGAAGAAAGATACCATTCTTTTTATTGACCCAGGATTCCCGGTACAGAAGCAGCAACTGGTGGTTATGGGACATAAGTTCGAAACATTCGACGTTTACGACTACCGTGGCGACAAGCTCAAAGAAAAACTGGAAAGTTACCTCAAAAAAGGAAACATCTCCGCTATTATCTATTCAAATCCTAATAATCCTAGTTGGATATGTCTTAAAGAAGAAGAATTGCGCATTATTGGCGAACTTGCCACTCAATATGATGTCATCGTACTGGAGGATCTCGCCTATTTTGCCATGGATTTCCGCCAAAATCTAAGCAAACCGTTCGAGGCACCTTACCAACCTTCGGTAGCCAAATACACTGACCATTATGTATTGCTGATATCCGGCTCCAAAGCCTTCAGTTATGCAGGACAACGCATCGGTGTAAGCTGTATTTCTAACAAACTGTATCACCGTGCTTATGAAGGATTTAAAAAGCGCTACGGAGGCGGTACGTTCGGTACAGTATTTATTCATCGTGTGCTATATGCCCTCTCTTCGGGGACCAGCCACTCCGCACAATTCGCCCTTGCCGCTATGCTGAAAGCTGCTAATGACGGAAAATACAACTTCCTCGACGAAGTGAAAGTGTATGGCGAACGCGCCCGCCGACTGAAAGATATCTTCTTGCAGTACGGTTTCCATCTGGTATACGATAACGACCTCGGTGAAGCTATTGCCGACGGTTTCTACTTCACCATCGGTTATCCGGGTATGACAAGTGGAGAACTTGCCAAGGAATTAATGTACTATGGTGTAAGTGCCATTTCACTGATAACCACCGGAAGCCATCAAGAGGGATTACGTGCCTGCACCTCCTTTATCCAGGATCATCAATATGCCCAACTGGAAGAACGGATGGCCATTTTTGCAGAGAATCATCCAATAAAATAGAAACCAACACATTTTACCAATTCGTGCCGGTATCCCACCACAATCGGGTACCGGCATTATCTTTTCCACCCAATGCTGTCACCAATGCAGCATATTGTTCTGCATTCTCTGTTTTCAGTCCACCGGGAAAGTTCAAGCGCCGAATCATAGTTTCCGTATCGATACATCCCTCCTTACTATGATTGAAGCGTACTGGAAACAAGCGGGGATAACCAGTCCTGCGTTGCTCCGCCCAAGCTTCACATCCCTCAGGAAACATAGATATCCATTTTTGAGTGATTATTTTCTCTAATTTTATTTCTTTATCTGCATTCTCATCCCAACGAGGTGATACTCGACATCGGGCTTTGATGTTGTTTTGGGCATCGTAAGTATCTAAGAAATCAGCAGGAAGACGGTCGCTGGCCAAATAATCATCGGGTTGTAAAATGCCATGTTGACGGAATGAAGTAATAATACCTTGCTCATAGCAGCTTTTTGGCGATTCACCTGTCCATCCACGCAAAGCAGCCTCGGCACGGAGAAACCAAATTTCGGCAGCAGTCATAAGAACGGCATCAGACAGTTGTGTAATTGTCAATTTAGACAATGTATTGTAGAAGTTATGTGCAAAACAAGTTCCTTGACGAATACCACGATATTCTCCTATAAAGGCTTCATTTTGACATGTTTTAAAATAAAGTTCACGTCGAGGGTCTTCGTAACCATTCAGGATGGATTCCATCGGTGCACTCATGTAGGCTTCATTCCAAACCAAATTGATTTCTCCCAACGGATTGGTGTAACCGCTTGTTGTGCAGACTGCCACCAGTTCATCGGCATCCTGTAACACACCATATTCATTGTTCAGAGCTTTCAGAAATTCAGCCTTCGCTTTCTCTGGTTCGACAACAGCCATACGCATAGCAAGACGCATCCGTAATGAATTGGCAAACTTTATCCACGAAGCGTATTCACCATCCAGCAAAATATCGAAGCGGGCAAATTCGGATGCTTCATCATGTTCGTCAATGTATTTGGAGAGAACTGTTACCGCAGTGTCCAACTCACAGAAAAAAGCATTATAAACAGCTTGCTGGGTATCGGGCATATACCGACCTTGGGGATCGGCAAAACAGCTATATACAATAGGTCCGTAGTAATCGGAGACACGGTGCATCACTTCTGCTTTCAGTATCTTGGTAATGCCGAAAAAAGCGGGCATACGTTCGCGTGTCGCATTCTCCGATTGATATATTTGTGGAAAAATGTATTCATAGGTATGAGTCCACATTGCACTGGTCCAACCATCCTGCAAATTATAGTCAGAATTGTTCGAACTGCCGTTCAACGGTTTAGCATCGTGCATATATCCGCTGAACATATCCGCATTCAGGTTTTGGGTCATCTGAAAAGGCCAGTTCTTGCCTTTACCATAGTCGTAATTAAAGTAGATGCCTTGCTGAATAATACCGATACGAATACCATGCTCATTATAATCAGCCTGAAGATCTTTGTCAGTCACGCCAGACTGGTCTGTATTGATATCCCTGAAACCGCCCGTACAAGAAAGAAGTACGAATATTAAGCCTGCCAATCCTATTATATGTTTCATATCATTTATCCCTCAATTAAAATTCACACTTTAATGAAAAGCCCCAACTACGGGTTGTAGGCATACCATAAACTTCAATCCCTTGATTGTCATTACCCGTAGATAGTATCAGATCCGGATCGAACGGTGCTTTCTTATGGATGAAAAACAAGTTGCGCCCTGTGAATGAGAGTTGTACTTTTTTGAGTACATGCGTTTTTGCAACCCATGAAACGGGAAGTTGATAAGCCAAAGATAGCTCGCGCAAACGAATATTGGTAGCATCGTACATATAATACTCTGTTACTCCGGCACGTCCTCCTACTACATTTTTATAGAAACCTTTGACATTATCTATACGTTGACCTTCGAGCACCACATAGCCTTTATCTCTTGCACTTGCCGTAAATTCAGAAACTCCATACATATCCATATCTGCCTGCGTTTGAGAGAGTATTTCTCCTCCGTAGCGACAATCTATCAAAAAATAAAGTGAAAAGTCTTTGTAGGACAACAGGTGACTCCAACCAAGCATGAACTTCGGGTTGGCATTTCCTACTTTGATTGTATTACCGTCTCCTTCGACCAAAGGCAGATCTTTATAATCTCCTTCTGTACCATACACTATGTTTCCGGCATCATCTCTCACAAAGGCTTTTCCATAAATATCTCCAATAGAACCGCCTTTTACCAATTTCATGGCGTAACTTGAAGAGAAACTTGTAGGACCATAAACAAATTCCTTCAATGCTTCGTGAAGAGAAATAATCTTGTTTCTATTAGAAGAAAAATTGAGATCAGTTTTCCACTTAAAGCCCGTTGTCAGTACAGGTACCGCATCGAGAGATACCTCCCACCCCCTATTTTGTATATTACCAGCATTCACATAACGGTAGGCATATTTATCTCCCGAAAGTGTAGGCAATTTAAAAAATTGATTATGAGTATTCGTTTTGTAAAAAGTAGCATTCAGCCCGATTCGTCCTTTCAGGAAACGTGCCTCGATACCTGCTTCAACCGAATTTGTCATTTCCGGTTCCATGTCTTTAAATGGAGCGGCATCACTTGCCATATATTCTCCACCGGCGGTAATATGGGCCGAAGGATTAGTAATGAACATTGGAATGTCATTACCTACCATGCTGTAAGCACCACGTACCTTGGCCAATGAAATCCATTCGGGCAACGTCACCAGTTTATTCAGGAGCACAGAGGCTCCTACCGAAGGATAGAAGAAACCGCATTTTTCATGAGCGGTATATGCCAATGTCGACGACCAGTCATTGCGTGCCGTAAGATCTACATAAATGCCTTCTTTATACCCTACCTGCACTGTTGCAAATAGGGATTGCAGTTGACGGCGTGCATCTATTCTCTGGTCGAGTGCGGCGGAACCGTTCATAATGATATTTGCCAAATTAAAAACATTGGCATATTTTAAAGAAGCAGTTTTTGAGTCATAACGGATGGAGTTCACTGTTTTATCATTGATGCTGACCCCCAAAGTGCCATCTACAGAAAATGCGTTCCATTGCTTTTTCATCATCATCATAAGGTCTCCGTAGTATTGGGTTTCCTGATAATCCATTTCTATATAACGCCCGTTAGCACCTGCCAATGCCGGAGCAGTAGAAGCATAGAATTTCTGACGGACTTTATCGCTTATATAATCAGCATTCCCTCTTGCCTGCAAGTCCATCCAGCTATTCACTTTCAGACGGGCCGACAACGAGACAATGGCATGTACCCGAGTGTCCCGACTGGTAATACGGTTAGTAATCCAGTAAGGATTCTGCTCAAAGTCCTCATAAGCGGTATGCCAATTCTGTACATTCAAATTGCGGCTTTCGTCATAAATCTCAAAGTTATCTTTATAATAAGAAAGGTCTTCCCCACGCGGGAAACGATAAAGACCGACTAGTGGATTCATATAAAAACCGCCCACAGTAGGCTTGTCTTTAGAAACTTGACGCATCAGGTTCACACTTCCATCGAGTTTCAGTCGGGAATCAAAAAAGAGCGAAGTTTCCCGGAAAGTAAGATTATGTTTGGACAAGCGGTTCTTTCCTATAATACCATGACCGGTTGTATTAGCATACGAAAAATAGTTCTGCAATTTCTCGTTACCGTGACTTATAGACAGTGAGGTAATCGAAGTAACTCCTGTTGAAAAGAAGTCTTTCAGGTTGTCGTAGTCGGGAAGATCAGCACGCTCACCCCAACTATCTATTCCATCGCTTACACCGTATCGGTTCTGCATCTTCGGCAAGGAGAAAGCATTATCAAACATCAAACTGGTGGAGAATGAAATGCTGCGTTTCCCTTCCGCTTTACCTTTCTTTGTTGTAATCAATATCACTCCGTTGGCCGCCTGACTACCATAGAGGGCCGCCGCCGGAGCACCTTTCAAGATACTGATACTCTCAATATCCTCCGGGTTCAGATTGGAGACACCATCTCCCCCATCACGATTTCCGGCATTAGCCGTACCACCAATTGCAGAATAAGCTTGTTCGGAAGTAGAATTCAACATCGGCACACCATCAATTACATACAACGGCTGATTATCGCTTGCCACAGAACGGATTCCACGAATACTAACTTTGGCCGAAGCTCCCAGTCCTGAAGAGACCTGACTAACTTGCACGCCTGCCGATTTACCTGCCAATGAAGTCACTAGATTAGGCATTTTTACCCGGGTCAGTTCTTCGCTTTTAATCTGATCGGCAGCATAAGAGAGTGAATTTGCTTTCTTTTCTATACCTAAAGCAGTAATTACGACATTATCCAGAAGTACCGTATTCTCTCTTAATACGATTTTTAAAACCTTACTTCCTTTTATTGCCAACTCTTGGGAGATATAACCTATAAACGAAATATTCAATACCGCCTGATCTTCTACAAAAAGTTCAAATTTACCTTCAGTATCAGTAACAGTACCATTGGAAGTACCTTCTTCACGAACGGTTGCTCCTATCAGTGGTTCGCCCGATTCGTCAGTGACAAAACCGGTTACTTTGATTGAGGACAATGGAACTTCCGAATGAAAAATAAATTTCTTAGAAGCAGCCTTAGAATTTGCCCAACTAATACAAAATAATAGTATAAGAATATAAAAAAAAAGAACTCGTTTCATCGTATATATGTGCCTTGAAGTTGCAAATTTATGCAATTACTTCGAATTATAAAACTTAAATATCCGAGAATGCTATTTTTTTATTGTAAAAACCCCTAGTATTATTTGCCTTCTAACGATTTATTTGTATATTAGGGGCATGTATAGTAATGCTGACATATTCAAAATAGAAACTAATCATGTAGTTCCTTCGCGCGGAAAGGTCTTAATTTCCGAGCCATTTTTGTGTGACCAGACATTTGGCCGTTCAGTCGTTCTGCTGGTAGATCATAGTAAAGACGGAACAATGGGGCTCATTCTCAATAAATCCATACCCTTATTCCTGAACGATGTATTACAGGGATTCAGTTACTCCGAAAATATTCCTATATATAAAGGTGGACCGCTCAGTACGGATACGCTGTTCTACTTACATACATTCGAACATATATCGGGATCTCTGCCTATTTCCAAAGGGCTTTATCTGAATGGAGATTTTGACGCCATCAAAGAATACCTGATACAAGGAAACCCGGTCAAAGGTAAAATCCGGTTCTTCCTAGGTTATTCCGGTTGGGAACACAAGCAATTAAGTCAGGAAATTGAAGAAAACACTTGGCTAGTGGGTAAGATGAACATTGATTCTATGTTGGATGAAAAATCCAGTTCGAATCTTTGGAAAAATGCGCTCGGCAACTTGGGAAGCAAATATGAGATATGGTCGCGCTTCCCACAGATACCTACACTTAATTAACCGGTCGAAGACGTTGTAGTAATACGACGTCTTTATATTTTCCACTTACACACCACCATTCCTTGAGTAAACCACACTCTGTAAAACCACAAGATTTGAAAAGCCGCAAACTCGATATATTATCTACGGCAACATGGGCATTCAGTTGTTTCAGGAACAGAAACCGAAAGGTATATTCGCACATCAGCTCTAAAGCCTCTTTCGCAAATCCGTTACCTTGGAACTCACTCAGTATGGCTATGCCGATTTCTCCACGTGCATGCATTGGGGCAAAGTCCGTTACATCAATAGTCCCTACCACCTTATCATCTTCACGGCGTACAATCATCATGCGCAGCTGGCGATCGGCAAACATATCACTTTGAGAGTTTTCAATATATTGCTTCAGGACAAATTTAGAGTAAGGAACATTAAAATTAGTAACATCCCAAGTTTGGGGATCATTCTCCATAGCGTACAGAACTTCCAAGTCCTCGGGTTCCATAGCACGGAGACGCAAACGCTCACTTACAAAGTATGAGTTATTCATTTTCGAATCAAATTTCATTTATTCTTCATTACTGATATGCAGTTCCCTGCGCAGACGTGTTTCACTAGGATAGCAAAACAGGGAGGCAGTCAGGGATATTAGGGCACAAAGTAATCCTTTATTACTCAACATCATATAATAGGTAAGAAAACCCGCCAGAAGGGGCATAACCAGTATAGCCAATCGTATTCCACTCCAGAAGAAATAAAGACGGAGTGCTTGAAGAATATCCACATTATCTATCTTTTTAGCGAGTATCCACGAAAATAACTTTAACGAAACAGGAATACATACGGCCACTAAAAGGATGGTAATGGTCTCTGCCAAATAGGTAACACGTACATCGTCTGCATACATCCCTACCCAATCTCCTCCAGACTCTCCAAGAATCACAAGAAAAATAGGCAGCAACCAAAAATAGCCGAAAATAGTCTTTAGTCGAGCATTGACTTTTTTTATTTGTTCTTCCATTTATTGAATCGAATATTACTAAATTAAACGGTGCCGGTAAACAGAGTACGGTTAACGATACTGCGTCCTAAGGTAACTTCATCGGCATATTCCAGTTCGTCGCCTACCGAAATACCACGGGCTATGATGGAAAGTTTGACCCCCATCTTTTCCAACTTACGATAAATATAAAAGTTAGTGGTATCGCCTTCCATTGTTGTACTCAAAGCAAGAATAACTTCTTTGATACCTCCACCGGATACACGCTGCACCAAGCTTTCAATCTGCAAGTCACCGGGACCGATACCATCCATCGGAGATATTACCCCGCCTAATACATGATATAATCCGCGAAACTGCTGGGTGGCTTCCACCGCCATTACGTCACGAATATTCTCTACTACGCAGATAGACGAAGCATCCCGTTGGGGATTGGAACAAATACGGCATGTCTCCGTGTCTGAGATGTTATGGCAAACTTTGCAATATTTCACTTCATGTTTCAACGTAACAATAGCATTGCCAAAAGCTTCTACCACAGCTGTATCCTGACGCAACAAATGTAGCACCAACCGCATTGCAGTCTTCCGTCCTATTCCGGGTAACTTAGCAAACTCACTTACAGCTTTTTCTAATAATATAGAAGGATATTGTCCATTCATACTTTAAATTCTCCTATTGAGCGGCAAAGATAATGCAAACCGAGAGTAGAATAAAATGAACTTGTTCATTTTTTATGCCGAGGTGCAGCTTATCTTCGCTTTTGAAGCAAAGATAATGTAAAGATAAACAGAATTCCGCATTATGAATGATGTTTTTTGAAATTAGTGTTACCTTTGCACAGGTTATGAAATGCCATTTTCATTATCCCATAGTGTATAATTAACTCTAAAACAAGTTGTTTAAATGGAAATATCAAACGCTGAATTCGTCATCAGTAATACGGATGTGAAGAAATGTCCTCCGGGAACTTTCCCTGAATATGCCTTCATAGGACGCTCCAACGTAGGAAAATCCAGTCTTATCAATATGCTGACAGGACGCAAAGGACTTGCCATGACCTCTGCTACTCCCGGAAAGACCATGCTCATCAACCACTTTCTTATCAACAAAAGTTGGTATATCGTGGACCTTCCCGGTTACGGTTATGCAAGACGCGGGCTAAAAGGTCAGAAGCAGATAAAAAATATTATTGAAAGCTATATTCTTCAGCGTGAACAGATGACCAACCTTTTCCTGCTTATTGACAGCCGGCTGGAACCGCAACCCATCGATATGGATTTTATTGAGTGGTTAGGCGACCATGGCGTCCCATTTGCCATTGTCTTTACCAAAGCGGACAAGCTGAAAGGTGGCAGGCTGAACAACAACATCAACCAATATATCAAAAAGCTGCACGAACAATGGGAAGAGCTTCCTCCCTACTTCGTCACTTCGTCTGATAACCGAATGGGACGCAATGAGTTATTAAACTACATTGAGAATATTAATAAAGAACTAAACCAATTATAAAGTAACTGTATGAAGAAATTCATTTTTTGGCAGCTATTCATTGCTGCATTATTGATGACTAACCCTAGTCAGGCACAATCTTTGAAAGATTTATTCAACAAAGAAAACATTGAAAAAGCCGTTAGCTCTGTTACAGGAAAAGGCAAAGTAGAAATGACGGGTACCTGGTCTTACAAAGGTTCGGCCATCGAATTTGAATCTGATAACTTGCTACAAAAAGCAGGAGGAACCGTTGCCGCTACTGCCGCCGAAAAGAAACTGGACGAACAACTTTCTAAGATTGGTATCAAAGCCGGGCAAATGTCTTTCACCTTCAATGCCGATAGCACTTTCAGTGCCAAAGTAGGACAAAAAACGATGAAAGGTAGTTATTCTTATAACGCCTCTACGCATAAAGTAAACCTCAAATTCGCCAAACTAATAGGTATGAACGCGAAGGTAAACAGTACTTCTTCCACTATGGACCTACTATTCGAATCAGATAAATTACTAAAACTAATCACTTTCCTTTCCAGCAAAACCAGTAATGCGACTCTAAAAACCATCGGTACATTAGCCGATAGTTATGACGGAATGATGTTAGGATTCTCCTTACAAAAACAATAGTACTATATAAAATGAAGAAAAGCCCCGTAAGCAAACTGCCTACGGGGCTTTTCTTTGTTTTATAAAATCTATCATAAATATGTGAGCGGAAAACGAGACTCGAACTCGCGACCCTAACCTTGGCAAGGTTATGCTCT
>USLU01000007.1 GCA_900555635.1 uncultured Bacteroides sp.
CACCCCGCCCTTTGGGCACCCCTCCTCCGAGGAAGAGGGGAATTAAGTTACTCTTACTTAATCATTGGTTTTACTTTTCATTTCTTGCGCATTTTGAACTAATTGAATAAGAGTAACTAACTCCTCGCCCCTAAGAGAAAGAGAATTAAAAAACTTTTTCTTAATTTTATTTGGAAAATCAGAAGAAGTCTCTATCTTTGCAAGAGAATTAAAAATGTAATTATTACAAGTTTGAATAATTAGAGACATGGATGTAATAGAGCGACTGCAAAACTATAACATAAAGCCTTCCGTACAGCGTATAGCAATTATGGGGTATCTGATGGAGCATCGAACACACCCTACGGTGGATGAAATATATACAGCATTATCTCCGTCTATCCCCACTCTGTCCAAAACAACTGTTTATAATACATTGAAGTTATTGAGTGAACAAGGAGCGGCACAGGTCCTGACTATTGATGAACGGAATACATGTTACGATGCAGATACCTCCACCCATGCTCACTTCTTATGTAAACAATGCGGTAAAATCTATGATTTGAGCAATGATAGTAATACAAAGAAGGTAGAAGCCATGGATATGGATGGTCACGATGTACAAGAGATCCACTATTATTATAAAGGGATCTGTAAACAGTGTATAGAGAACGAACGTTTGATTAAAATAACGAATAACTAATTCAACTAATTTTTAAGAAAAATGAAAAAATTTAGATGTACTGTCTGCGGTTACGTATATGAAGGAGACGCAGCTCCTGAGAAATGTCCTTTGTGTAAAGCTCCTGCTAGCAAATTCGTTGAAGTTGAAGAAGCAAAAGCTGACGGTCCGTTGGTATTCGCTGACGAACATGTTATCGGCGTAGCTAAAGGTTGCGACGACGAAATGATTAAAGACCTTAACAACCATTTCATGGGTGAATGTACCGAAGTTGGTATGTATTTGGCAATGAGCCGTCAGGCTGACCGTGAAGGTTATCCTGAAGTAGCAGAAGCTTTCAAACGTTATGCATGGGAAGAAGCAGAACACGCTTCAAGATTTGCCGAACTGTTGGGCGACTGCGTATGGGATACCAAAACCAACCTTGAAAAGAGAATGAATGCTGAAGCTGGCGCTTGCGAAGATAAGAAACGCATCGCTACCCGTGCAAAAGCTCTGAATCTGGACGCTATTCATGATACAGTTCATGAAATGTGCAAGGACGAGGCTCGTCACGGTAAAGGTTTTGAAGGTCTGTACAACCGTTACTTCAAGAAATAATCTGATTACACAGTAATATTTAAAAAGGGACTGCTATTTATAGTAAGTCCCTTTTTTAGTTACAAGTTATTAGTTATAAGTTATTTGCAAACACCTACAAATAACTTATAACTAATAACTCATAACTAATAATCACTTTTTTTCTTTTTCAATGTCACGTTCTCGTTTCTCATTCGTCTTATCTGTGTAAATGGAACTCAAACAATTCAAAATAACCGTTCTTCCACTACGTGCTAAGTTACTGAACTATGCACGGAAGTTAACCGACGAACCGGAAGATGCAGAAGATGCCATTCAAGAAGTACTGCTCAAGCTATGGAACAAAAGGCTTGAGCTGGAACAATACCGAAGCATTGAAGCATTTGCCATGACGTTGACACATAACCTCTGTATGGATATGTGGCGAAGCAAGCGCACCAACAATCTGTCATTGGATGTTGTACAGGCAGCTGCTCCCACCGGAACACCGGAACGATTATTAGAGATTAAAGATGAAATCCGCTTGATGCACGAAATCATAGATTCGTTACCTCCACTCCAGCGCACCATTATGCGAATGAAAGATATAGAGGAATACGAAACGGATGAAATCGCAGAAATTACCGGATGTGGAGCAGAAGCCATCCGTAGTAATCTGTCAAGAGCCAGAAAAAAAGTAAGAGACATTTATCTGCAAACTATACAAGAAAGGAAAAGGAGAAACGAGCCATGAAGATAGATGAATTATTAAATAAATATTTCGAAGGTGAGACTTCCTGCGAAGAAGAACGTGAATTGCGACGTTTCTTCACAGAAGGAAACACGATACCGGAGCATTTGCAAATGTATCGACCACTATTTGCTTGTCTGGATCAGGAGGCAAAAGCACATCAATCCCTTCTCCCCAAAGCAGGAAGCGAAAAAGCGAAGACCCGACGTCTCATTCCTCGCCGCCTATACTACACGATAGGTAGCATAGCAGCCGGATTACTTCTGCTTTTGGGCATAGCCAATCTCTATCAGCAGGTAGCAGTTACTCCTACAGACTATGTCGTTATCAACGGCAAACGCTATACCGATGCCAAAATTATACGCGAACAAGCTCTTTCTGCCTTCCAGGATGTAAGTATGAGCCAGGAGGAAGTTCTTGATTTAATGTTTGAATAATAAAGGACCAATAGATATGTTTATGAAAAAACAAATTCGCACCACACTATGCTGCTTGCTGCTACTATGTAGTACCACTGCCCTATACGCCCAACAAGGGTTACAGATCGCCTCTATATTCCAGAAATACGGAAATCAGAAAGGAGCTACTTATGTGGAACTCTCCAAAATGTTATCTAAAGAATGGGACATCACCCATTACAAAAGCCTGAAACTGGACAAAGCAGCCAAAGCATTACCGGATATCTATCAATGCCTGGAAGCTGACAAACAGAATGCAAAAAAAATAAAGGAAGTAATAACTAACGGCGAAATACAGTCCGGATACTACCAACTTCCTGCACTCAAAGGGGATATCAACCGGTTTATTCTTTTCCGTAATGGGAAGAAAGGAGACGCAACGCTTATCTATATCGAAGGCGAGATAGACAGTGACGATCTAGTAACCTTGATGTTCAGTAAGGAATAAACTTCTGACCCCTATAAAGTAGTCAATTATCAATTAAACAAATAAAGTTATGAAACACATGTTTTTATTATTTTTCCTCATGACATCTCTTTCTGTCATGGCTCAAGAAAGTATCCCACAAGACACGACCATCTATTTGAATGGACGAAAAATGATTATCCGCGAGAACAATGGAAAGATCAAAGTGAAAATGTACGAAGCAAAAACAGAAAATGATACCATTGAGAATACCCAAGTTTTTGAAGGTGTTTATCTGGATGGACGCAGCATTGAGCGCACTACCACAGTTTCCGTTCCTTTCGTGAAGAAAAAGAAAGGATTCTATTCTTTTGACCCGCATTATCCTGCTATCTATTTCGGTTTTAACAAATTAGGCGGACAAGCATTTCGCTATTCAGCAGAAGTACCGCAAATAGGAACCAAGTCATGGGAATGGGGTATCAATCCTTTCTCAGGAGGTATAGCCATCACAAGAGACAATCACTGGGGAGTAACTTCTGCATTAGGAATTGCTCGCATGGTTTACAAATTGGATAATAACTATGGCTTCGAGAAGATCGATGGTATCACCGTATGCAAACCTGCAGCTGAAGGAATTGAATATAAAAAGAGCTGGTTAAGATACTGGGCATTCCGGGTACCCGTAAGTTTAGAATGGCAAACAAAGTTTGGTAGCAATCGCGCTTTCATTACTGCCGGTGTAGAAGCAGAATGGCGCGTTGGTATTAAATCAAGAGCAAAATACGATGGAAACAAGCACACTCTTAGCAGTAATCTGAATGCAAATCCATTAGGACTTAATATGTTGTTGCAAGCTGGTTACGGTAGCTTTGCATTTAATGCCCGTTTCGCACTAACCCCATTGTTTGAAAAGAATAAAGGACCGGAACTTTATCCCGCATCACTGGGCATTGGATGGTATTGGTAAAATACCAAACATTTAAATCATATAAACTTATACCCCTTCCGCATCTCTGTATTCCCTAATTCATAGGGAGCAGGAAACGGCAGGGGGATTTTTTTAAAATTATTTGCAATAAAAGAAGTCTCAATTAGAAGCGTACACCTAAAGTAAGCAGTACTTGACTACGAGTATTAGTTACTTTAGTTGCCGGTGCTGTAACCAGTCCATTAATTTCGTTATAGAAAGGATAGAAATCAGACTTATATGTATTATACTTATAAGCCAAGTCTGCATAGAATAATGAACCACGATAACCGATACCTAATGTATAGGTATTTGTAGACTGATTATTAGAGAAATCCGTATCCGTATTAATAGAATTGGTTGGCAATAATTTAACAGCATCTTCCTTGAACGCCGCAGAACTAAAGTTATAGCCGGCACGCAGGGCGAATGATGATATGGGTTTCCATTCGGCTCCTAAACGAAGCGTACTTACACCTTTCAAATTAAACTTAGCTCCATTTGTCTCCTCAGTCATATTTTCACCTCCCGGATATTTAAACTTCATACTTGAATAGTCTTCATATTCATATTCCGCACCTAACGCCAAACTGCTTCCAACAGTATAACCCAAACTGGCATTAAAAACCCAAGGAGTTTGCAACTGAAAATCGCGATCCATATCTTTACCATTCAAATAATCCTGAGTATTTACAATAATATCGTCATTGAAATTTTGCAGAACAGCCCCCGTTGTATATGTCAATTTATAAAAGGTTGGAGTATGAACCGCAAGCCCGATACGTAAAGGAGAGGATTCGAAAGGACGTAAGATAGCGCCAAATTTCACATCAAAACCAGAACCGCTAATCCGGTTGAAACTTTCCAAAGCATATTCAAATTCTCTATTATCGGCATCAACACTTAGTTCATTATACAAGCTATACTTATTATAATCCACATTGTATGCTCCAAGTGTTACACCCAGATAAAAGCGGTCATTGAAATTGAAAGCTACATTGAAATCATACTGATCGATTCCACCTCGCTCACGAGACAAGAAATAGGCATCAGTCTCACCCGGGATTAACGGAATATAAGTATTATATGGCAGTGTTTCAGAGTCCTCCTCAGTCAATCCTCCTTGCCAACCTAATACACCAAGCCAACCGGCATCATTATCGCTATATATATCCTTTGATCCGAAGTTGAGATGCTCCTCATATCTATTATAGACATACTCTTGCGCATCAGTTCCCTGCTGGGCCATAGTCCTTACTTGTGACAGATACATTCCATCAATACTTCCCATCATGCCTTGCATTGTCATATTCTTATAGAAAGACTTGGTTTTATGGTAGTTGAAACCAAAATTCACAAAACGTAGCGAAGTCATGTTACCAACTTTTGTAGAGAATACAAAACCTGCATTATCAAAACTCCAACGGTTCTTGTTCATTTCATACTTACTACCTAAATAGTTACTTTCAGTACCAATAGATGAATAACCGAAGGTAAGCATTGCATCATTGCTACGATAAATACCGATACCGGCAGGATTTGTTCCAATCGTCGAAATATCACCACCCAATGCACCCATTGCGCCACCCATTCCGACGAAGCGCGCAGTTCCATTCAAGTCTTTCTGTGCAAGGTTCACGGCATCATACCCCGTCTGAGCCCCTGCGCCTACAGCTGTAAGTACAGCAAAGGCTATCATTATTATCTTCTTTTTCATAATTCTTCCGTATTGTTAGATTAAAAGCATTCTGGATCTACTATTATCTTCTACCACCACTTGAACGGCTAGAACCTCCACCGCCACTTGAGCGACTGGATCCTCCACCACCTGAATAACGGCTGGATGATGAAGACCGCGAGCTACCGCCCGAAGAGAAACTGGAAGAAGAACGGGTACTATTATAAGAATTCGAGTTACCGGAAGAACGGCGAGAATTCTCATTCGAATAACTACGGCTCGGCCTAGCCGATGATCCTCTGCTGTAACTAGAACTGCTACGTGACGACGTTCCATAAGTAGAGGAAGAACGACTTGTTCCAGATTGAACACCGCTGCTGCTACGACGGGTAGATCCTACATTACCTCCGTAAGAACTTCCACGAGTACTGCTAGGACGAGTATAAGTTGAGCGGCGTGAAGAAGCAGCATCTGTACGATTTATGCTGGAACGAGTAGAAGTAGAGGAAGACCTTGTTCCCACTACGCGGCGAGTTCCTGCTGTACTGCTTCGTCTCACCTCACCGGAACCTGTTGTTGAACTACGACGTACCGTCTGGCCACCATTTACAGATGAAGAACGACGAGATGTAGAGCCAATAATTCTGTCACCTGAAGAATTACGGGTTGGACCATAAGAGCGTCTGTTGGTATAGGCATTGCCACCCCAGTGTCCGCCACCTCCCCAATGTCCGCCACCGGGATACCAGCCACTACCGGGATAATAATGATGATGGTGATGATGATGTCCCCATCCATACCAGCCACCGCCGTACCAGCCGCCCCAGCCGAAGCCCCAGCCAGGACCATACCAATTATTCCAACCATATCCATAGTAAGGATAACCACCCCATCCATAGGAGTTATAACGCCAATCCCACCATAAACGATTACTAAATGTAGGGAATGCATAAGCATACATACCGTCGGTATATACGTTCCAGTCCCAAGAGTTCAGACCATAAACAACATCCCAGTACAGCGGGCTGCTGACGCTGATGGCATAGCGGGGATTGCGGAAACGAATAATACGGGTAGCATATTCGTAATCATCCTGTGAACCGTCAAACTGACCGGTCACCCATTCACCATCCAGACCGGGTTCGGATTTCTCTTCAATATACAACGTATCATCTTCCATGACAAAATCATTGTCACGGGAGTCGAAACGACGATTATATTCGTCTATATCACGAGTATTTCCTTTGCGGTCTTTCACCACAACGGTGGTGTTACCCGCTGACGTAACAACTGTTGTCGGCCTATTTGACTTTACTACGATTTCTTCTACCGCAGTCTTTTTCTTCTCCTGCTTCACTTCTTCCTTCTTCTTGGAAGGCATGTAGTAAAGGTCGTCATCCACACTCTGTGCCGAAAGCGTCCACGGAAGACACAAGGCGAAAAGCGATAAAAAAACAATCTTTTTCATATTCGTTGGGTTTATGTGTTTACAACTATGTAGTTTCCTACGCCACAAAGATAACGCCGTAATTTACTCTATCGAATAGATTTTCCCGATAGATTTGTAGGGAATCCCCTAAATACACTACCTTTGCAACTATTAAACAAATATACGCAGAAATAGATTTGCCTCCTACGGTAAGCATCTGCATTTAACAAACAATCATATTCCGATGAAATATTTAGAATTTACCTTCCGTACCATTCCTTGCACAGAGATTGCAAACGACGTACTTTCTGCCGTTCTGGGCGAAGTAGGCTTTGAAAGTTTTGTTGAACAGGCTGATGGAATTTCTGCCTATATACAAATGAATCTATACAAGGAAGCAGCCTTAAAGGAAGCACTTGCCGACTTCCCGCTGCCTGATACAAAAATAGAATACAATTACCAGGAAGCGGAAGATAAAGACTGGAATGAAGAATGGGAAAAGAATTTCTTCCAGCCCATTGTCATCGGTGACCGTTGTGTGATTCACAGTACATTCCACAAAGATGTACCCCATGCACAATATGATATTGTAATCAATCCTCAAATGGCATTCGGAACAGGCCATCATGAGACAACCAGCCTCATCATCAGTGAATTGTTAGACAGTGACCTGCAAGGTAAATCTCTTCTCGACATGGGTTGCGGAACCTCCATCCTCGCGATCCTTGCCCGTATGCGTGGAGCTGCTCCCTGCACTGCCATCGACATAGACGAATGGTGTGTACGCAACTCCATCGAAAACATAGCACTGAATAATATTGATGATATCGCCGTTTTTCAAGGAGACGCATCTTCATTGGAAGGCAAAGGACCATTTGACATAGTGATCGCCAACATCAACCGCAACATACTCTTGAATGACATGAAGCAGTACGTACGTTGCATGCATCCGGGTTCCGAGCTTTACATGAGCGGTTTTTACGTTGATGACATCCCTGTGATTCAAGCAGAAGCCGAAAGAAACGGACTACAATTTCTCCATCAGCGGGAGAAGAACCGCTGGGCGGCAGTGAAATTACTCATCCCTTAACGCTTCCACCGGTGAAATCCTGCTGATACTACGTGCCGGTATATAAACTCCCAACCACGTTACCACCAGCATCACTACATAGACTATAAGTGAAACGATACAGAAATGTGCCGCGAAGTGATTAGTAAGATAAAGACTGTCATTTCCCGGCACATTATCTTTCAACACATAGAATCCTTCATGATAAGCCCATTGAAAATAAATGAAGCAGCCAATGACTACAGCTATAGTAGTCAAAACAAATGCTTCACCAATCAACATCCTGCATATTCCTGCCGGTGAAGCTCCATAGGATAGTCTGATGCCTATTTCTTCTCTACGAGTACGAGTATGCAGCCAAAAAGTTCCACTTACCGCCAACAGAAGATTAATCATAAAGAAATAAGCCAATAGATACTTCATACGTATTTCGTTGGTAACCCCTTCTTTTAAATCACTTTCGCGCTGAACCTCATGGAAAGGAGTTAGTTTACTGAAAACCAATGAACCGGACGAAAGGTTATCATCCACCCACGACATAAACTCCTCTATAAATTGTCCCTCTGAAATGCCTGCTTTTGTCCGAAAGAAGAGACGCATTCCACTTTTATATGCCCAATCGGGCATCCGACCTTCATCTCCCATTGAGATCAGACGTACCAGATAAGGCTGCATACTATTACGCATTTTAATGGGTTTCATCACACCAGCCACAGGAAATTCAGTAGAATCTTGAGTGGAAAATATACTCTGTCCCACAATACTTTCATCCTTCGAAAGCATCATAGCTGCATCTTCCGTCAACACCACACTACCTTCCGGAATCACCATCTTTTCAAGGGACTCCCATTTATTATCCTGTGCCGATAAGAAACGCCAAGTCTGAAAGAACCCGGAATTAGTAAAGAAAGGAATATATGTCATCTTCACTGTAACAGAATCTTTGAACATATCCCACTGATTATTGCCCGGTGAGCTAGGATAAGCCCCTCTTAACACACAGGTAGCCGACTCTATATCCCGATGACTGCGCAATCCAGTCATAATCCGTATATAGTCTTCGGCAGGCACGGATATAGTGTCCGCTTTATTGCGCGTTAATTCCAAACGATACAATCCATCTGCCTCATAGCCACTTGAAATAGTTTGATTATAATTCAATACAAACAACGGGTCGAGTACAATCCAACTGACAATTGCTATAATTACCAGTTCAAGCATTATCCAAAGGTTTTGCCAACGGCTATTCCATAGTAGATTTAAAATTTGATTTAACATAGTCCACTACCTTTATTTATTAATTGAGTAAACAATATCTTTCTTTAATGCCATACAGGCAGGTATCAATGCCGAAAACAGATTTAGCAAGATACAAACTACAAATGTTACCGCAAACAGCGTAGGATTGAACAACATATCTGCCGTCATACTCATTGACACACTATAGGGCAGCGGTTGCGTGCCTCCATCGAGTAATGTAAGGAGCCAGTCTCGAGATAAGAAAACCATACCAAATGAGATAATCAATCCCAGTACCCCACCTAAACACGTCAGCAGTAGATTCTCATAAATAATCTGTGAGAAAAGTTTCTGCTTGGTTGCTCCGAATGCTTTGCGTAAGCCCATCTCAGGCAACCTCCGTTCCATACGCGAAGAAATCATTCCCGAAAGGTTGAGCGCAGGTACCAATAACAACATCAGCAACCACAATCCCATCTGCCTGAGTATTTTAAAGAAGTCCAAATCCGTCATGGAGTCGGAATAAAATAAGGTTTTCCAATATAAATAAGGCTGATCGTGCATTATCAACTGATAACCATCGTGCGGCAAAGCATTGAATTTGCGGACGTATTCGTCTACTTGTGCTTTTATTCCGGCAGCATCGGCAGTAGAGTGCAGTAGCATGAGCACTTGAAATGGACCTATTACATTCCACATATTATTCGCCTCTGCAAACCCGGGAATGCAAGTATAGGGTAGCCAAACCTGCGCATAGCTAAGTTTCATAGCATAACTTGATGACTTTACTACACCGCACACGCGATAATCCACATAGTTTAACTTGATATATTGTCCCACTACATTTGTTTTCCCAAAGGCACTTTGCGCAATATCCTCCGAGATTACCGCCGTACGAATGCCACTCTTAAAATCGGCCTCGGTGAAAGGTTGTCCATATAGAAACGTAAAACCGAACACTTTCCAGAACTCTGTGTCGGTCAACTTCACCATGGCAGAAAGAGGACGCTTCGCCCCTGCCACTTTTACAAACCAACTCTCCGCATCGCTTATCGCGGTGACTGCTTCTACATTCTTCAAAGAATAGAAACATTCTTTTATAAAAGGAATGGAATAGTTCCATGTGGTATTCCAACTATTGTCTTTTGCATCCTGCATGTGGGCAGTCTGTGCAATCATCATACGGCTACGATGAGTTTCGGGATAAATATCCCCCACTTTTATATAATAAAGAATAGCCAATACCATGACCATAGATATTGCAAGTCCTGTGCCTACAATATAGAAGCTACTGAACAAAGGATTTTGTTTCAGCAACATAAAAGATTGCCGCAAGTATTTTCCAATCATACAGATTTAATTTAACTGAAGAATAAGTAGACAAAAAATGAGCCACAAAGATAACTTACAGATTTATAGGCATAAGGTAGAGCAAGACAGTGTCCGAAAATGAACAACTTGTTCGTTAGCGAACAAATAAAAACAACAGGTCCAATTCCCGTAACAGCATGGAACAGCATCGAAAAGCTTGAAGGAAAATATCAAAAACAATAAAGTAAAAGACCGAATTGCACAAGACATAATACGTAAAAGCATAAAGCAAATCTTCGTCCTGCAATTGCGGGCTCTACGGTTTCCAACTGTGTGCCGAACAGCCCTCGTATGGCAACCGTAGAGCCCATATGCGTGGGACGAAGTTTTACCTCAAGCATAAGGACATTTTGCATAAGGCAAAAGGAGGAAACATACTTAGGAATCAGCCATTTATCAAGGGAATTACGGCAGTAAAAGCCTCAACACAGACAAGAAATGCCACAGAAAACTAAATTCAAGGACGACACACCGTGTTGGCAAATTATTTGCCGTCACTTGCCGTCACGGTTGCCATCACTCCTGCAACACCGATGAACAGGACGTTACAGAGTTCCGTGCTGTCAGTGCTGGCAAAATAATCATTTTTGTAGGGTGAGTGCTTGCAATTCTTCTAATGTACCATTGAAGACATTCAAATCAACTTCTTTCTCAATACCGGGCACATTGCCTACGTCAGTATGTTGCCAGAAGTGCCATTTGTTTTCGTATTTCACTGAATCCACGTAGTAATGGGCTATCCAGTATGGATATTTATTGAAAATAGAGTCGCTAAGGTAGCGCAACTTGAATTTATAGGAAGTATAAAGGATAGGTTTCACTCCATAATGAGCCTCTACCCTATCCAGCCAAGTCTTGACGGCTGTTTTTAATTCTTTATCCGACTTCTTACCGGTTGTTTCTACATCAAGTACGGGAGGCAGATCACCTTTAGCAAGCTGTACGGTGCGGATAAAGAAATCGGCTTGCTTGCGTGCATCTGTTTTAGGAATGAAATAGTGGTAAGCGCCACGGATAAAACCATGCTTGCGTGCCTGACCAAAGTTTTGTGAGAAAGTATCGTCTCCATGATCGCCGCCTTCGGTAGCTTTCATAAAGATAAAGTGAAGCGGGAATCGGGTATCTTTATTGTCTGCCAGTTTTTCCCAATTAATATTTCCCTGATAGTGGGATACATCTATACCATGTATATCATACTCCGTAGGCATACATACCCCATAGCCTTTCTCGCCATTGCAAGGTTTCCAGCGATAAGCATACGGACGGATAAAAAACCAATAAAACCCGGCGGAGAAAACAATAATTATACAGATAGCAAGAATATTACGCAACCATGTGGGCATGGTGCGCACTTTCTTATTCTTCTTGTTTCGTGTAGAAGAAGTGCGGCGTACAGTAGGTTTACGACGAGGATTCGTATTGGTTTTGGCAGGCATATAGTAAGTGTATACTTAAAAGAAGAACACAAATTACGCAAATTATACAAAATGGAATTTGCATAATTCAGGTAATTTGTGTCCTATATTTACGATTGGCTACAAGATTTACTTAGCTTGTTCCAATTGCAAAGTCTTAGTTGCTTGATCGCAAACTTCTGTAGGACCGAAGTACTGGATAGGACCCGGATATACATAGTCTGTCTTCATAGCCCAACAGTCACGTTTTGCAGCAAATGTCTTGAAAGGAGCACCGTCCAGTTTCACCAAAGCTTTCTGGATAACCGGTTTCATTTCGCCGTGACGACGTTCCATGTTCATCATCATTGTGATGGGCACACCACCTGCAATCCATTCGGCAGCAGGAGCAGTTGTGTTGCGTACAGAAGACATATAACCGGTCTTACCGTCAGCAATCAGCATAGAAGCTGTGTATCCCAAAGAATAGCAGTAGTCAGCATCAAAGTTTGACGGAGCAGCGCAACGTCCTTCGTAACCGAAGAAGTGGTGCTGTGCAGCAAACTTACCCACATATTTGCCATCTTCTTTCCAAGCAGCCAATTTGGTAGCTACCATTTCAGACAACAGTTTTTCTGTTTCGATCAGTGATACCTGAACGTTTCCGTGCGGGTCACGATCCAGTGTCAGCTGGCGAGCTACACCTTCCGGCAGACTTGCATAGATAGCAGAGTTTTCCGGAGACAGCTTACGGATGATGTAATCACGTTGATGAGATTTCTTGATCTGAGAGAACTCTTCTGCATTTGCAGCCAGGAAGTCGTTCAATTCAGCGATCAGACGCTTCATAGCCGGAATAAATTCCACCAATCCTTCCGGAATCAATACTGTACCGAAGTTATTTCCCTGTGCAGCACGGTCAGCTACCACTTTAGCGATAGATGTTACTACATCATCCAGAGACATATCTTTTTCTTCCACTTCTTCAGAAACGATACATACGTTAGGCTGTACCTGCAAAGCACATTCCAGTGCGATGTGAGAAGCCGAACGACCCATCAATTTGATGAAGTGCCAGTATTTGCGGGCAGAGTTACAGTCGCGTTGGATGTTACCGATTACTTCAGAATAAACCTTACAAGCAGTATCGAAACCGAAAGAAGTCTCGATCATTTCGTTCTTCAAGTCACCGTCGATAGTCTTCGGACAACCGATAACCTGTACACCGGCGTTGATAGCAGCATAATATTCAGCCAATACACAAGCATTTGTGTTAGAGTCGTCACCACCGATAATTACCAGTGCTTTGATGCCCAATTGGTTAAGGATTTCAAGACCTTTGTCAAACTGTTCTTTAGTTTCCAGTTTGGTACGTCCCGAACCGATGATATCGAAACCACCAGTGTTACGGTATTCGTCGATGATATCTGAAGTCAGTTCCATGTAGTTGTGGTCAACCAAGCCACCAGGGCCAAGGATGAAGCCAAACAGTTTGCTATCTGCATTCAACTTCTTGATACCATCAAAAAGACCTGAAATCACGTTATGTCCGCCCGGTGCCTGTCCTCCGGAAAGGATCACACCTACATTGATAGCAGGGAAACTTACATTTTCGTCTGTAGCTTCGAACTTAATCAAAGGCATGCCATACGTGTTAGGGAAAAGTTTCTTAATAGCTTCCTGATCAGCAACCGATTGAGTAGCAGCGCCCATAGTGGCTTTAACGTTTGCTTTCAATGCTGCGGGAAGTTTGGGCTGATAAGCAGCCCTTGCAATTTGCAATGCACTTTTAGTCATTTCTCTTAAATATTTAAAGGTGTTAGTAAAATTCCACTTTAATGAGGATACGTCATAACTCACCACAGATTACACAGATTAGCACAAATCGAAATTAAACTATTGATTATCAACACATATAATCTGCGACAATCTGTGTAATCTGTGGTGAAAAGTGCTTTTGACACACCCTTTCAAAACTATTGTATTATACCGTGATATTTTTTACACGTTATAAAAGCGTCGCAAATTTCGTCTTTTTTCAGAAGATATGCAAACAGGAATAGTGAAATAATATGAGAAATGATAATTTATCACTTTTACTTAAAAAAATAAGAAAGAAAGCATGGTATCCTAATTTATTGCATTATCTTTGTCCCAGAGTTTGGATTACGTATTTTTATCGCATAGTTCTTCTTAATTATAAAGCAGGTCCTTTACAAGAAATTACCTCCTCACTCCAACATTAATATTTATTTAAATAAAAAGTAAAAATGAACATTTACATTTCAGGTTTAAGTTATAACACCACTGAGGCTGACTTAAACGATTTATTTGCAGAGTATGGAGAAATTTCTTCTGCTAAGGTAATTATGGACAGAGAAACCGGAAGATCTAGAGGATTTGCTTTTGTAGAAATGCCCGATGACGCAGCTGCTCAGAAAGCTATTGACGAACTTAATGGTGCTGAATTTGACCACAAGACTATCTCTGTAAACGTTGCACGTCCTAGAGAAGAAAGACCTCGCAACGGTGGTGGTTACAACCGTGGTGGTGGTGACAGAAGAGGTGGCAACGGCGGCGGCTACAACTCAAGAAGATATTAATAATATATATATCTACACTAAAAGCAGGATACTTAAAAAAGTTTCCTGCTTTTTTTATGACTCAATTCACGATCTGTTCTTTTATCACTCTATCTGCCATCCCCCACCCAAGGCTTTATACACATTTACAACAGCAATAAGTTCATCACGAATGGCATTACTCACCCCAATCTGCGCATCAAAATAACCACGCTGTGCATCGAGCACATCCATATAGTTGATAACTCCATTAATATATTGCAACTGTGCCAAGTCCACATAACTTTTGGCAGAGCGTTCTAATTTTGTACGCAACTGATAGACTTCTTTGATTTTATTAAAATCGACAATCGCATTCTTAGTTTCCTTAAAAGCATTCAATACCGTCTTCTCATAACTGTAAACTTCGGCTTCATAGGATGCCTTTTGCGCTTTTAGTGCTGCACGATTCTTACCCCATCCGAAAAGCGGACCAAGCATAGCACCACTCAACAAGGAATAGGGTGATTGCAGGAAGTTGGACAGCACATCACTTTCCAAACCAAACTGACCGGTTAGGGCCAAACGAGGAAACATATTGGTATAGGCAACTTTTACACGAGCGTGTTCTGCCCTGAGTTGTTGCTCGGCTGCCCGAATATCGGGACGCCGTTCCAGTAAATCAGAAGAAAGCCCGACGGGCAAAGATTCCGGAACATTGAGTTCCTGTAAAAAGCGACTACGGGCAATACGGGTAGGGAATTCTCCGGCAAGAAAAGCAATATCGTTTTCTTTTATAGAGATACGTCTTTCCAAATCCGGAACGAGTGTAGCAGTACGGGCTAACTCCACCTGTGCTTGCTGATAGGAAGTTTCGGAAGTCAGTCCACCTTCAAAGCGAATACGTGCCAAACGTACACCTTCCTCACGAGCTTTCTGCGTCTGACGTACTATTTCCAATTCTGTATCCAAAGCTACCAACTCATAATATGCTTGAGCTACTTCAGCCACAATCGTCATACGTAAAGCACGTTGTGCCTCGACGCTTTGCAAATATTCGGCTACTGATGCCACCTTCTTCCATCGCAGATTTCCCCAAAGGTCAAGTTCCCAAGAGAGAAGGGCTTTAGCTTCATAGGTATTTCCAACATCACGACTATGTCCGCCATAATTATCAACTTCACGTTCAGCAGCCACTTTACCATTGAGTTGAGGTAACAGATTGGCGACACTGATACGCTTCTGTGCAGCCATTTCTTTGACACGCGCAGCGGCAATAAGCATATCTTTGTTGTATTCCAAAGAACGTTCAATCAAACTACGCAGCGTACTGTCTGTATAAACAGATTGCCATTGCTGGTCGGCAATACTTATGCTATCCTGTTCGTGTACCAGGCTATCGGGAAGTAGCATTTCCGGACGTACATAACTCTTGCCTACTTTGCAGGAGGCAAACATCAACACACTCAATAGTAAGTATATATATATTTTATATCTTCTCATAAGTCATCCTTTTTTAAGTCAATCAATCTTTTTGATCTTTTGCTGTACCTTTGCTTTCGTCTTATAAACCATAACGAAGAAGAACGGCACAAGTACAATTCCAAAAACAATGGCAAATATCATTCCGAAGAATACCCCCGTTCCGATAGCCTGACGACTGGCGGAACCGGGTCCACTAGCCAGCACCATAGGCAGCATACCTAAGACAAAGGCTAAAGAAGTCATCAGGATAGGACGAAAGCGAAGTTGAGCCGCATGGATTGCGGACTGTACCAAATCTCCTCCCGCATCCACCTGAACTTTAGCAAACTCTACGATCAATATCGCATTCTTTGCCGCCAATCCCACCAACATAACTAAACCGATTTGGAAATAGATATCATTCTCCAAGCCACAAATTGCAACGCCCAGATATGCACCCAAAGCAGCAACCGGCAAAGATAATAATACGGCAACAGGCACAGTCCAACTTTCATATTGCGCCGCCAGAAACAGGAAGACAAAGAGGAATACCAACGTTAACACCAAACCTGTTTGCCCACCGGCTTTCTTTTCCTGATAGGAAAGACCACTCCATTCCAAGCCGATATTATCGGGTAAGTGATCTTTTGCAATCTTCTCCATTATTTCCATTGCCTGGCCGGAACTATAACCTTGTGCAGCCGATCCCCGGATTACCGCAGTGGTAAACATATTAAAACGCTTGATACTACCCGGTCCGGTGGTATAAGAGGCGTTGCCCAGAGATGTTAATGGTACCATAGCTCCATTGGATGCTTTCACAAAGAACAAATTAATATTATCCTTGTGTTCCCGATAAGGAGCCTCCGCCTGGATATACACCTTATATATACGGTTAAACATATTAAAATCGTTCACATACACCGAGCCCGTGTAGGCCTTCATGGTAGAGAATACATCTGCCAAAGGTACTCCAAGCATCTTCACCTTATCACGATCCACATCAAAGTAAAGTTGTGGTATTTCCGATTGCAGAGAAGAAGAAAGTCCCGTCAACTGTTTATGTCTCTGAGCATAGTATAACAATGTATCTGCTGCCTGTACCAAGTCATCAAAAGTTGCATCACTACGTGCCTCAAGCTGTAACTCAAAGCCACCCGACGTACCTAAGCCCGGAATCACAGGCGGAGTAGAAAGGTAAACTTTACATTCAGGATATTCTTTCAAGTCTCGTTCTACATTCGACATGATTTTATTAATCGAAATGCCTTTACGTTCTTCCCACGGTTTCAGGATAACAGTCAGTTCGCTACGTGCCTGGTTACTACCTACGCGCGGGCTACTACCCGTTACGTTCTGTACATAAGCCACATAAGGATTCTTTTCCAAGTACTTCACAGCACGGTCTGTTACGGTACGGGTACGTTCCAAAGTAGCACCTTCGGGTAACTCCAGTTCTATCTTGAAATATCCCTGATCTTCTGTAGGCAGGAAGCTGGTTGGTACCATTCGATGAATTATAAAAATAGCGACCAATACCAAACCGAAAGTACTCATCAATCGTCTCGGGTTCTTGATTACCCGGCTGATAACGCCGACATATTTATGATTTCCAATATTCAACCATTCATTGATTTTACGGAAAACAATGTTTTTTTTCTTTCCGCTATCAGGTTTCAGGATCAATGAACACATTACAGGACTAAGCGTCAAAGCTACTACCGTGGATAACAACACAGAAACTGCAATTGTAATCGTAAACTGACGGTATAGTTGTCCGGTAATTCCACTCAGAAAACTAACCGGAACGAATACGGCACAAAGTACCAATGAGGTCGCAATCAAGGCACTTGCCAACCCGGTCATCGCTTTCTTGGTAGCTTCATATGGAGATAGTTTTTCGGTCTCCATCAGATGTTCCACATTTTCTACAACGACAATAGCATCATCCACTACAATACCAATAGCCAGAATTAAACCTAATAGCGTCAGTATATTTAATGAGAAGCCGAAAATAAGCATGAAACCAAATGTACCGATCAAAGAAATAGGTACTGCAACAATCGGTATCAAAGTGGCCCGCCAACTTTGCAAAGAAAGGAATACAACCAACACCACCAATATCAATGCTTCAAACAAAGTTTTATACACTTCGTGAATAGATTCAGAAATATAAGTAGTCATATCGAACGGTATCTCATAACTCATACCTTCGGGAAAACTAGCACTGATTTCTTTCATTGCTTCTTTTACATTCTTTGCCACTTCCATCGCATTGGCACCCGGAAGCATATAGATACCAAGAACGGCTGCATTCTCTCCATTGATACCACTCTCTGTGCTATAAGAAGAGGCTTCTAGTGATACGCGGGCTACATCACGCAAGCGTATAATAGACCCGTTTGAGTTGGCACGTACCACTATATCTTCAAACTGACTCACAGAACTCAGACGCCCCTGTGTAGTAATAGGAATGGTAATATCCAGTCCGGTTACCGGTTGCTGTCCCAAGACACCGGCAGCAGACTCACGGTTTTGATCCTTTAAAGCATTCTGCAAATCCTGAACAGTCAACCCGAAATTTGCCAGTTTATCAGGCATCGCCCAAATCTGCATGGCATAGTAACGGCTACCAATATTTGAAACCCGCCCTACACCGGGAACCCGGCGCAATAAGTCGAGCACATTGATGGTCGCAAAATTACTCAAATATATTTCATCAAACTTCGGATCACTGGAAGTCAGACAGATAGTCATCAATTGACTGGGTGCCTGCTTTTCCACCGATATGCCGTTTTGAATAACTTCGGCAGGCAGACGGCTTTCAGCCAACTTTACGCGGTTCTGTATTTCTACTGCTGCCAGATCAGGATCGGCAGACACATCAAAAGTCACCGTAGCAGAGAAACCACCGGAATTGGAACTATTCGACTCCATGTACAGCATGCCCGGAGTACCATTAATTTCTTGTTCAATGGGCGTTGCTACCGCTTGAGAAACCGTCAACGCACTTGCCCCCGGATAGGATGCACTGATTTTCACAACCGGAGGTGTTATTTGGGGATATTGATCTACAGGCAGCATTGTCAAACCAATGATACCGACGATAACAATTACAATCGATATCACCGCAGAAAATACCGGGCGATCTATAAAGAAACTTACTTTCATAATGTCATTACTTTGAGGGTTTGTTATCCTTTGCCTTACTCTCGGAAGAAACACGCTTATTCAAAGAATCGGTCTGCTGATCTTCTTCCTTATTAGGAACTGCAGCTTGGGGACGCACTTTCATCCCAGGCGTCAACTTGTGAAAACCTTCCGTCACTACTTGTTCTCCGGCAACCAAACCGCGTTCAACAACCCAATTATTTCCAAATTCGGGTCCTAGCTCAATAAAACGTTTTTCAACAATGGAATCACGGCGCATGACGAAGATATACGCCCCACCCTTCTCAATAGTAACCGCTTTTTGAGGAACAGCAACTGCACCCTCACGCACATCCAACAATAATTTCACCTTTGTAAATTGTCCCGGTAACAATACCCTATTAGGATTCGGCATTTCTGCACGTACAGAGAATGTTCCCGTTTTCGGATCAACCTGAGGTTCTGCAAAATCCACATAACCTTTATATGGATATACAGTATTATCAGCCAAAGTAATCGTTATATTCGGTTGCCAGGAACGTGTGGAATCCTGACGCCCTATTTCAATGTTACGCTCTTTACTTTTCAGATAATCCAATCCGGTCATACTGAAATCCACCAGTACGGTATCACTTTTAACGACTGTAGCTAATAAAGACTTTCCTCCCGGTCCAACTAAAGTACCTAAATCCACGTTTCTTTCACTAATATGCCCCGACAATGGCGAGCGAACCAGCGTATAGCCCAATTCTAACTCTGCCTGATCCAAATCTGCCTGACTCATGGCAACCGAAGCTTCCGCCGTTTCATAAGCAGCCTGCGCATTGTCCAAATCCAATTGACTGGCGGCATTCTGTGCATACAACGGACGAATACGCTCCAAATCACGTTTCGCTTTCAAAGCCTGTGCTTCGTCTTTCTTCAACTGTGCACGGGCCTTATCCGCTTTAGCGCTATACTGGTCACGGTTTATGACAAATAAAACCTGATTCTTATTGACATACTTACCTTCGTCAAAAAGCATACTTTCCAAATATCCTTCAACACGTGCACGTACCTCAACAAACTGTTGCGCACGAATACGTCCCACATACTCGCCATATATTTCAACATCTCCCTTTTCGGCAGGTGCTATGATAACTGTAGGTGGTTCGGGCTGAATCTTTTTCGGCCAAGTAAGAATAACATAACCTACCAATAACACGATCATGCAGGAAATCATTACTATTAATCTTTTTCTTTTTAATCTAAACTCTCTTTTCGTAAAAAATAGTCTCATGCTTGTTTGTTTAATAAATTTAACCCTGTATTCAATACTTGTAGAAACAAATCCGATGCCAAACTTCCATTGCGCCGTTCAACCAGCACAGTAAATCACTGGTTATAAACACCATATATAGTTTTCAAATAAGCATCTATTTTTCCTATCCTACGCTCAATTTGTAGAATAAGTCTACATCTGTAGAACATTTCCACAATCCTTTTCTGAAATTAAAAACACATAAAATACAATTATTCCTCTTCATTCATTAATAAAAACATTATCTTTACCGAAAATAATTCTGATTATTCACTTAAAACGTAAAGATTATGGCAAGTAGAAGAGATTTAAAAAAGAACATCAATTATATTGCAGGCGAACTTTTTACAGAATGTATGGTACACAACCTATATGTACCTGGAACCGATAAAAAGAAGGCAGATGAACTGTTAGGGGAGATCTTGAATATGCAGGATGAATTTATTAGCCGCATCAGCCACACAGAACCCGGTAATGTAAAAGGTTTCTACAAAAAATTAATCGTTGACTTCAATGCAAAAGTTGACGAAATTATTGACGCAATGGGCAAATTGAAATAAGGATGAAGAAAACCATCTATAGCTTTATTTATTATCGCTTATTAGGCTGGAAAACCAATGTGACGGTGCCAAACTATGATAAATGCATTGTTTGTGCAGCACCACATACTTCTAATTTGGATTTATTCATCGGCAAACTATATTATGGCGCTATTGGTCGTAAAACCAGTTTTATGATGAAAAAAGAGTGGTTCTTTTTTCCTTTAGGAATCTTATTCAAAGCAGTTGGCGGTATTCCTGTAGACAGAGGACGTAAATCGTCATTAGTAGAACAAATGGCACATAAGTTTGCAATTAGCAAGCATTTTCATTTGGCTATCACTCCCGAAGGAACCCGCAAAGCAAATCCTAACTGGAAAAAAGGTTTCTATCACATTGCACTTCAAGCACAAGTACCTATTGTATTGGTAGGTATTGATTATCCTACGAAAACAATCAGTTGCACCAAGGCTATAATGCCTAGCGGAGATATTGAGAAGGATATGCGTGAAATAAAGCTTTATTACAAAGATTTCAGAGGTAAACATCCAGAGAATTTCTCTATCGGAAATATTTAAGCCATGTCCCCACTACGAATCAGTATCCTGCAAACGGATATTGCTTGGGAAAATAAACAAGACAATCTCCGTCGTCTTCACGAAAAGTTAGAAACACTTCGTGGAGCGACGGAGATTGTTGTTTTGCCGGAAACTTTTTCTACCGGATTTTCCATGAATACCGATAATCTGGCAGAGCCGGTGACGGGAGAGACTATAACAACACTGCGTCAATGGGCAGCGGAGTATCAAATAGCCATTGCAGGAAGTTACATCGCTTTCGAAAAAGAAACGATGATCTCCCAAAGCACTTCGTATTATAACCGCGCTTTTTTTCTTACGCCCGAAGGTGATGCCCATTATTACGATAAACGCCATCTCTTCCGTATGGGTAATGAATCAGAGCATTTCACTGCAGGTAATGGTCGCCCTATCATCTCCTATCGAGGATGGAACATACTACTGCAGGTCTGCTATGATCTCCGTTTCCCGGTATGGAGTCGTAACGTGAATAATGAATACGATCTAATGATTTATGTTGCCAGTTGGCCCATCCCCAGGCGAAAAGTTTGGGATATTTTGCTCCAAGCGCGTGCATTGGAGAACATAAGCTATGTCTGCGGGGTTAATCGCATAGGTACAGACGGTAATAATCAATCGTATAATGGAGGTAGTGTTATCTACTCTCATAAAGGCGAACTCTTAGCCAGCGTACCCGACAATGAAGAAGGAACTGCTACAGCTATTCTTGAACTTTCAACATTAAGAGAGTTTAGAAAGAAATTCCCTGCTTGGAAAGATGCAGATTCTTTTTCTATTGAATTTTGAGAACCGATGGTTCTTAACTCGTTATTTGTAATTCATAATTCTTAATCTTATGAAACGAACTGAAACCAAATGTCGTATAGCTGATAAGCTATTCTATCTTTTATTACTTGTCAGTGTTTTGTCCTCTTGTAAAAGCACTCCCAAAGATATTATCCCCTCTGCAGAATATGCTCCTTACGTAAGCGCATATACAGGTGGAGTTATATCGCAAAACTCAAGTATACGCATTGAACTGGCACAAGACCAGCCTATGGTGGATTTGAACAACGAATTAAAAGATAATCCTTTCAGTTTTTCACCCTCCCTGAAAGGAAAGGCATATTGGATTAGCAACAACACAATTGAGTTCGTTCCGGAAGAAGGAGCTTTGAAACCCGGGAAATTCTATGAAGCGACCTTTCAATTAGGAGACTTCGTAGAAGTAGAAAGCCGCTTAAAAGAGTTCAATTTCTCTTTCCGGGTGCAGGAACGTAATTTTACCTTGCATACCGAACCTATTACAGTGACTGCTACCCAACCCAATGTAGTCAATGTGAAAGGGGAATTACGTTTCAGTGATACAGTGAAGAAAGAAGAAGTAGAAAAAATACTATCTGCGTATGGCAATGGAAAGAAAATCACAGTAAACATCACCGCTACGGATAATCCCACCCGTTACCAATATGAAATAAACAGTATTCCCCGGGAAGCGGAAGACTATTCTTTAAAGATAACCGCCAACGGTTCGCCAGCCGGCATAGACCTCCAGCAAGAGGATGAAATACTGATTCCTGCCAAGAATAAATTCCAGTTCCTTTCGGCCGAACGCATAGATCAGCCTGAGAACGGAATTGAAATTGTATTTTCTAATCCTATTTCAGTCACTCAGGATTTAAAAGGATTAATTGAAATTCCGGAAATTTCTTCTTCCATATTCCAGATAAAAGATAATAAGGTATCTATCTATTTTGAAGCAAGCCAACTGGATAAACTTACTCTAAAGATAGACAAAGGAGTTAAGGACTACAAAGATAAGTCACTTGGCAACTCACATTCCATCTCTTTCAGTGAACTTAATCTAAAACCGGAAGTAGAAATGGCAACTACCGCCGCTATTTTGCCGGATTCAAAAAGTCTGATTATCCCCTTCCGTGCAGTTAACCTGCATGCTGTAGACTTAAGCATCATTCGTATTTATGAGAATAATGTACTGATGTTTATGCAAACTAACACACTTTCATCCGCTAACGAACTGCGTCGTTCGGGAAGATTAGTCTATAAGAAGACACTATGGTTGAGTAAAGATAGTTCCAAAGATGTACATCAGTGGGAAGACTACTCGATAGATCTTGCCGGACTGATTCGCCAGGAACCCGGAGCTATTTATCGTGTTATCCTCTCATTCCGTCAGGAATACTCAGCTTATCCCTGTGGCGGAGCAGAAAATCAAAACATGAAGTTTGCAGACAACTCTACTACCAACGGACTTACCAAAGTAGGCAGTGATACCCTATCGGAAGAAGAAGAGAGCGATTGGGACACCCCACAAAGCTATTTCTATTATAACGGTGGCGTAGAAATGAATTGGAGTCAATACGATTGGAGAGAGCGCAACAACCCATGCCATCCTTCCTACTATATGGATTCTGACCGGGCTGCTGCCTGCAATGTATTAGCATCAAACATCGGAATGATCGTAAAGCGGAACTCACTAAATAAGTTATGGATCGCCGTAAGTAATATGTTAGATACCGCACCGATCAGTAAAGCCAAACTTACTGTCTATAACTTCCAGTTGCAACCCATCGGCACCGGCGAAACCAATGGTGAAGGCTTTGCGGAAATCACTCCCAAAGGTGTACCATTCATCGTTGTAGCCGAAGCGGATAAACAAAAAGCATACGTCCGTGTCGTTGATGGCGAAGAACAGTCCGTCAGCCGTTTCGACGTGGGGGGTAAAGAAATTCACAAAGGATTGAAAGGCTTTATCTATGGTGAAAGAGGTGTCTGGAGACCGGGAGATACATTGCACATCACTTTCATCCTTGAAGATCGTGAGAAAAGAATACCCGACAAGCATCCGGTAGCATTAGAAATCTATAATCCGAGAGGGCAGTTCTATACAAAAATGATCTCAACACAGGGTCTGAACGGATTCTACACCTTCAATGTAGCTACACAACCTGATGATCCGACTGGGCTATGGAATGCCTATATCAAAGTAGGTGGTACCTCTTTCCACAAAAGCCTGCGTATAGAAACCGTGAAACCGAACCGTCTAAAGATTAACTTGAAACTGCCGCAGAATATCTTACAAGCTTCCGAAAAAGAAGTTCCCGTCACATTATCATCTGCCTGGTTGACGGGTGCCACTGCTTCACGCCTCCAAGCCAAAGTAGAAATGTCTTTATCCAAAGTCAACACGCAATTCAAGAATTTCGGGCAATACATCTTCAACGATCCTGCCACTGAATTTACAACCATAAAAACCGATGTGTTCAATGGAACATTAGATAGTGAAGGCAAAACCGCTTTCATGCTTAAACTTCCTACTGCAACGAACGCACCGGGCATGCTGAATGCTACACTAACCACCCGGGTATTCGAGCCCGGCGGAGATGCCAGCATCTTTACCCAAAGCGTGCCCTTCTCCCCCTTCTCATCATACGTCGGCATCAATCTGAATCAACCGAAAGGTAAATACATTGAAACTGACAAAGACCATCGTTTTGATGTTGTCACGGTAGATGCCAAAGGACAACTGGTTAATCGTTCCAACTTGGAATACAAGATTTACCGCATTGATTGGAGTTGGTGGTGGGAAGAACGGGAAGAATCGTTCGGTACCTACGTAAACAGCAGTTCTATTACTCCTGTTGCCAGTGGAAATCTACAGACTTCCGGCGGAAAAGCAAGTTTCCAGTTCAGAATAAACTATCCTGCTTGGGGACGCTATTTGATCTATGTAAAAGATAGAGAAAGCGGTCATGCCACCGGAGGCACTGTTTACATAGACTGGCCCGAATGGCGCGGACGTTCCAGCAAGACAGATCCCAGCGGTATTAAGATGCTTGCTTTCTCACTCGATAAAGATTCCTACGAGATTGGTGAAACGGCAACAGCCATCATTCCGGCTGCCGCAGGAGGACGTGCACTTGTTTCCCTAGAAAACGGTTCAACCGTGCTGCAACGTGAATGGATTGAAATCAACAATCAGGGAGATACGAAGTATTCATTCAAGGTAACCCCTGAAATGGCACCGAATGTATATTTACATATCAGCCTGATACAACCTTACGCACAAACGGTAAATGATTTGCCGATTCGTATGTATGGAGTTGTCCCGGTTTTGGTAACCAACAAACAAACCATTCTGCAACCTCAAATCAATATGCCGGAAGTATTACGACCTGAAACCAACTTCAATGTCACCGTTAGTGAAAAGAACGGCAAGCCCATGACTTATACTTTGGCCATTGTAGATGACGGTTTGCTCGATCTCACCAATTTTAAGACACCCAATCCTTGGAACGATTTCTATGCCCGTGAAGCATTAGGCATCCGCACGTGGGATATGTATGACGACGTATTGGGTGCTTCGGCTGGTCGCTACGCATCCCTGTTCAGTACGGGAGGAGACGAAATGCTGAAACCTGCCGATGCCAAAGCAAACCGCTTCAAACCGGTAGTGAAGTTTATCGGGCCATTCTATTTAGGTAAAGGAAAGCAGCAGACCCATACCTTAAAACTGCCTATGTACGTAGGTTCTGTGCGTACCATGGTAGTGGCAGGACAAGATGGAGCTTACGGGGATGCCGAAAAAACATCCTTTGTACGTACCCCTTTGATGTTACTATCAACCCTTCCACGCGTTCTCAGCACACAAGAGGAGATAGCTGTACCGGTAAACATCTTCGCAATGGAAAAAGAAGTGAAGAATGCTACAATATCGATCCAAGCTACCGGTGGTGGAGTACAGGTAGTGGGTAATACCCGGCAATCTGTCACATTCAGTCAACCCGGTGACCAACTTGTATTCTTCAAAATAAAAACTGGTAATAGAACGGGAAAAGCCACCATCCATTTCACTGCTACCGGAGGAGGACAACAAGCCAAAGAAACCATTGAAATAGAAGTGCGCAACCCGAATCCTGCCATAACACTATGCAACAGTCAGTGGGTAGAAGCAGGAAAGAGTATCACTCTCCCCTATTCACTGCAAGGTGCTTCCTCTGCCAACAGTAATGTACGGTTGGAAGTTTCGCGCATACCTTCTGTAGATATCAGCCGCCGGTTCGACTTCCTTTATAACTATCAGCATAACTGTACAGAGCAGTTGACATCAAAAGCTTTGCCGTTATTGTTCGTTAGTCAGTTCAAAGCAGTAGATGATAAAGAAACTGAAAAGATAAAAGCGAATGTGCAAGAAGGAATCCGCCAACTTTATGCCCGCCAGCTTCCCAACGGAGGATTTGTTTACTGGCCGGGAAATGCCGTAGCCGATGAATGGATTACGTCTTACGCCGGTATGTTCCTCGTTCTGGCACAAGAAAAAGGGTATGCAGTCAATCAGAATGTACTAAGCAAGTGGAAACGCTTCCAACGTGCCGCCGCCCAGAACTGGCGAATGCCTCAGCAAGAAAGCAGCTGGATACAATGGCAATCGGATTTGCAACAAGCATTCAGGCTTTACACCTTGGCGCTGGCAGGTGCTCCCGAATATGGAGCCATGAACCGCATGAAGGAGCAACCCGGATTATCCATACAAGCCAAATGGAGACTGGCAGCTGCATACGCTTTAACCGGCAAGACGAAACCTTCCGGCGAACTGATTTACAATATCGAAACAACCATTACCCCCTACTCCTCTCAGAACTTTATATACGGTTCATCCGACCGCGACGAAGCTATGATTCTGGAGACTCTGCTTTTGATGAACCGTGAGCAAGCCGCCTTGCAACAAGCTAAAAAAGTGTCACACAATCTTTCTCAGGAAAGTTGGTTCAGTACACAATCCACGGCATTTGCTTTAATGGCAATGGGAAGGTTGGCAGAGAAACTTTCCGGTACCTTTGATTTCTCCTGGAGTTGGAACGGCAAAACACAACCGGTGGTTAAATCAGCAAAAGCCGTGTTCGAAAAAGAACTGTCACCTACACCGAGTACCGGTAGTGTATCTTTGAAGAATCAAGGAAAGGGAGCTTTAAATGTAGACCTCATTACGCGTATACAATTATTAAACGACACGCTTCCTGCTTTGAATAATAATCTCCGTCTGGATGTGAGATATACGGATATGAATGGTTCTCCTATTTCTGTAGAGGATATCAAGCAAGGAACAGACTTCCTGGCAACAATTGTAGTAGGAAATATCAGTGGTACCACCGATTATAGCAACTTGGCATTGACACATATCATACCTTCCGGTTGGGAGATATCCAATGAACGGCTGAATGCGTCTGCAGAGTCTTCCCCTACCCGTAATTATACCTATCAGGATATACGTGACGACCGTGTGCTCACCTATTTCGATCTGGATCGTGGCGAGTCGAAGAAATTTACAGTAAGGCTTCAAGCTACTTATGCGGGCAATTTCGTTTTACCGGCTATCCAATGCGAAGCCATGTATGATGCTTCGGCACAAGCACGAACTAAAGCAGGAAGGACAATGGTAAGCCGATGATTTTGACAAAAGAACATAAGAACAAATTCACCTTTTAAATTTATGTTCTTATGTTCTTCTGTCTAAACAACGACATTCTTATGAATATAAAATTCATACAATATCTCAAACATTTGTCTATAAGCAGAAAGGTAATTCTTATCATTATTGCCCTTCTACTTATTGGCTATATATTTTGTCTCCCCAGCCAGCTATTTCATGTTCCTTATTCCACGGTTGTAGCCGACCGGAAGGGGGAACTATTGGGAGCACGAATTGCTTCTGACGGACAATGGCGATTTCCTCCACGCACTACTACTCCGGAAAAGATAAAACAATGTTTGATTACTTTCGAAGATAGGCATTTCTATTACCATTGGGGTGTCAATCCGCTATCCATCGGCAGAGCCATTTATCAAAATCTAAAAAGCAAGCGTATTATCAGTGGTGGCAGTACCCTTACCATGCAGACGATACGATTAGCAAGGAATGAATCACGTACATTTGGAGAGAAGATCATTGAAATAATAGTAGCGACCCGCCTCGAATTCGGTGCATCTAAAGAAGAAATCCTTTCCATGTACGTCTCTCATGCTCCTTTCGGTGGTAATGTAGTAGGATTGGACGCAGCTGCCTGGCGTTACTTCGGACATCCTGCAGAAGATTTGTCTTGGGCAGAATCGGCCATGTTAGCAGTACTGCCTAATGCTCCATCCATGATTCATCTTTCCAAAGGGCGAAAAGCATTGCTAGACAAAAGGAACCGACTTCTGAAAACACTTTATGAAAAGAGTACGATTGACCAATCAACTTATGAACTGGCTATCAGTGAGCCACTTCCCGATGAGCCTCATCCGCTTCCACAAGTTGCGCCTCATCTGGTAAGTCGCTTCTACCAAGAACAAAATGGGAAATATCTTATCTCTACGATTGACAAAGACCTTCAAGTTCAAGTAGAGAATCTGGCTGAACGTTGGAGCAACGAGTTTAATCGTAGTGACATACGAAATTTGGCTATTCTTGTAATCGACTTATCAAGAAACGAAGTAGTGGCATATTGTGGCAATGTGCATTTCGGGCAGAAGCAAACCGGCAATCAGGTCGATGTGATACAAGCCCCGAGAAGTACCGGAAGTATATTGAAACCGTTCCTCTATTATGCCATGTTGCAAGAAGGTAGTTTGTTGCCTCATACATTATTACCGGATATTCCTATCAATATAAACGGCTTTACTCCTCAGAATTTCAGTTTGCAATTCGAAGGAGCTGTTCCTGCTTCAGAAGCTTTGGCACGTTCACTAAATATCCCTTCCGTCACCATGTTACAGAGATATGGAGTACCTAAATTCCATAATTTCCTTCGCCAGATAGGACTGAAAACATTAAACCGCCCGTCCTCCCATTACGGGCTATCCCTAATTCTAGGTGGTGCGGAAGCAACTCTATGGGATGTAACCAATGCATACGCCAATATGGGGCGTAGTCTTTTGAAACTTCCCCAAACCCGTAGTACCTTATTGACTTCTTCAGACCAAACCGCAGAACAACCGGATATCTTCCAACCGGGTGCCGTATGGCAAACTTTTGATGCCCTAACAGAAGTGAACCGTCCCGAAGAGATTGATTGGAAATCTATTCCCTCCATGCACCCTGTTGCCTGGAAAACCGGGACAAGTTACGGTTTCCGTGATGCATGGGCGGTAGGTGTAACTCCTCGCTATGCGGTAGGAGTATGGGTAGGAAATGCAACCGGAGAAGGGAAACCCGGTCTGGTAGGGGCACGAACAGCCGGTCCGGTTCTGTTCGATATATTCAATCTTCTTCCCTCTTCCTCCAGATGGTTCGAACGCCCTACCGGTATTTTTGTAGAAGCAGAAGTATGCCGCCAATCCGGACATTTGAAAAGCCGATTTTGTGAGGAAGTCGATACAATGCTTATTCTACCTGCCGGATTGAAGACCGAGGCATGCCCTTATCATCACCTCGTCACTCTATCCGCGGACGAAACTCACCGTATCTATGAAAACTGCGCTAACACAGAGCCGACGATTCAGAAATCATGGTTCACCCTCCCTCCTGTTTGGGAATGGTACTACAGGCAACATCACCCGGAATACAGTCCTCTACCTCCCATCAAACCCGGTTGTGGAGAAGATGCCATGCAGCCCATGCAGTTCATTTATCCTCCAATGAATGCGCATATCGCACTACCCAAGCAAATGGATGGCAGCAAAGGTTTCATTACCGTAGAACTTGCCCATAGCAATCCCAACACAACCATCTTCTGGCATCTCGATGAGACTTATCTGACGCAGACGCAGGATTTTCATAAGATTTCATTGCAACCTGCGCCTGGAAAACACTCGTTAACGGCAGTAGATAGTGAAGGAAATACAGTGTTTACCACTTTCTTTGTGAAATAACTCAGTGGTATATAAATTAAAATAACATCATAAATAGATTAATCACACTGAGGCAACCTATTCCCGCAATCGCAATTTTCCAAACTAAAGAAAGTTCAGAATTATTCTTTTCATCTTCTTTATTATAAAGCGCTGCTTCAGTAATTTCATTTATTTCTTGTGAATTCATTGTCTTCTGTTTCGATTCAATCTTATCTATTTTCTGCCTCAAAGCCTCCATTTCTTCTTTGTATTGTTGTAAAGCGCCTCTCATTTCCGATACTTCTTCCTGAACCAATTGCTCAATATCATTAAAATGTTTCTTTTGGTCTGCTTCTTTCCTATAAATAAATTGAATTAACTTATTCAAATCAGAATCTGTCAAATTCAAATTTTTACTTAAATTCAAAATATCCTGATAAGCTTTCTTACCAACCTCTGTAGAAGAATTTATAAGATCATAAGCCTTCATCTGTAGAATCAACAAACCTTTAATCATACGAGTTGACAATTGTTGATTCTCGTTCATGGAACGAACTAACTGAGCCACATCCTTTAATGAAGAAGAAGTTTCATTATTCAAATGAGTAAGTTGCTCACGTATCTTCTCGGAAGATACATGTCCGAAAAAGTTTCCTTCTAATTCACCAATGTGAGAGCCTGAATTTTCTATTCTTGATATTAAAGGAGATATATCTTTCTGGAGCCTACAAAGTTTCCGTTCCAACTCTTCCAAACCTGCTGCACTAATCTCATTTGTTACCGGCCGAATAGAATTTGTATCAGACCTGATAGAAACTTCGGACTTTTCAGCAGCCTTATTCTGTATAAATTGTATGAGTTTGCCTGCCGTTTCAAAATGCTCCAACTCTCTAATCCCAATAAAGATCCCATATTCTTTATCAAGACGATCACGAAGCTGAATTAACTTTCTATCATTATTTAATCCCATATAGCCCCTTGAACAGCCCTCATTCACACTGACCTGCGCAACTTCACTTAATAAAACCAATAAAGTATCCCTTGAAATTTCCATTATAAACTATTTAAATCATCCAACAATCTATTTCTATTTGCATGCAACTGTTCCGAAATAGCACCCTCTGCGGTAATCTGCTCACTAATTAATCCTATTTCAGCAAAATTTTTCTCTATATTATCCTTTTTTAATGTAACATATTCCACTCCTTTTTCAAACATCTGATAAGTTTGAAATGTCTCGACACAAGCACGATAATGCGATATTTGAGCTTGTCCTATGCTTCTTACAGTTCCTTTCACCAATAAATCGTTATAAGCACTTTGCTGTTCTCTAAACTTCATATTGCCTTTATATCTGTCAAATGCCATACACACTAATGCAGAAATAATACTTGCAATCAGTCCGGATACAATACTTGATACAGTAGAAGCAATAGGTGCCAAGAAAGGAAGAGCGGTTACAATAGCCTTTTCAATCAATTCATCCAACATAAAGCCCAACGAAGAGGCCAGGCCGGTACTGATAATTTTTAATGCCTCAAATATCCGTTCTTTCAGAGAAATGCCTTTTGAGAAAAGAATCTTAAATGCTTTTAGTATAGACCCGAACATGGAACGAATCAATTTAAACATACGTTTAGCCGTAGTAAAGAAAAAATTCATAATTGTGTTCATAATCTCGGCTACCGCATTATTCTTCACTGCATTTTTAATCTTCTCCCAAAGAGTAGCCAATTTACTCTTCATACTAGATACAATATTGCCGAATACCCGTTTCAGCCGCATGATCAATGTATCACCGGCAGAAGCCACACGGTTCTTAAATTCTGCTATAAACTCTACAATACTAATCTTAAGTGTTTCACCTACTAAAAGCTTTCCCGTATAGAATAATGTTGATTTTCCAATACCGATAGCAGCATTCTTAGCTTGTCCTTTTACAGCTTCTTTTACGATAGTATGTTTTCTTTCTTTTTCTGCTGCAGCAATATTCTTCTTAACAAGTTCTCTATCTTCTCCACGTTTCCCTACAATGTATTCACCATTCTTATCTTTCTCATTCAACCACTCTCGAGGATCTTTATCACTTTTCGATCTGTTGATTGACATAGAAGTAGGCTGCACATTCTTTTCAGAATTAACCAACTCATTCAGTTTTTTTTCACTTAAGTAAGTAGAAGCAGTAACATCTTCTTTATATTGATTACAAGGTATGATATGCTCATGATCCCAATGCCCTTCAGCAGGAGTACCACTTAAGGTTTCTCCTGTATAGCAGTCCTCTATTCCATTCTCCGAACAAGCAGCAGCATCTATTTGCGCACACCGTTCCTTATACTCTTTCGTACGCCGAAATCTGTCGGAACTATGTTCACGACGATTTTGAAACTCTTTATACCTAACTTCATCCTCGGCATTAGCAAAAACTTGTTTTCCAAAATTTAACGGAGTAATGACCACTGCTCCCTGGTCGACTCTGCCATCTGCTACATCTGAAATATCAACAATCTGATTTACAGCATCCAATGTAGCTTGTTGCAAAGTATCAAAAATATCACTCCCCAAAGAACTTTTACTATTCATGTCTTGTTGCAATTTGGCTAATTCTTCCAAATCATTCAAAGCCTCTGCATCCAGTTCTATTTCCAAATCAGCCAACATTCCTTCAAAATCTTCTTCTTGTTTTTCCATAATAGTCGTTATTAATGTTTTTCACAGTTTTCTTCAAATAAAAAAGCGTGAACCTCACTCTGCCCATTTCATGAAAGTCAGGCTCTGGTAAACCTTTGGTCATAGAAATAAGCAAGCAGATTCACGCCCATCAGGGTATGAACAATGCTTGGACTTATTTACTCATGACCAAAAACGATGTTTACCAGACTTCGACTTTCAGAGTAAACGTCCGCGACGTTCAACAATATATTATGAACTTTTCGATACGTATTTTCACATGCCCTCAGTTCAATAGTTGCAAAACTAAAAAACTTTCTGCGAAATATACTAGGAACTTGAACAAAATATCGCAAATCGCTTACTTTTTCTTGAAATTATAGCCACAGAATACTTTTAGGACGATTCTACTATGATTGCTCAAAGACAAAGGTTAAGAATACTTTAGAGTATTTAATAAAAATACCTAAAAAGAGGGAGTAGATGTTCGCTAAAAAGTATATACTTTTGTTCGCTGTAACGATGTCCTTAATGACAAAATGTTAATTTAACAACTCTAACCCCTAAATCCTATGTTGACTCAACTTATCAATGCACGCATCCTGACCCCACAAGGATGGCTTAAAGATGGCTCTGTTCTTATCAGAGACGGAAAAATTTTGGAAGTAACCAATTGTGATCTTGCTGTAATCGGTGCACAATTGGTAGATGTAAAGGGCATGTATGTACTGCCTGGTGGTGTAGAAATTCATGCTCACGGTGGTGGTGGACGTGATTTTATGGAATGCACCGAAGATGCTTTCCGTGCTGCTGCACAGACCCATATGAAATATGGCACTACCAGTATCTTTCCAACACTTTCCTCTTCTACAGTCCCCATGATTGAGCAAGCAGCCGAGACTTGTACAAAGTTGATGGCAGAAAAAGATAGTCCAATCCTTGGTTTGCATCTCGAAGGCCATTACTTGAATATGGATATGGCAGGAGGGCAACTCCCTGAAAATATCAAAAACCCGGACCCGAATGAATATATCCCCATCGTAGAAAAATGGTCATGTATCAAACGCTGGGATGCTGCCCCTGAACTACCGGGAGCTATGCAATTCGGTAAATACATCACAGCAAAAGGCATTCTCGCCTCAGTTGCCCATACTCAAGCTGAGTTTGAAGACATCCGTACTGCCTATGAAGCCGGATATTCTCACGCTACCCACTTCTACAATGCAATGCCGGGGTTCCACAAACGGCGTGAATATAAATATGAAGGTACGGTAGAGAGTATCTACCTTTTAGATGATATGACTGTAGAAGTAGTTGCCGATGGTATCCATGTACCACCTACCATTCTGCGACTCATCTATAAGATAAAAGGTGTGGAGCGTACCTGTCTCATTACAGACGCCCTGGCATGTGCTGCAAGCGACAGTAAGGAAGCATTCGACCCTCGTGTCATCATCGAAGATGGAGTTTGCAAACTAGCTGACCATTCCGCCCTTGCCGGAAGCGTTGCCACAATGGACCGCCTGATACGTACTGTGGTACAAAAAGCAGAAATTCCATTAGCAGACGCTATTCGTATGGCTTCAGAAACTCCTGCAAAGATTATGGGTGTATACGACCGTAAAGGTTCCCTCCAAAAAGGAAAGGATGCAGATATCATTGTTATGGATGAAGATTTGAATATAAGAGCCGTATGGGCAATGGGAAAACTTGTACCTGAAACCAATACTTTATCTTAAAATTATCTGCAACAAGATACGAGTGAACATTGTTTTTTGTATATTTGTTAATTATAATAGCGAACAGCTTTTTAATCAATTTATTAATACCAATTTTTATGAAAACCAATCTAAGTTCTCAAATCACTCTTAACCGAGTATCCCCCCGATACTATCGCCCTGAGAATGCATTTGAAAGGTCGGTGTTGACCCGACTGGAGAAAATCCCCACAGATATTTATGAGTCTGCGGAAGAAGGTGCCAACCAAGTCGCTCTTGACATTGCACAGTTAATTCGTGACAAGCAGAAAGCAGGACGCTTCTGTGTATTGGCACTTGCCGGTGGCAACTCTCCGCGCAATGTATATTCAGACCTCATCCGCATGCATAAGGAAGAAGGGCTGAGTTTCCGCAATGTAATTGTATTCAACCTTTACGAATACTATCCTTTAACTCCGGATGCAATCAATAGCAACCTCAATTCTTTAAAGGAAATGTTACTGGACCATGTAGATATCGACAAACAGAATATTTTCAGTCCGGACGGTACAATTGCTAAAGATACTATCTTCGAATATTGCCGCCTATACGAACAACGCATTGAAAGCTTTGGTGGATTGGATGCCGCTTTACTAGGTATCGGACGAGTAGGTAATATCGGTTTCAACGAACCGGGATCACGCCTCAACTCAACAACCCGTCTAATCTTGCTAGACAACGATTCACGCAACGAAGCTTCCAAAATGTTCGGCAGCATCGAAAGCACTCCGATCAGTTCAATTACTATGGGTGTTTCTACTATCCTCTCTGCCAAGAAAGTATACCTGATGGCATGGGGTGAAGAAAAAGCAAAAATGATAAAAGAGTGTGTAGAAGGTCCGGTTACCGATACTATTCCGGCATCTTATCTGCAAACTCACAACAATGCACATGTTGTAATCGACCTATCAGCCGCCGCAAACTTAACACGTATTCATCGCCCTTGGTTGGTAACTTCTTGTGAATGGAATGATAAACTGGTACGCAGCGCCATTGTCTGGTTATGCCAACTTACCGGAAAACCAATCTTGAAGCTTACCAATAAAGATTATAACGAGAACGGCCTAAGCGAACTATTAGCTTTATTCGGTTCTGCTTATAATGTAAACATCAAAATATTCAATGATTTGCAGCACACCATCACCGGATGGCCGGGTGGTAAACCCAATGCCGATGATACTTATCGTCCTGAACGCGCAAAGCCATACCCGAAACGTGTTGTAGTATTTTCTCCGCATCCCGATGATGATGTTATCTCGATGGGGGGAACTATCCGCCGCTTGGTAGAACAGAAGCATGATGTGCATGTAGCTTATCAAACTTCCGGTAACATTGCTGTGGGTGATGAAGAGGTGATCCGCTTCATGCACTTTATTAACGGCTTTAACGGTCTTTTCATGAACAAAGAGTGTCAGACCATCAATGAGAAGTTTGTTGAGATCCGCGAATATCTGAAAAACAAGAAAGACGGTGATATGGATTCACGCGACATTCTCACGATCAAAGGTCTGATTCGCCGTGGTGAAGCACGCACTGCATGTACCTATAATAATATACCGTTAACCCATTGCCACTTCCTTGATTTACCGTTCTATGAAACAGGAAAAATTCAGAAGAACCCGATCAGTGAAGCCGATGTAGAAATTGTACGTAAATTATTGCGTGAGGTAAAACCTCATCAGATTTTCGTTGCCGGTGACTTGGCTGACCCGCATGGAACACACCGTGTTTGTACCGATGCCGTATTTGCCGCTATCGACTTGGAAAAAGAGGAAGATGCAAAATGGCTGAAAGATTGCCGTATCTGGATGTACCGTGGTGCATGGGCAGAATGGGAAATTGAAAACATCGAGATGGCCGTGCCTATCAGTCCGGAAGAATTGCGTGCAAAACGTAACTCTATCTTGAAACACCAGTCACAGATGGAAAGTGCACCTTTCCTTGGTAATGACGAACGTCTATTCTGGCAACGCAGTGAAGACCGTAACCGTGGTACTGCTGCTCTGTATGATAGCCTCGGACTGGCATCTTATGAAGCTATGGAAGCATTCGTAGAATATGTACCGTTGTAAATTGTGAAGTTCACAAATAGCTGATAAAGAAAGAGAAGGTTGCAATACTTATCGTTGCAATCTTCTCTTTTTTTATACTATTAATAATATGTCTGCAGAAATATAAAAAAGAAAGAAAGACAACCCTCTATAAGCTTTCTTTTATGTATTTTTGCAGACAAAACTGTTTAACAAAAACAGATTAGAAAAACTAGAAAGCCATTAATTATGAAAAAATTAGTTCTGTTCTCTCTGCTATTCCTGCATGGCATGCTCCTTACCGCACAAGAAGTAGAGAAAAACGTAGAAGATCGCCTACGAACTTTCTTCAAAGAATACACTACGAATACAGCCAACATAGGCACTTGCAAGCTTGACAGCTTCCGTATCGATTTTCAAAAGAAGAAGCTATATATCTTTGCTAACGAAAGGTTTGCATATCAGCCATTCCGCCCTGAAACCGTAGATGCCGTTTACCAACGCCTGAAACAAATACTCCCCGGACCGGTAAATTACTTCGATATGACTTTATATGTAGACGGACGTAATATTGACGATCTCATTCCCAACTTATATCGCAAAGGAAAGAAAGACAAAACACGCTTATTTAATAACCTGGAATATAAAGGTAACGCTTGGGTAACCAAAGCTTCGCGCCCTTACGAAATAACCCGTGGACTGGACGGAAGACATATTGCCTTATGGCAAAGTCATGGGAGATACTATATTAATAACCAAGATAAATGGGCATGGCAACGTCCACGGTTATTCTGTACAAATGAAGATATGTTTACACAATCGTTCGTACTTCCCTACCTCATACCTATGCTGGAGAATGCAGGCGCCAATGTATTCACTCCCCGCGAACGGGACACTCAAAAGCAGGAAGTGATTGTCGACAATGATGGTAGCCTGAGCGGACACGGCAGTCAAGGCTCCATCTATCTGGATGTCAAAAGCCGGAAGGCCCGTTGGGAACAGACAAACCTACCCGGATTTGCACAACGGAAGAGCGTCTATAAAGAAGGAGAAAATCCCTTTCTTGATGGTACTGCACGTTTTGCCGCTACCGAAAAGAAAAAAGACAAAGCTTTCGCCGAATGGATACCCAACATACCCGAAACCGGTGAATATGCCGTATACGTATCCTATCAGACACTACCCAATAGTGTAAGCGATGCCAAATACCTCGTCTTCCATAATGGAGGCGTTTCTGAATTCAAAGTAAACCAGCAGATAGGTGGTGGCACTTGGGTATATCTCGGTACATTCACCTTTGACAAAGGCAAAAATGATTATGGCATGGTTATCCTGAGCAATGAGAGTAAGGAGAAAGGCGTAGTTTGTGCCGATGCTGTCCGCTTTGGTGGCGGTATGGGAAATATTGCGCGTGGAGGACAGACCAGCGGACTGCCCAGATATTTGGAAGGTGCACGTTACTCGGCCCAATGGTCGGGTATGCCCTACTCTGTATATTCAGGTAGCAAAGGAACGAATGATATGAACGATGACATCAATGCACGTTCCCGCTCTGTAAACTATTTAGCAGGAAGATCCATCTTCAATCCATCCGAAGAAGGATTAGGGGTTCCTTTTGAAATGAGCTTGGCACTCCATAGTGATGCGGGGTTCAGTCTGGAGGACGAGATCATAGGTACGCTAGGAGTTTATACCACAGACTTCAACGACGGAAAGTTAAATGCCGGTACAGACCGCTACGCCTCCCGTGACCTCTCGGACATACTAATCACGCAAGTAGACAATGATATTCGCTCGACTTTAAAACCAGATTGGATACGGCGTAGCATGTGGGATCGTAACTATAGCGAAACAAGGCTCCCGGCAGTTCCCTCCACTATTGTCGAGTTATTATCTCACCAGAACTTCGCAGACATGCGCCTGGGGCATGATCCTAACTTCAAGTTTATCGTTGGACGTGCACTTTATAAAGCCATCCTGCAATACATCAGTAGCCAGCATGGAAAAGCCTATGTGGTACAACCACTCCCTGTAAACCACTTCGCCGTTCGTTTCGGGAAGAAGAAAAACACACTGGAACTTTCCTGGCAAGGGGTAGACGATCCGTTAGAACCAACTGCCAAACCACGCGAGTACATTGTATATACACGCATCGGACGTGGTGGGTTTGATAATGGTGTACGTGTAAGTTCTCCATCTTATACTGTAAAGATAGAACCGGGCCTTGTTTATTCTTTCAAAGTAACTGCCGTGAATCAAGGAGGTGAAAGTTTCCCTTCGGAAATACTTGCCGCCTATAAAGCTAAACGTGAACGGGAGCAAGTACTTATCGTAAACGGCTTTGACCGCATTAGCGGACCGGCAGTAATCAATACACCGGATGCAGCGGGGTTTGATATCGCCCAAGATCCCGGCGTCCCTTACCTTTATGATATTTCGCTATGCGGCGCCCAGCAAAACTTCAGCCGCAAAAACGCGGGAAAAGGTTTAGGAAGCAGTGGCAGTGAATATGAAGGCATGAAAATCGTCGGAAACACATTCGATTATCCATTTATACACGGCAAAGCCATACAAGCTGCCGGAGATTACAGTTTCGTATCTTGCAGCGATGAAGCGGTGGAAAGCGGACTCGTCTCTCTGGAAAACTATCCGATAGTAGATTATATCCTTGGTTTGGAAAAAGAAGACAATTCCGCCATTCCTTCTCAAAACATCTATTATAAAACATTCTCATCACCCATGCAACGCGCTCTTACATCCTACTGCCAGTCGGGAGGAAATCTTTTAGTCAGCGGTGCATACGTGGGGAGTGATATGAATAGCACCCAAGGTAATCGGGAGTTCACACAAAATCTCCTTAAATACCGCCACGGAAATTCTTTCCAAACAACAGATGGTACTATTGCCATTCAAGGTTTGGGACGTACTATCCGGATTCCCCGTTTACCCAACGAACAGGCTTATCCTGTAACAGCACCCGATTGTATCCTAGCTATGTCACCCGCTTTTCCGGTCATGACTTATGCAAATGGTAACGTATCTGCCGCCGTCGCCTACCAAGGCAACGACTACCGCACTTTCGTGATGGGCTTCCCTTTCGAAAGCATCAAGACTGAGGCGGATCGCACCGCAATAATGGCATCTGTGCTACAATTCCTGAGCAAAAGAAATAAATAATAAAAATAAATCTTATCTTTGTTCCAACAGAGAACATTAAACATAAAACATTAATCATTAAAACATCAACATCATGTACACTATACAAGCCAATCCCAGTGGAACCCGCAGTTTAGAAGTTTCAGCAGACAACCTCGCTACTATCGAGAAATACGGACTCTTCCGTCACCTCATCGACAGCAACGGAATCGTAGACGAATCTGTTCTTGAGAAACTCAGACTGAACATCCGCTCTCTCATAGCCGCTCAGGAAGAGGATAGCAAAGAATTACTCGACCTCTGCATCGACGTTATTTACCATAATAACATGAAAGCCTTCGGATTGCAGCAACTTATCAAGCTCTATCTTCAATGGCTTTCCCAACAAGAAACTATAGAAGAAGACGATAAATGAAAACCATCAACACGTGCGGTCAAAAGCGTTACAGTCCTCTAATCACGGCTATGAAAGCTATATGCGAAGCCCAAAAAGGAGATAAACTGGAAATCATCGTGGACGATGCCAATGCCTTCAGCGACTTGAAAGAATATCTCGCCGAACAGCAAATTGGTTTCCGTGAAATCTATGATGGAGAACAGATGACACTGCAATTCGTGAAATAGTTATAAGTTGTTAGTTATAAGTTATTTGTGTATAATAGCGTAACTCTTTTACCATCAAATAACTTATAACTTATAACTAATAACTATTTTATTCCCTATCTTTGCACCATGAAAGAATATCGACTGACCGACTGGTTGCCAACAACCAAGAAAGAAGTAGAGCTTCGCGGATGGGAAGAGCTGGATGTAATTTTATTCAGCGGTGATGCATACGTAGACCACCCTTCGTTCGGGGCTGCCGTTATCGGGCGCATCCTTGAGGCAGAAGGACTGCGTGTAGCAATTATACCTCAACCCAATTGGCGGGATGACCTGCGTGATTTCAAGAAGTTGGGACGTCCCCGTTTATTCTTTGGCATCAGTCCGGGCTGTATGGACTCGATGGTAAATAAGTACACAGCCAACAAACGCTTGCGCAGTGACGATGCTTATACGCCGGATGCACGTCCGGACATGCGTCCCGAATACCCCTCGGTAGTTTATACCCAAATCCTAAAGAAATTATATCCCGATGTTCCTATTGTATTAGGAGGCATTGAGGCCAGTATGCGCCGCCTGACGCATTACGATTACTGGCAAGACCGCGTACGTCCCAGTATCCTCGTGGATAGTGGCGCTGACGCATTGATATACGGTATGGGAGAAAAGCCGGTGGTGGAACTTACCAAACGGTTAAAACGCAGCTTAGTTGAGATCAGCCCTAAAGAAGACACCTCAGCTATCCCCCCCGGAGAATTTAAGCGGCTGATTGCCGATATTCCCCAAATGGTCTACCTCGAAAAAGAAGTCACCGCACTAGAAGGAGACATCACACTGTTTTCGCATGAAGAATGCCTGAAAGATAAAAAGAAAGAAGCGGCTAACTTTCGTCATATCGAAGAAGAAAGTAATAAATATGAAGCTTCGCGGATTCTACAGCAAGTAGGCAAACAGACTGTTGTAGTCAACCCTCCTTATCCTCCACTGACCGAGGCTGAACTAGACCATTCTTTCGACTTGCCCTACACCCGTCTGCCCCATCCTAAGTATAAAGGAAAACGCATTCCGGCATACGATATGATTAAATTCTCGGTAAATATCCACCGGGGCTGTTTCGGGGGTTGTGCTTTCTGTACCATCTCGGCACATCAGGGCAAGTTCATTGTCAGCCGTAGTAAAGGCAGCATCCTCAAAGAGGTAGAAGCTATTAAAGAACTGCCCGACTTCAAAGGATACTTGAGCGACTTGGGCGGCCCTTCTGCCAATATGTACCGGATGCATGGCAATAATCTGGACATTTGCAAGAAGTGCAAGCGCCCGTCTTGCATATATCCTAAAGTATGTCCGAATCTGAATACAGACCATAGCCCTTTATTAGATATTTATCATGCGGTAGATGCCATACCCGGCATCAAAAAATCTTTTATCGGTAGTGGTGTGCGCTATGATCTGCTACTACACCAAAGCAAAGATCCTAAAACCAATAAGAGTACTGCCGAATATACCCGCGAACTCATTGCCCGCCACGTAAGCGGACGCTTGAAGGTAGCTCCGGAACATACTTCGGACCGTGTGCTTGGCATCATGCGAAAACCGCCGTTCAGTCAGTTCATCGAATTCCGAAAGATATTCGACCGCATCAACCGTGAAGAAGGTCTGCGTCAACAGCTTATCCCCTACTTCATTTCCAGCCATCCCGGTTGTAAAGAAGAAGATATGGCTGAACTTGCCGTCCTCACCAAGCAGATGGACTTCCAGCTCGAACAAGTGCAAGACTTCACTCCTACTCCGATGACCGTTGCTACCGAAGCATGGTATACCGGTTTTCATCCTTATACCTTAGAACCGGTATTCAGTGCAAAAAACCAACGGGAGAAACTGGCGCAACGCATGTTCTTCTTCTGGTATAAGCCGGAGGAACGGAAGAATATCATCAATGAGTTGCGACGAATGGGGCGACAAGACCTGATTGACAAACTATATGGGAAAAAGCGCCTTCTCTAAAGTAAATATAATAAATCATTGCTCAGGCTTAATGGGCATAACGTTCAGCGTTTTTCCATAGAATCCGCAAGTCTAAAAGTCACAGGAAAAGTATATTTTACTTTCACAGCTTTATTTCTTTGCGTTCCCGGTTTCCATTTTGGCATAAGTTTGACAATACGGAGGGCTTCGTTATCCAGTTCAGTGTCTATACTTCTTACAATAGTCGGTTCGGTCACAGAGCCGTCCTTATCAATTACCACCCTTACAATTACTCTTCCCTGCATACCATGCTTACGGGCAACTTCCGGATACCGGACATTCTTTTCTATGAAATTCATTAACTCATGCATACCGCCGGGAAATTCCGGCATACTTTCCACCACTTCATAAACAGGCTCTTCTAACTCTTCTTCGGTCAGCAGTAAACTTTCGTTCTGGTTCTCCTTTAGTAAACCTTCGGGTAAAGGTGTCCTTATAGCCTCTTTCAATACTTGCTTGTTGTCAGTCAGCCGAAATTCAGCCATCATCAGAATAAACTTTCTGTTCATCATCACCTCATAAAAGTAACGGTAACGCCCCGGCTTGTTGGGATGCAGATCCGGATAAAGAGAAGCTTTCATTCTCCGTTCCCCCTTATCCTGTATGCCATAACCTATATCAATAAAAGCGGTATGTATCGGCAATTCCCTCCAAATACCATTTTCATCTTCAAAAGTGATATAATAATGTTCACCACACTTTATCGTCTTGCCACTATAATTGTTTAGAATAAACGTAGCTTGCTCAGCCTCAGTAGAATAAACCGAATATTCGGGACGAATATAAATACCGTGTATATGATTCACACCAACCTTTTCATTAATAACAGGTGTTTCCACACCGTAGAAGCGGAAAGCAGGAGAATCCATTATTTTTTCCTTGAACTCCTTCCGCTTTTCGGGAGTATTCACAATCAGATCGATTTCTATATGGTTCAATCTTACTCCATATCCCATTACATTCCTTTTTATAGTCTCCTCATTCGATTTTTCCAGCTTTTGTCTTAGTTCCTCCTGAATAGAAAGTAACTGTTTTTGAGAGTAGTTGCTGTCTGCCGTAAGTTCTATCCCGAGCTTCTTGCTATCAGCAGCTTTTTCCAATACCTGACCTGTCCTTACAGTATCCTCAGAATACTGAATGACGAAATCTGCTTTGCTTGTTTCCACATGATTCGCCTTGTTCATTTTACAGGATGAAAGTAAGCACAGTAATAAGAAATAACAAACTTTACGCATAGGCTTCTTTTCTCGTTATTCGGATTTATACCATCACTTACAAAGGTAATAATACTTTTTCTCTTCCCTAAGGAAATATTTCATTTATAGGGAGAAAAGTTTTCTTTATCGCAAGAAAAACTTTATATTTACACTTGAAACTTATATTTCACAGCCTGAAATGTAAAAATCAAAGGCTGAAATCTATATTTCGCACCGTGAAATATAGATTTACTAGCATATCAGAAATCTTTCGGAAGCGTAGAAAGAAAGTTCCCTCCTTAGAAACGAAAAGTATAGTATGAACAGGTAAAGCGGACCGATGTCCACTGCCTTAAAAACAAGAAATATGGCAGAATATGAAATGCAGGAGATGACCCTGCCCAATGAAGACGGTAAATGTGTTTTATTCCCGCGACTGATACAGCACGGACAAGTAGATTTAAAAGAATTAGCCCAGCAGATAGCCATGCGAAGCCCTTTCCCCCGAGGTGTAGTAGAGGGACTTGTAGAAGAGCTAGCCACTGAAATGGCTTTTCACATGGCACGAGGTTGGTCGGTGAAAGTAGATGGTATCGGCGTATTTACACTTGCTTTAGGCTTGCAACAAGGCAAAGAAAGAGAGAGCGGTGAGAAAGACGAGCAAAAGCGAAATGCACGAAGCATCGGTATCAGCGACATCAACTTTCGTGTAGATAAAGAACTACTTTTGAAAACAGCCAAATGGTGTACCTTGGAACGTTCCAAACATAAATTCCGCCGTTCGTCGAATAAGTTCACTCCCGAACAGCGGCTTGCATTGGCACAGGAATACCTCAAACAACATCCCTACATGAAGATTGCCGATTATTGCCAGCTGACCGGCATGCTGCATTGCAGTGCTTCGAGAGAACTGAGACAATGGAGCCAACAACCCGATTCGGGCATTGCAAGCGAAGGAAGAAGTCCGCATAAGGTATATGTATCAAAAAAATAATATTTATGAAACGACTCACTATTCTATTCTTCAGTCTCTTCCTTGCTTACAGCGGGATGCACTTGCAGGCTCAAAGTGAATGCCTGCCACAGAACTACAGTATCATATTGGGTGGAGGCTTGGCGCTGCCTCATGTAGAGGGAAACCTCAATGACTTTTTCAACAAGAACGGTAACCGCCCCGGATACAATATGATGACCGAAGGGCGCTATTACTTCATCCCCAACTTTGCCTTGGGACTTCAATATGATTATATCAGGATAGCACACTCTCCGGACAAGATGCACCTGCATTACGTGCGCCCCAACATTACCTTCCGCCACCTTTGGAGTGACGGCAATCAAGGTGCATTTATCTCTTTCGGCATCGGATATATGGACTACCAGGAGCGAACCTACAAACGGGGTACACAAAACGGGCATCTTTATCAAAAAGGATATTGCGGAATATCGCTGGGAGTAGGATACGAATTCCGTATCACCCGAAAACTATCGGGCATGCTGCGTGTCGACATGCTTACAGCAGACTGGTTTGCCAATCCGGACGGACGTCTTTACAACACAGACGGGTATGATGACGGAATAGACCACAGCTGGTTCAAGAATAATATTACATTCTTCAATCTGGGATTTGCGGTGCAGTTCGGGAAATGACGATATGAATGTAAGTTCGAAATAGGGAATTTTGATTCATTCTTCGACCTGCATCGCTACCACCTCCTGCAACACGCCGACGGCTTCTTCTACCGAAGTTACGTCTTTTATCAGCATGCTCCGCTTGTTATTCTGCTCGCGCAGGTCGCAACGGCGGGTATATTTCATCATATAGGCAATCATTTTACCGAATGCCTGGCTCTGATAATACGGACTGTCCGGATTGGAGACGAAGAATAAGGACATACGTCCGCCTTTCAAGAAGACTTTCTCGACACCCAGACGGGCTGCAAGACGGCGCAAAGGAACAATGCGCAGCAACTCCTGGGTCTCGGCAGGGATAGGGCCGAAACGGTCTTCAAGACGGGCACGGAAAGCATCTACATCATTATCAAGCACCAGTCCGTCCAATTCGCGATAGAGCAGCATGCGTTCGCTGCTGCCGGTTACATAGTCTGCCGGAAGCAGAAGTTCGAGGTCGCTTTCTATCTGGCATTCGTCCACAAACTGTTCGCCACTGATTACACCTCCTTCGGCCTGCAACTCTTCGGCATAAAGTTCGGCAAATTCATCGGTCTTCAGTTCATGCACAGCTTCGGAAAGTATCTTTTGATAAGTTTCATAGCCCAAGTCGGCAATAAAACCACTCTGTTCGGCTCCGAGCATGTTTCCCGCACCGCGGATGTCAAGGTCTTGCATGGCTATGTGGATACCGCTACCCAAGTCGGAGAAGTTCTCGATAGCTTGCAAACGGCGTTTGGCTTCCGGAGTGAGCGAAGAAAGAGGCGGTGCCAGCAGGTAACAGAATGCTTTCTTATTGCTTCGGCCCACACGCCCCCGCATCTGGTGCAAGTCGCTTAAGCCGAAATTCTGCGCCTGATTGATGATAATGGTATTGGCATTGGGGATATCAATACCACTTTCAATAATCGTAGTGGCAAGCAATACATCGTAATCGTAATTAACGAAATCCAGGATAATCTTCTCCAAATCAGCGGGGTCCATCTGTCCGTGTCCGATGACTACACGGCAATCGGGAATGCGACGTTCAATCATCATTTTGAGTTCCGCAAGATTGGAGATACGGTTGTTTACAAAGAATACCTGTCCGTTGCGGCTCATCTCAAAGTTTATGGCATCGGCAATAACTTCTTCGTTGAAGGTATGTACTTCTGTTTGGATGGGATAACGATTGGGCGGCGGAGTTTGGATGACGCTTAAATCACGGGCACCCATCAACGAAAATTGCAAAGTGCGGGGAATAGGCGTTGCGGTCATGGTCAATGTATCGACATTGACTTTCAGTTGGCGTAGTTTCTCCTTAACAGATACACCGAATTTCTGCTCTTCATCAATAATCAATAGACCGAGATCTTTAAATTTCACATCCTTACCCAGAATGCGGTGGGTACCGATCAGTATATTTACCTCACCATCGGCAAGCCCTTTTACCACAGCTTTGGCTTGGGCAGCCGTACGGGCACGGCTTAGATATTCGACCTTGCAAGGCAGTCCTTTCAGACGTTCCTTGAATGTTTGGTAATGCTGATAGGCAAGCACAGTGGTAGGCACAAGTACCGCCACCTGCTTATTGTCGGCTACCGCCTTGAAAGCAGCACGCACAGCCACTTCCGTCTTGCCAAATCCTACGTCGCCGCAAACCAGGCGATCCATAGGACGGGCACTCTCCATATCGGCTTTTACGTCAGCGGTCGATTTGCTTTGGTCGGGAGTATCCTCGTAAATGAACGATGCCTCCAACTCCCGTTGCAAAAAGCTATCGGGACTGTATTGGAAACCTTTTTCTTCACGCCGTTGCGAATAGAGCTTTATCAAATCGCGGGCAATGTCCTTAATCTTGGTTTTAGTGCGGTCTTTCAGTTTCTCCCAGGCACCAGTACCCAATTTGTTGAGACGGGGAGCCTCGCCTTCTTTACCTTTATACTTGGAGACTTTGTGCAGAGAGTGGATAGAAACGAATACCACATCTTCATTCTGATAAACCAGCCGCATCACTTCCTGCGTGGTGTCACCATTAGGAATACGCACCAATCCGGTGAAACGCCCCACACCATGGTCGGTATGTGCTACATAATCACCGGGAGTAAACTGATTCAACTCCTTCAAAGAAAGCGCCACTTTACCACTACGGGCTTTGTCACTCTTGAGGTTATACTTATGGAAACGGTCGAAAAGCTGATGGTCGGTAAAGATGCAAAGACGCAATGTATGATCGGCAAAACCTTCATGCAATGTGCGCTCTACTGATGTGAAAGAGATTTTATCACCCCGATCCTCAAATATAGCCCGGATACGGTCGGTTTGCTTCAAGCTATCACTACATATATATATTGTATAGTTTTGGGCCAGATATTCCTGAAAACTCTCCACCACCAAATCGAAATTCTTGTGGAAAATGGGTTGTGAAGTAGTGCTGAATGATATGGAAGCATCCGGTGTGCCGGTGGGCTTATTGCCAAATTCCAACCGACGGAAGTCGAGTGCACGCAGGGTAAACTCCCCGCCATCGATTAACTTGCCTTCCAAAGATATCGACCCGTTTTCTTCCGCCTCACGTGCGGCAATGGCTTGAGAAGTAAGCGCCTCATCGTGCACCACCTGAATGCGCTCGCGCAACCAAAGAAAATCGCGCATCGCCAGTACGGTATCCGCTTGAAGAAAATCAAGAAACGAAACCATGCCGCCACTGCCAACCAATTCAAGGCTGCGGCTTAAATCGGGAACGATCACAATATTGTCTTTCCGCACTTTGGATAGTTGAGTCTCGACTTCAAAAGTACGGATGCTCTCTACTTCGTCACCAAAGAAGTCGATGCGGAACGGATATTCGGAGGAGAAAGAGAAAACGTCGATAATACTACCACGCAGAGCATACTGACCGGGTTCGTAAACATAGTCCACATACTCAAAGCCATAACTGCGTAATACTTCCGTAATAAAATTCATATCCACCTTCTCACCCGTATGGAGTTTCAGTGTTTTATCACCCAATTCTTTACGTGAAACTACTTTTTCTGCCAAGGCATCCGGATAAGTAACCACACAAAGCCCTTCTTCATTCTTTTGCAAACGGCTCAATACCTCCGTACGAAGTATCTCATTGGCAGCATCTTTCTGACCGTATTTAATGGCGCGACGGAAAGACGAAGGAAAAAACAACACTTGCTCTCCTCCCAATATCTGGGTCAAGTCATGATAAAAATATCCGGCTTCTTCTAAATCGCCAAGTATGAAAACAAACGGACACTTTGCTTGTTTTATTAGTACGGATGAAAACAACGATGCAGCAGAAGCACATAAGCCTCCGCAATAGAGATGTTGAATAGAAGTATTTTTAAGCAGCTTGTTCAGCCCTTCTACATTAGGGTGAGCAGCATAAATTTGTTGCAGTTCAGTGATAGTCATTGTAATCTGGGGTGATATTTCCGCCGCAAAAATACTAAATAATCCTTAGTTTTGTCCGTAAATGATAGAAAAGCGTTACATTTGTTCCCATTAATAACCCCCTTTATGAATATGCAGACACCAGACAGCATCGTCATTATCCCTACTTACAACGAACGGGAAAACATAGAAAATATAATTCGTGCCGTTTTCGCTTTGGAACATGGGTTCCATATCCTCATCATCGAAGATGGTTCACCGGACGGTACAGCTGCCATCGTTAAGACTTTACAGCAAGAATTCCCCGAACGATTGTTCATGGTGGAACGTAAAGGCAAACTAGGATTGGGCACAGCTTATATTGCCGGTTTTAAATGGGCATTGCAACATAGTTATGAGTACATTTTCGAAATGGACGCTGACTTCAGCCATAACCCCCAAGACCTTCCCCGCCTCTATCAAGCCTGTGCTGAAGAGGGTGCGGATGTAGCTATCGGCTCACGTTACGTCAGTGGAGTGAATGTAGTAAATTGGCCTATGGGACGTGTGCTGATGTCTTATTTCGCATCCAAATACGTCCACTTCATTACCGGACTGCCCATCCATGACACTACCGCCGGATTTGTATGCTACCGTCGCAAGGTATTGGAAACCATCCATCTCGATGGCATTCGTTTTAAAGGCTATGCCTTCCAGATAGAGATGAAATTCACTGCTTATAAATGTGGCTTCAAAGTCAAAGAAGTACCTGTAATCTTCATCAACCGTGAACTAGGTACTTCGAAGATGAACAGCAGTATTTTTGGTGAAGCTGTTTTCGGAGTGATACGCCTAAAGTGGAATAGTTTATTCCACAAATATCCAAAATCAAAATCAAATTAGAAAGAAAATGAAAAGGACGCTGATTCATAACGCTACCATTGTCAACGAAGGAGAATCTATACAAGGTTCTGTCGTTATAGAAAACGGACGCATTGCCGAAGTGCTTATCGATTGGAAACCGATCTCCGCTCCGTGCGATGAAACGATAGATGCAACGGGATGCTATTTGCTACCCGGTATTATCGACGATCATGTACATTTCCGTGATCCCGGACTCACTCATAAGGCGGACATCTTAACCGAAAGCCGTGCCGCGGCAGCCGGTGGTGTTACTTCCATCATGGATATGCCTAACACCAATCCATTGACTACCACCCTAGATGCGCTGAATGCCAAATTGGACTTGCTCAATGAAAAATGTATTGTCAACCATTCTTGCTATTTTGGCGCTACGAATAACAATTACAATGAATTCGGCAAGCTGGACAAGCATCGTGTGTGCGGAATCAAACTTTTCATGGGTTCCAGTACCGGCAATATGCTGGTAGACAAGATGAACAGCCTTCTCAACATCTTCAACGGTACTGATATGCTGATTGCCGCACATTGTGAAGATCAGGAGGTTATCAAAAAGAATACTGCCAAGTATAAGGAAATGTTTGCAGGAGCTGACGATATTCCGGTTCAGAAGCATCCGTCTATCCGTTCTACAGAAGCATGTTATAATTCTACCGAACTGGCTATTCGCTTAGCAGGAATTGCAGGAGCAAAATTACATGTCCTGCATATCTCTACAGCTAAAGAACTCAGTTTGTTCAGTGATGCACCGCTTTCCGGAAAGTTAATCACAGCCGAAGCTTGTGTACCTCACCTTTTCTTCAGTTCCACTGATTATAAAACATTGGGCAGCCGTATAAAATGTAACCCTGCCATCAAAGTAAAAAGCAATCGTGAAGCTTTGAGAGCCGCAGTCAATTCGGGCTTGATTGATGTCATCGCTACCGACCATGCTCCGCATCTGCTTTCAGAAAAAGAAGGCGGAGCGCTGAAAGCCATGTCAGGTATGCCTATGATACAATTCTCTCTTGTAAGCATGCTGGAGTTGGTGGACAAGGGTGTATTTACTTTAGAAACCATCGTTAATAAGATGTGCCATGCGCCTGCCGAAATTTACAACATCCATCAACGTGGTTATATTCGTGAAGGCTATCAGGCCGATTTAGTCTTGGTACGTCCTGACACTCCGTGGGAAGTGACTACCGATAAGATATTAAGCAAGTGCGGATGGAGCCCACTGGAAGGGCATACTTTCAATTGGAAAGTGGAAAAGACATTCGCTAACGGACACCTCATTTACAATGACAACACTGTGGATGACGCTTACCGTGGTGAAGAATTGAGATTCAATATTAATGATTAGTGATTTATGATTCAATCGGAAATACTCAATTACCCCGTCCATGACGTAGCTCCTTATATCAATTGGATCTACTTTTTCCATGCGTGGGGTTTTCAACCACGCTTTGCGGCTATTGCCAATATTCATGGTTGCGACGCCTGTCGTGCTTCCTGGCTCACTACTTTTTCAGAAGAAGAACGTGCCAAGGCAGTAGAAGCTATGCAGTTGTTTAAAGAAGCAAATAGAGTATTAGACCGGTTGGATTCAGAAATCACCATTCAATGTATCTTCAAGCTTTGTCAGGCAAACAGTGATCAGGATAATCTCATCATAGAAGGAACTAATTTCCCTTTACTTCGTCAGCAGACGCCTCATCCCAATGGAAGTCCGTTCCTCTGCTTGAGTGATTTTATACGTCCCCTCTCTTCGGGAATTCCTGATATAGTAGGACTATTTGCTTCCTCTATTAAGGGGGAGGTTGAAGAGCATTATAAAAATGATCCCTATAAACACCTGCTAGTTCAAACACTGAGCGACCGACTTGCTGAGGCCGCTACGGAAAAGATGCATGAATATATACGCAAGGTAGCTTGGGGTTATGCACCCGATGAATCACTGTCCATTCCCGATTTATTAGTAGAGAAATATCAAGGTATACGCCCGGCAGTAGGTTACCCCTCCCTGCCCGACCAATCCATCAATTTCCTATTGGACGAATTGCTCGATATGAAGCAAATCGGCATAACCATAACAGAAAACGGAGCCATGCATCCGCATGCCTCCATCTGTGGTATGATATTCGCTCATCCTGCATCACACTACTTTGCAGTAGGCAAGATTGGAGAAGACCAACTAAAAGACTATGCTCGCCGCCGTGGAATGTCCGTAGAGGTTATGCGGAAATTCCTGGCAGCAAACTTGCCTAAATGATATTCTAAAATTTATAGCCAACCTCTATACCGAAACTCGTATAGCCCTCTGAATAATCATATGACATCCAACCGGTGTGTCCTATCGTACTAATCAGAAAATGTCCTAACTCAACCCCTATACCATAGGCAGCTCCTCCGCAAAAACGAGATCCATAAATATCAAATTCTCTTTCTTCGGTTCTATAATTACCTCCATTATCACGATAATAGTCAGTATAATATTTAGCAGTTCCCCACAAACCTATATCCAAATAAGTACCAAATCGGAATACTAAATTAGTTGAATATCCTAAAGGAAACTTCACGGCAAATAAAAGTGGGATTTCCAATACGCCCATATTAAAAGAGCCTTCGTCAAAGCTATTCCCATTCTCATAATAATAACCATAGCCATTCATTTTACGAAACGCCAGATTTACACTTGGTTGAAAAGCCCAATGACGTGACATTTTTAAATCGATACCACCTCCCACATAAAAGACATGATTATCCATAGCTTCCTCAAAATCATCGAAATCATACAAGGGATATTCATATCCTGCTCTCACAAACCAAGCAAAACGATCCATAACCGCCTTACGCATTCTAATGTTAACAGGAATACCTGCAGAATAATCTTTTTTCCCTTTCCGCACCTCAATAGAGTCAAGAACCAGTGGAACATTCTCCAATACAAAGTTTCCGTTCTTATCTGTAGTTGTACTGATATTCGTACCTTTTACAGAAACTTTGGCACTATCCACCGGATAATAGTCTTTGTCTATAATACGACTCTTCAATTTCTGCCCCTGAGCCATTACACTCATAGTTCCCATGCATACCAGCAACAATATATATATTCTTTTCATTGTCGTTCTTTTTTAATTCATTAATTCTTTTAAAAACGATAAGATACTCCAAAAGTCAAAGCCCAATTATGCTCCACATCTTCAGCTGAACTATCACCCGGAATCAGCACCATGTTCTTACCCCAGGCACCAACCATCCATTGTTTATATTCTACACCAAGTCCATAAGCTAATCCGGGACTAAATGGCAATAATAAAGCATGTTTACCATCACTTTCATAGTAAGAATCATATTTTTTGCTATAGATATCATATTCTTCTTTTACCCCGTTCGTTTCGGTTTTCACTTTACCGCCCAGTCCCAAAGATATAGCAGGGCCAAATGCAAGTACCAAGTTAGTTTTATATGCCAACTTCCAACGTCTCATAAAGTACATGGGTATATCCAGTGTTACGGGACTCCAAGTTTCTTTATAATCGAGGTCCATTTTATTATATTTATAAACCGTACCACGAGAAGCTAACTCTACCATCATCCGAAAAGCCCAATGTTCCGAACGGCGTGTTTCAAAACCAAGACCGAACTCATACCCCATCTTAGAATTACCACCATACCCGGTATAACGACTCATTACCATACCGGCTGATGCAACAAAGGAAAACTTCTGGCGTTTCTGTTTTATCTGTATGGGAGTATCTATTTCCCATTCTTCAGTTTCCATTCCAATAGACTCCACAACCAAGCGCTTTGCTGTTACCGGTACTTCACGTAACAGGAACTTTCCATCAATATCTGTTACCGTACTTATCGTAGTACCTTTAACAGTGACCAACGCACCAACAATCGGTTGTTGCTGTTTATCCGCTACCACACCTTTGATGTCGTGCGTTGCCTCTTGCGCCATAAGTGTAACTAAACCCAGGCAACTCATCAAGCATATTATTATGAATCGTTTCATTGTATTTATCTGTTTTTATAGTTATAGAAGTACATTAATAGGTTGTTACTTTCCATACCGGAGAATAACCAGTACCTTTTTCCGAGGAGGCAAAAGCACGCACATAATATGTACCTGGCTCACCAGGGTAAGCGTTTACATCCATTCTTATCTCTTTCCAGTCTTGATCTAAGTTATAATCATAATACTCCACTTGATCTTCTATCGTAGGGATTTGGTTAGTCCGACTATAACAAATACCGCCTTCTGTAATCGGGAAATTGGACCTAACTCTATAAGATGCTATAATCAAATCTTCTCCTCCTACCATGCATTCAAATATACATGGCACATTTGGACGTGTATAGGTTTTCACACCACTAAAAACAGTTTGCGAATAATATCCTCCATCCAAACAGTTATCAACGAAACCGGGATATTCATGATCCCATGTACTTAACCCTAATTTGTAATAATAAGTAGGTGCAATATCAGATTCCGTCAATTGCTGATTACTCTGAAAAAAAGAAAGAGTACTTGCATCAGCCGCCCAAACTTCTGTTGAACTTCCATTCCACATATCCGAGTCGCTTGTAGGAAGATCTGATTCACGAGTAGAAAACCAAAGATGAGCATAATTATATGCCTCTCCAATTCCAAAAGTAACCTGACCTTTAATAATGAGTCCACCATTCCGTCTCATTTCTTCTTTCTGCTGGACAGGATCATAATAATTTGAATTAATCACAAGATTCTCTAACTCATCATAAGCCATTTCCGAGACATCCGTAATGCCGCTGATAGAAAATTCTTTGGGTAATGTTCTAGCTTCTTCAATTTCTCCACACGAAGCCAACAAACATATCCCAAATAAAAAAATAGCCAGTCGTTTCATATTATTCCAATATTTACATGTTATGTTGACGCAAAGTTACATTTCTATTTTAAGATATTCAAACACTTTTTTGCCGATATTTAGCTAAACGGTATTATATGCGACTAAATGATTAAAACGTGTGACTAAAGTTCCTCATTATTTTTTTAAATTTGTATCGAGAGATTGTGATTTAATTATTTTCTTTGCGACTAACAAATCATAAAGCAATTCGAAAGAGGCCAAAGAAGAATGGAAAATGTAGAACAAGAGTTCGTATCCGTGGTACGAGAGTATGAGCGTGTCATATATAAAGTGTGCTATCTGTACACCACGCCTAATGCTACTCTCAACGACTTGTATCAGGAGGTGGTACTCAACTTATGGAAAGCATTTCCCAAATTCCGGCGGGAATGTAAAATCTCCACGTGGATATACCGCATTGCGCTAAACACGTGCATTAGCTTTATCCGAAAAGAAAAGAATATTCCCGAAATCATAACTCTTACACAAGAAGCCGACCGAACCGAAGAAGATGATGAAACCCAAGTCATGCTACGACAACTCTATCACATGATAAACAGATTGGGGCAATTGGAAAAATCCATCATCTTACTCTATCTGGAGGAGAAAAGCTACGAAGAAATTGCCGAAATCACCGGACTGACTGTAACCAATGTAGCTACAAAGCTCAGCCGCATTAAGGACAAACTAAAAAAAATGAATAAGGAGGAATAATATATGGAACTGGATGAACTGAAGAAATCTTGGCATGCTCTGAATGAACAGTTACAAAAAGAACCGATTGCCGACGAGAAGAAAATCACGGAACTAATTGCCGGCTACAAAGCCAATACTCGTAAGAGCTTGGGACGTATTGTCGGTTTGCAGCGTTTCTCTATTGGCATTGGTGCCATTGGGCTGGCTACAACCATCCTAATATGGTTTCTGCTCCCCTCGATCTTTGTGAACGAACATACCCAAAACAAAATTGCCGCATTCTTGATTTTTATTGCTATCAGTATCATCGCAGGCCTTTGGTGGGACTGGAAAACATATCTGTGGAACAAAAAAACGCGTATTGATGAAATGAGCGTATCCGAAGTGAGCCGCCGCATGACTACTTTCCGACAATGGACTAAATATGAAGTTATAGCCATTTCAACATGGATCGTACTTTTCAATATCCTCAATTACTGGGCAATGGACTATCACAAGGAATCAATAGGCATGCAAGCCACACTTATCTCTTTCTTTGCTGTGTTCGATACCTTGGTTATATACCTTCTCTATAAAGTAATGTATAAGCATCTCAACAATATAAATAAGAACATAGAAGAATTGAAAGATATATGCACCGAATAACTCTCTTGCTCATCCTGTTTCTTCTGATTCCGGATGTATATATTTACTTTGTATATATTGTACGAAAGACTAAAAATACACTCCTGCGTTGCTCTTATTGGCTACCAACTCTTTTATTAGCAGCAGGCTATATCTATCTTATGTATCTGACTGGTGATAATGCCATGTCAAATCACACGCAGAGTATAGGCAGATTGGCTATTGTCCTCATTCTTTTTATCTTTCCAAAGACTATATTCATGCTTTGCTCCCTGATAGGCGTATTGATACATTTCATCATACGCCGATGTCCTCGCAGCCCATTTACTGTTATAGGAATGGTGCTGGGCATTGTCAGCTTTTTCAATATATTATATGGAACTATTGCCGGTATCACCCGGTTTGAAATAAAAGAGACGGAGTTTTATTCTAACGATCTGCCGAAAGGCTTTGATGGCTATCGTATCGTTCAAATTTCAGACATTCACATCGGCAGTTGGCATGGAAAACCGGAAGCAATCAAGAGATTGGTAAATATGGTCAACGAACAGAAACCTGACCTTATAGTATTTACAGGTGACCTGGTAAACCAGCAGAGTCACGAATTAGATGGCTTTCAGGATATACTTTCACAACTGCATGCACCTGACGGCGTTTACTCCATTCTTGGCAATCACGATTATGGAAGCTACTACCATTGGAAGAGTAAGAAAGCAGAGATCGCCAACCTTGACAACTTGATTCAGCAGCAAAAAGCAATGGGGTGGAAATTACTGAATAATGAACACGACATTCTTTATCACAATAATGACAGCATCGCCCTTATCGGTGTAGAGAATGATGGTGAGCCTCCTTTCTCACAGTTTGCAGACCTTCGTAGAGCCATACAGGGCACCGAAGGAATGTTCCAGATTCTACTCAGCCACAACCCTACCCATTGGAGACGTGAAGTATTACCGGATACAAATATCCCTTTAATGCTTGCCGGACATACACATGCCATGCAAGGAATTTTATTCGGGCATTCACTTGCCGAGCTAATTTATCCTGAATGGAGGGGAATGTACAATGAAGGAAATCGAGCATTATATGTAAATATAGGTATCGGTTATGTAGGGTTACCTTTCCGTTTTGGAGCATGGCCGGAAATAACAGTTTTGACACTACGAAAGTAAAAGAATATTTATTTTCTACTTTTCAAACAGAGTAATTCATGATATTTTCTATCTTTGCGACTAGAAAAACCAATATCTATGAAGATACTCTATATTGTTTATCAGGTTTGCTTTGCGCTGCCTATTCTTTTAGTATTGACTATTCTTACTGCATTGATCACAATCATCGGTTCTTTGATTGGAGGTGCACACATATGGGGGTACTATCCCGGCAAGATTTGGTCACAGTTAATTTGTTACTTTTTACTGATTCCTGTTAAGGTGAACGGTAGGGAAAAGTTGCATAAACGTACTTCATACGTATTTGTACCCAATCATCAAGGTTCCTTCGACATCTTCCTTATTTACGGCTTCCTGGGGCGTAACTTCAAATGGATGATGAAGAAAAGCTTGCGGAAATTACCTTTCGTGGGAAAAGCGTGTGAAAGTGCAGGACATATCTTTGTAGACCGCTCCGGTCCTAAGAAAGTATTGCAAACAATCAAACAGGCCAAAGCTTCCCTTAAAGACGGCATTTCACTAGTAGTGTTTCCCGAAGGAGCACGTACCTTCACCGGGCACATGGGATACTTTAAAAAAGGAGCTTTCCAATTAGCTGATGAATTGCAATTGGAAGTTGTACCTATCACGATTGATGGATCATTCGAAATACTTCCACGTACGGGAAAGTGGATTCATCGCCATCGTATGATATTAACCATTCACGATCCTATCCCTCCCAAAGGACAAGGGATAGAAAATATCAAAGCTACCATGGCAGAAGCATATACTGCCGTTGAAAGTGCTTTACCCGATAAATTTAAAGGGATGGTCAAAAATGACGATCAGGACTGATAATACAGAAAGGTGTTATCAGTTTTGTGGTGCAGTTGAAGAAGCATTTTGCTGTATTCGGCGACGCTCTTGAATCAATTGCATATTTTCTTTCGCTTTAGAAAGGAAGTCTTTTACCAACGGACTCTCTTTGAAAACCTGAGGAGCAGTTCTCATGATGTCTTCAATTTGAGGGGTCATTACCGGATAAGGCATTGCGCTACACATCATCATAAAGACACTAGGACCCAGTACATTTTCAAAATTATCGATAATGAACTGTTTCACGTATGCATTCATGTCATTTATGAGCGTTTCACCTTCTTTCGCCAACTGTGCATGGACATCTTCCAGATTGGCTCCATCCAACACCATACGAGCCTCTTTTCGCTCCAGCTCCTCAATCTTTATTTCCATGGTGTTCCGTTTATCGATAAACTCATAAAGTTTATCGTTCAAGGGAGTACCTTTAGCAAGTAATTGGGAGTTAGAAATAGAAACCTCTATCTTTCCTTTTTCAAGAACCAATGGCATAATGCCTTCACCATCCATATAGATTGTCACCATCACTACGGAATCTGCAGGACCATTCATTTTAAAAAGCCCATGAATAATCTCTGCCGAGTCAATAGCCACCCACTCTCCGTTTTGAAGCGTTTTAAGAAACAACATCTTTCCGTCAAGGCTGGTTACCGAAGAACTACCCTCTATTTTATATTTACGACTACAAGAAGCAAATACCATAAGCAAAAGCAAAAGGGGCAAAACACGGTTCACACTCATTCTAATCATGCAGGAAACTATTTTTGAATTACACGCAGCAAAGGTATTAATAATCCTTATAAACCCGATAGAAAGAAAGGATTTTTCATTGCGTTTATGTATTTTTGCACAATTATAAATTATAAAAATAGAAAAAATATACATGTCAACCTATGCTCCATTTGCCAAGCCTCTCTATGTAATGCTAAAACCCGTGGGGGCTATATGCAATCTGGCATGCGATTATTGCTATTATCTGGAGAAGTCCAAACTATACCGGGACAACCCCAAACATGTAATGAGTGAGGAACTTCTGGAGAAATTCATTGAAGAATATATCAACTCACAAACTATGCCACAAGTATTGTTCACATGGCATGGCGGAGAGACTTTGATGCGTCCTCTCGCTTTTTACAAACGAGCCATGGAACTTCAAAAGAAGTATGCCAATGGTAGAACAATAGACAACTGCATACAAACCAACGGTACCATGCTTACTGATGAATGGTGCAAGTTTTTCAAAGAAAACAATTGGCTAGTAGGTGTTTCTATTGATGGGCCACAAGAGTTTCACGACGCCTATCGCAAGAACAAGCTCGGTAAACCTTCCTTTATCAAAGTAATGCAAGGAATTAATCTTCTGAAAAAGCATGGTGTAGAATGGAACGGAATGGCGGTTGTAAATGACTTTAATGCAGACTATCCCTTAGAATTTTATAATTTCTTCAAAGAGATAGGTTGCCACTATATACAATTCGCCCCTATCGTCGAACGTATTACACCCCATCAGGACGGAAGACATCTCGCTTCTATGGCTAATGAAGCCCATGAGAGCCAATTGGCAGATTTCTCTGTCACTCCTGAACAATGGGGAAATTTCCTCTGCACTTTATTCGATGAATGGGTAAAGCAGGATGTCGGAACTTATTATATCCAATTGTTCGATTCCACCCTTGCCAACTGGATAGGCGAACAGCCGGGTGTTTGCTCTATGGCAAAAACTTGTGGCCATGCAGGAGTTATGGAATTCAACGGAGACGTATATGCCTGTGACCACTTCGTCTTTCCGGAGTATAAATTAGGCAACATCCACCAAAAAACATTGGTAGAAATGATGTATAGTGAGAAGCAACAAGCCTTCGGACAAATGAAGCAGCAATCACTCCCTACCCAATGCCGGGAATGCGAATGGTTGTTTGCCTGTAACGGCGAATGTCCTAAGAATCGCTTCTCTCAAACTAATAGCGGAGAACCGGGGCTTAACTACCTTTGTGCCGGCTATCAAAAATTCTTCGAGCACGTAGCTCCGTATATGGACTTCATGAAGAATGAGCTAATGAACCATCGCCCCCCTGCCAACGTCATGGAGGCAGTTAACCAATTGAGAATTAAACATTAATCTTTAAATATTAAACATTAAATACATGAACGTAAAAAAGTACTTGATTGTGGCCGCTGCCGCACTGACAGTTTATTCTGCACGTGCAGATGAAGGAATGTGGTTACTGCAACTGATGAAGCAGCAGAACTCTATCGATATGATGAAAAAACAAGGTTTGAAACTTGAAGCAGATGACTTGTATAACCCCAATGGTGTATCTCTGAAAGACGCAGTAGGTATCTTTGGAGGTGGTTGTACCGGTGAAATCATTTCTCCGGAAGGTCTGATTCTGACAAACCACCATTGTGGATATGGTGCCATCCAACAACATAGTAGTGTAGAACACGACTACCTGACAGATGGTTTTTGGGCAAAGAATCGTAATGAAGAATTGCCTACTCCGGGTTTGAAGTTCCAGTTCATAGATCGTATTGAAGACATAACTGACATCGTAAACCAGAAAATAGCAGCTGGCGAAGTAACGGAAATAGATGCAATGACTCGTCCTTTCCTCTCCAAATTGGCTAAAGAGCTTTTTGCTAAAAGTGATTTGAAGGACCAGAAAGGCATCGAAGTACAAGCATTACCTTTCTATGCTGGAAACAAATTCTATTTATTCTTCAAAAAAGTCTATACGGACGTTCGTATGGTAGCTGCTCCTCCTTCATCGATAGGAAAATTCGGAGGGGAAACGGACAACTGGATGTGGCCCCGCCATACCGGCGACTTCTCCATGTTCCGCATTTATGGCGATGCTAATGGTAATCCGGCAGAATACTCAGCCGACAATGTTCCATTAAAAACACCCAAGTATCTGCCTATTTCCATCAAAGGTTTGAATGAAGGAGATTATGCCATGATAATGGGGTTCCCCGGCAGCACCAGCCGCTACCTCACAGTCTCGGAAGTAAAAGAACGTATGAATGCAGAAAACGAGCCTCGAATTACCATTCGTGGCGCCCGCCTCGGCGTTTTGAAAGAAGTAATGGCTGCCAGCGATAAAACTCGTATTCAATATGCCAGCAAATTTGCAGGTTCCAGCAACTACTGGAAGAACTCGATCGGCATGAACAAAGCTATCATTGACAACGATGTATTGGGATCAAAGACCGAGCAAGAGAAAAAATTCGCTGAGTTTGCAAAAGGCAAACCCGAATATGAGGGGATCGTTGAAAAGCTCGATGCCATCAAAGCTGAAACCGAACCATTGGTACGTCAGTTCACTTACTTAGCAGAAGCCTTCATGAGTGCCATTGAATTTGGAAGTCCTTACTTGGTAATGGAAGATCTGAAAAAAGGATTACAAGAGAAAAACGACTCACTTATCAATAAAGCTACCGAACAACTGAAAAGTGTATTTGCTGATATCCACAACAAAGATTATGATCATGAAGTAGACCGCAAAGTAGCAAAAGCAATTTTCCCTGTATATGCTAAAGCTATTCCGGCGGAGCAACGTCCTGCGTTCTATCAAATCATTGAAAATGAATACAAAGGAGATATCAATGCTTTCATTGATGATATGTATGACAACTCTATCCTGGCAAATCAAGCAAACTTTGACAAATTCCTGAAGAAGCCTACTATTAAAGCAATTGACAAAGACGTCGCTACACATTACTCTAAAGCAAAGATTGAAAAATATACAGAGCTTCTGAAAACGATCAATGACAAGAGCAAGGACGAAGTTGCCCTGCATAAAGCATATATTCGTGGATTGGGTGAGATGAAGCAACCCGTGCCCTCTTATCCGGATGCCAACTTTACCATCCGTCTGACATACGGTAATGTAAAATCGTACAACCCTCGCGATGCTGTACATTATAAATATTACACTACCACAGACGGTATTCTTGAAAAGGAAAATCCCGAAGACCGTGAGTTTGTTGTTCCTGCCAAGCTGAAAGAACTGATTCAAAACAAGGACTTCGGACGCTATGCCATGGCAGACGGTACGATGCCCGTTTGCTTCCTTACCACCAACGACATAACCGGCGGTAATTCAGGAAGCCCTGTAATCAACGCCGAAGGTCAGCTTATCGGCTGCGCATTCGACGGAAACTGGGAGTCGTTGAGTGGCGACATCAACTTCGACAACAACTTGCAACGTTGCATCAACCTCGACATCCGCTATGTACTGTTCATCCTCGACAAACTGGGAGGATGCGGACATCTGATAAAAGAAATGAACATTGTGGAATAATTTCTCCCTGATAAACGACTGAGGTAGCCTCATATAACGACTGAGGCTGCCTCTATCGTTACTTGAGGCTACCTCAGTCGTTACTTGAGACCATCAAAGTCGTTACCTTTGATCCCCCTTTCAGAATACCTTCTAACGCACTTTTTTCTCAATAATATTAAAGATATGAAGAAATCACGAACATTAGCAATATTATTATTTTTATTGACATCATCTCTTTCCTCCGTCCACGCCGACGAAGGCATGTGGATGCTCACCGACCTTCGCAAACAAAACGAAGTTGCGATGACCGAATTAGGACTGCTGATACCCGCTGAACAGATATACAACCCTGACGGCATTGCCCTGAAAGATGCCGTTGTACACTTCGGAGGAGGCTGTACCGGAGAAGTAATTTCCGCAGAAGGTTTGGTACTGACCAACCACCATTGCGGATACGGCTCCATCCAGCAGCATAGCAGCGTAGAACACGACTATCTGACTGACGGTTTCTGGGCTATGTCCCGCGAAGAAGAGTTACCTTGTAAAGGACTCACCGTCACCTATATTGACGAAATATTAGATGTAACGGATTATGTAAACGAGCAACTGAAAATAGATGACGACCCGAATGGGACCAATTATCTGTCTCCCAAATACCTGACCAAAGTTGCCGATCGTTTTGCTTCCGCACAAGGTATAACCCTGACACCCGGCCGCAACCTCGAACTAAAAGCCTTCTATGGCGGCAACCGCTATTATCTGTTTATAAAGACTACCTACAATGACATTCGTATGGTAGGTGCTCCCCCCTCCTCTATCGGTAAATTCGGTGCCGATACGGACAACTGGATGTGGCCGCGTCATACCGGCGACTTTTCTTTGTTCCGCATCTATGCCGACAAAGACGGTCAGCCAGCTGCCTACAGCAAAGACAATGTACCTTTAAAAGTAAAGAAGCACCTCACCATCAACCTCAACGGCTATCGTGAAGGAGACTTTACTTTTATTATGGGATTTCCCGGTCGCAACTGGCGTTATATGATTTCCGACGAAGTAGAAGAACGCATGCAAACCACTAACTTCATGCGCCATCATGTACGTGATGCGCGCCAAAAAGCGCTGATGGAACAGATGTTGAAAGATGATGCCGTGCGCATCCACTACGCCAGCAAATACGCTTCTTCTGCCAATTACTGGAAAAACGCCATTGGTATGAATGAAGGACTTGTCCGTCTGAAAGTCTTGGATACCAAACGTACACAGCAAGAAGCCTTATTAAAGCGTGGACGTGAAAAAGGAGATGATTCTTATCAAAAGGCATTCGACCAGATACGTAGTATTGTGCAGCATCGTCGTCCGGCTCTTTACCACCAGCAAGCCATTCAGGAAGCTTTGGTAACCGGTCTCGATTTTATGCGTATCCCCAACACTTCCAATTTAGTTGCTGCTTTGAAAAGTAAAGATAAAACTCGTATCAAACAGGCAGCAGACAGTCTTCAGATAGCGGCAAATAATTATTTTACTTCTGTTCCTTTCCCCGAAGTAGAACGTATTGTTGGCAAACAAATGTTGAAAACCTATATGCAGTATATCCCTGCGGACCAACGCATTGGTATCTTCAAAGTTATCGACCAGCGTTTCAAAGGAGATAGCGACGCATTTGTCGACGCTTGTTTCAACTATTCTATCTTTGGAAATAAAGAGAACTTTGACAAATTCATCCGCAAACCCAGTCTATACAAAATCAATAACGACTGGATGATTCTCTTTAAATACTCCATCACTGATGGCTTGCTACAAACCGCTATTGCCATGATGGATGCCAACAAGAACTATAACCTTGCTCATAAAGTATGGGTAAAAGGTATGATGGATATGAAACAGGAAGCCGGTATTCCCATCTATCCGGATGCCAACTCCACCCTGCGTCTGACTTATGGGCAAGTACTTCCCTACTCGCCTGCAGATGGTACGGAGTACAACTACTATACTACTTTGAAAGGTGCTATGGAGAAAGAAGACCCTAATAATTGGGAATTTGTAGTTCCTGCCAAGTTGAAACAACTCTACCAAGCTAAAGACTTCGGACGCTATGCCATGCCCAATGGAGAAATGCCTGTTTGCTTCATTGTAAACACCGACAATACCGGCGGTAATTCCGGCAGTCCGGTATTCAATGCCAAAGGAGAATTAATAGGTACCGGCTTCGACCGTAACTACGAGGGCTTGACAGGCGATATCGCTTTCCGCCCGTCTTCGCAACGTGCTGCTTGTGTGGATATTCGCTATACTTTATTCATTATTGACAAGTATGCCGGAGCATCCCATATCATCAAGGAGTTGACTATTACCGAATAAACTATCCAAGCAAGTGGAGATACTAAGTTATTTCCACTTGCTTACTCTTTCCACATCCTCCGCAAAGTAAGCGGACAACGCTTCCATTCTTGCTTTCAGCAGCATCTTCCGTCCCTCTTTCGAACGGGTAAATATCAATTCATTTTCCCCAACCAACTTCCGCCAACATTCCGCAAAATAAGCTGAGGATTCCTTTTTACGTCCCAAAACTTCCGGCACAGCATGGTAATCGGTTTGAGAGATAAAAAATAGCTTGCGGCTTTTTCTTAGTATCAGATAGCGTGGACTATCTATCACAGAAACAATTTCGCTCATAGCCTCTGTAAACATGGATTTCTCAAAATTCGTACCACCTCGCAAATGACAAAACATTCCGCCTGAACCATCTTCTTGAACAGACACAGTCAGTTTAGCAGGCGAAGTCCGTATATTTCCCATTCGTATAAGCGATTGAAGCAACGCCTCACCTATCCCACGGATATCCTTGGTGATATCACGATAATGCAAATATAATCTAAACACTTTAATTGTTTCCCGTCCGAAATAAATAACACCCAAAATGCCGAATATCAGCAACAACCATTTGAGATCTTCTATCGCACGAGGGCGCGACTTGAATAACACCTGTAAAAAATCCATCCCGAAAGCCGTAAGACCGGAACATAACCCCGCTACTAAGCAAGCTATTGTGCGAGTAAGATAGAGCATCTTCACATGTTCCACCTTTTCTCTATATTCTGCCTTAATCGGCATTTTTATTTCTTCTATCAGACTCACCCCACGTTCTAGGCCTACTCGCCAACGTTCCCTCAATCCTGCTCTATCCGCAGCAAGACTAAGAGTTTTCTCGTTGAATTGCTTTAATACATCCCAATCAAGAAAATTATCAGGCAAATCCAAACGATGAATACCATTTTCTATGCATCCATCCTCCAAAAAAGACACTCCGACAAAACCTTTAAACCGTCGTCGTAGCATCTCTACATCTCCGCCACCGGTAGGAGAAGATAAATCCGCACATACCAGATGCCAAATGTTTCCGGTCTTATTTTCATTGCCACGCATGGTTCTGATAGCCCGTCCACGCATTTGATTGGAGAGCACAAAAGATCCGACACTACTGGCAAGTATTAAAGCATTCAGTGCCGGAGCATCCCAACCCTCACCCAACAAAGATTTTGTACCGACAAGCACTTCAAAGGCTCCTGCCTGAAAGAGATCGGTTACATACTTTACTGCCGCCCCTCTGATCGAATCAGTCAAGGTCATTCGTACATACCGATCGTCATAAGGTAGAACTGAAAACTGCAACTCTCCTGTTCTGCTTTCCAGGAATTTTTCTTGCATTACAGACATCGCCTCACGCGGTATTATAACAATACTACCGGTAAGTACACCTAAACGTAGATTCGGAAGATTCTCACGACGAAGTTTTTCAAAGATAGGCAATACACCCAGTTTACCGGTATATAAATCAGCATTTGGTCCGGCAGTCAGAAACTCTTTTCGTATAAAATCCGCCAACACTACCAGACGCAAGTCTTTCTTTAGATGTTGATATTCAAAACGGACTATGTCGCTGATACTATTCACCTTCTCTACGCTCGTAGTAAGTGCCGAATTAATCTTGCGATTATATTGAAATGATATTTGACCGCATTCTATCACCCCATAACGAAGCAAGCGGTTTTCCAGTCGTTCCTGATGAACTTCGCAACCGATAAACATCGTTCGTTCTTTATTCAGGTATAAGTCGAGCAAAGTTTCTGCCCAGTTATAATCAAATGCAGGAAAATCAGTATGTTCATTACCTACTATTTCCAAATGTACAAGAGGAATGACTTGCCCTGTAGCATGCATATATATTAGCATGGAAGAGTAGTAAGCCATGTGGTCGTAAATCCATTCCAATGATTCATCCGGCATTTCCCATAAAGGTAAAGATTCTATCGCATGAAGCAATTCTTTATCAGTCAAGAGTTCCTGAAAGAGAGAGTCGGCGCGCTTTCTAAAATCGCAAATCCGTTCATACTCCCATTGAGAAGGACGAGAGAAGTAGATATAATCCTGATGCGGGCACAAGTCCCCTTCACGCATTAATTCCGGCACCGTTATCTCAGCATCTACCGGTCCGTTCAAAGCAATATAACGATCCCATTCCGCCGGTGTCACATCATACGGAGGAGTAGCTGTAAGCCCTACGATAATGGGAGAAAGTGCATCTTGCAACTTACGAAGAGCATGCCACCATTCGTTCTTCAAATGGTGTGCTTCATCGACAACTACCGTCTTTACTCCCTGCTGCTGTAACAATTGAATTACATCTTCCTGCTTTTCTTTCCTACGGGTACTATCACAGGCTGCATGCAAGGCTTGATAAGTACTTACTGTGAGAAAAGAAGGTTGACGGATGTCACATGAAATCCAATCCGGAACTTGCACTGTCTGCAAAAATAACTCACAAAAACGGTCTACCCATTGATTACGCACAGCGATAGTAGGAGCCAAGATCAATGTAGGAGTATCCAATCTTAACATCACTTCAAGCCCCAATACCGTTTTACCCGAACCGGGAGGAGCCACTACATGTAATGCTCCGTTCGATATATATTGTTCCAGGTCTGCCAATACACGTTTCTGATAGCCACGCCAAGGGTATTTAAAATGAATACCATGAGGAAAATGCTCCATAAATGCCGTATTCTAATTTGAGAATCCAAAGATACGACTTTAGCAACAAAATAAAGTAATAGTGAACAAAAAACACCTTAAACTGTTTTTTATATAAACAGTAATAACTACTTTCGCATCTCGAACATACGGGGTACGATAACAAAATGAATAAGATTATGGAAAAGTTTGAAGAATTAATACAATCAGAAAAGCCCGTTTTAGTTGATTTCTTTGCTACTTGGTGTGGTCCTTGTAAAGCCATGCATCCGGTATTGGAAGAACTCAAAGGTGCAATTGGCGACACTGCCCGTATTGCCAAAATAGACGTTGACCAACACGAAGAATTAGCAGCTCAATATCGTATACAAGCTGTGCCTACTTTTATTTTATTTAAGAAAGGTGAAGCAGTATGGCGGCATTCAGGTGTTATCAGCGGAAAAGATTTGAAATCCGTTATTGAACAAAATTCTTAATGAAAAAAGATGAAGAAAATTATAACCATGTGTGTTCTGGCCTTTACAAGTATGCTGACTTACGCTTGTACAGACGGAGCAAAACAACAGAACCAAGCGGAAGCTAAAGAAGTTCAAGAAACTCAAAAATCCGAAGCTGAAGGCGATGTAGTCGTAATGAACAAAGCTATGTTCTTGAAGGACGTATTCGATTATGAGAAGTCGCAAGACTGGCAGTACAAGGGAAACAAGCCTGCTATCATCGACTTATATGCCGACTGGTGTGGTCCTTGCCGTATGACTGCTCCCATCATGAAAGAATTAGCTAAAGAATATGCCGGTAAAATCGTCATATATAAGGTAAATGTAGATAAGGAGAAAGAATTGGCAGCATTATTTAATGCAACAAGTATCCCTCTATTTGTCTTCATCCCTATGAAAGGAGAGCCGCAACTCTTCCGCGGTGCTGCCGACAAGGCAACCTACAAAAAAATGATTGATGATTTTCTGCTCAAATAAAGAGTAAGAGACTACCGATAAAAATGAAAAACTCCTGACTTCAGATTCGAAAGGTCAGGAGTTTTTTTATGTAGGCATATAAGTTCAAATCAAAATAGGCATTTCTTGCCACACTCCGGCATGCAGCTCCATTACCGTCTCGTATCCAGCCTGTTTTAAAGCATTTAAAGCTTCCATACGACCGTTGTTTATCTTTTCCGGATAATGGGAATCACTGTTCACCTGCACTCGGATACCTAAATCATGTAATGCACGGAAATAGCGTTCGTTCGGATAGAAAGTTCCTAAATCAAGATAAGATTTTGTATTAATCTCCACCAGATAGCCTTTTCGGGCTATTGCAGCAAAATAAGTGTGTACAAGCTCATCGTACCAAGGCTCATCAAGCAACCCGGGACGATAACAGGAAGCATTATAATGCATTTTATCTGCATGCCCCACGATATCGAAACCACCCAACTCTACCATCCTCATCAAAGATCTATAGTATTGATGTACCACCTTTACGATATCTCCATCAAAATGCTCATCCACAATCTTTCTGAATTTATCAGCAGTAGCATCAATATCCACCACTTCTCCTTTATCGGTATAAAGCATATGAACAGAAGCGATACGATAATCTAAGGGCAATTCTCTAAAACGAGCTATGGATGGATTACTCTCTTCATTGAGATAATCAATCTCCAAACCGATATAAAGCTCGATTTCCGAAGCATATTTGGTTTTCAGACGCTGAAACTCTGCCAAGTAATCCTCCATTGAGTCCCACTCCATCGTCCAGAAAGTAGAAAACGGCAATGGCGCATGAGAGGAAAAACCATACGAAGTAAATCCTTCACTAATAGCAAAGCGCACAAAATCTTCCATCCCCGCACGCCCGTCACAGTAAAGACTATGGCTATGATAATTCGTTAAGTTCCCTCCTCTTCCCATCTCTCTTTCTAATTCGTTCATTATTAATCCTTTCATTTCGAACGCTTAGTTCGACTCTATTTCACTAAGTTCCAGCCAACGCAATGTTTTTTCATCAATCAAGTTAGCTATTTCGGGCAAGCGTTTCGACTTTTCCGTCAGTTCGTCTACAGTAAGAGTACCACTACACAAAGCGTCTTCAATGGCTTTCTTTTCTATTTCCAGTTCGTTTATCTCTCGCTCCAGTTGTTCAAACTCGCGTCTTTCTTTGTAAGACATACGACGTTTTTCGTTCAGGCGCACCTTGGCAGTCTTATCTTCCTGTGGCTTGGCAGATTCTTTTTCTTTCTCCTGATGTGCTTTCAAGTCTTTCCAATCCCGGTATTGGGTGTAATTTCCGGGGAAGTCACGAATATCTCCCTGTCCATTGAACACCAAGAGATGGTCTACCACTTTATCCATAAAGTAGCGGTCATGGCTCACCACGATTACACAACCTTTAAAGTTCTGAAGGTATTCTTCCAATACATTCAGCGTAACGATATCGAGGTCATTAGTCGGCTCATCCAGCACAAGGAAATTCGGATTACGCATCAGGACGGTACACAAATAGAGACGACGGCGCTCACCACCACTCAGCTTATAGACATAACTGTGTTGGGTTTCGGGAGTGAAAAGGAAGTGTTGAAGAAACTGCGATGCAGTCAACTTTTTGCCATTTCCCAGTTCTATGACTTCGGCAATGTCCTGCACCACGTCAATCACTTTCATCTGTTCATCAAACTGCAAACCCTCTTGCGAATAATACCCGAAGCGGACAGTTTCTCCAATATCCAGTGTTCCACTATCGGCCTGCTCCTGCCCCATCAATATCTTGATAAAGGTAGATTTTCCCGTACCATTATTACCAACAATACCCATCTTCTCGTAACGGGCAAAGATATAAGAGAAATCATCCAGTATCTTCAAATCTCCGAATGACTTATACAAATGATCGGCTTCAAATATCTTACTGCCAATATAAGATGCTTTGACATCCAGTTTTACATTATCATTATTGAAACGCTGTTTGGCAACCTTTTCCAGTTCATAAAAAGCCTCTTCACGATAACGTGCTTTGTGTCCGCGCGCTTGCGGCATACGACGCATCCAATCCAACTCCGTACGATAAAGGTTATTGGCACGTTCCACTTCTACTGTTTTAGCTTCAATACGCTCCTGGCGTTTCTCCAGATAATAACTGTAATTACCTTTATATTGATAGATCTGCCGATTCTCTATTTCAATAATTTCAGAGCAGACACGATCCAGGAAGTAGCGGTCGTGAGTCACCATCAGCAAACTCAGGTTGTTACGGCGCAAATATTCTTCCAGCCACTCAGTCATATCAAGATCCAAGTGATTGGTAGGCTCATCCAGAATCAACAAATCGGGCTCTGTAATCAATGTATTGGCAAGAGCTACACGCTTTAATTGTCCACCGGACAACTGCTTCACCTGTTGATTAAAGTCATTAATTTTAAGTTGCGAAAGGATTTGCTTTGCCTTTTGCTCGTATTCCCATGCCTTTTCATGATCCATGCGAGCCAGAATTTCATCCAATCCCGGATGCCCTTCTGTTTCCATGCAGTGCTCATATTCCTTGATCAGTTCTACGGTACTATTACCATGATGGAAACATGCCTCAAGTACCGTCAACTCTTCAGGATAGCGAGGATCCTGTTCCAGGTATCCCACACGCAGATCACGACGGAATGAGATAGTTCCGCTTTCATAACCCTCCTTACCGGAAAGAATATTAAGTAAAGTCGTTTTACCACTACCATTTTTTGCTATCAGACCGATACGTTGTCCTTCTGACAAGCCCCAAGAAATATTCTCGAATAATACCAGATCGCCAAACGATTTGGTAAGGTTCTCCACCTGAAGAATTGAATTAACTGCTGCCAAATCTCTCTATTTTTTTATTTTTAATTCTCAATTTTCAAACATCTCCTTATAGGATTCTACGAGGTTACAAGCCTTGCCTTCCTTTATCTTGCTCCATACCAGTTTCATGGGGTCTATCCAAGTACCCTTCACTGTATTCAGCAATATAGGCACTTCCCGATTCCCATCTATCAGAGTACGCCATTCCATGCCATCCACTTCGTTAGCAAAAATCACACATAGTACAATGCCAAGCGTCAACCAGATTTCTTTCTTTTTGGGAGAAATCACACTTTTATCCACTACCTCTTGCATTTTAAGAATATCCTCTTCCACTCCCTGAAAATCTTTTTTCAGGATATCTTTTATAGAGGTATCCACCCACTCGTATGCTTCATTTATCTGGTAGATTTCAGATAGCCGCACCGGAATAATTTCAGGCAGGTATTTCACACCTTCCTTACGAATTTCCAATGATGCCATGATTTTTTCGGCCTCTGCAACGCTGCCTCCTTTGCTCACCGTAAAGGAACATTCAAACAAGATATCATCTACCCCAGCATACCACAGATGAGAAGTATAATATGCACCATCCTCCTCAAACATTTCTTTACTGTATGCACATTCCATCTGCCCGATGCTGACCGAAGTAGCCGACGAGTTCTCTTTCAATTCAGCCCGTACAGCATCTTTGCCAAAAGTCGCATTTCCTTTATAAGCCGAAATGCGAAAATTCCCCGTCCATTCGGTAGGATTATAAAAGAGGAATGTACCTTCTTCCGCTTCGAACTCATTCCAATCTGCCGGATAAATCATAGAAAACCATGCTCCCGGAGAGATAAATTTCTTACTTTGTTCCATAATAATAAACTAATTCGTGCGAAGTCCATCCTCGCTATTCCTCGCAAAAGTAACATTCCCGCCGTTGATATGCAAACAAACGGACACTAAAAAAACAGCCGATTCTCACGAACCGGCTGTTCCAATCATCATCTATGAATGAAGACCATTATAGCCTTCAATATTTTATTCAGTCTACTGAATTATAGCTGAAAATCTATTAAATCTTTAATTTTGGATACAAAGATAGTGAATTTGCATCATAAAATACAATGTAATGAAAAAATTAGTTTTGGGCAGTATCCCACCATACGGGCAAAGTCCATACATCCTCGGCAGCATTCCAAAGTGCAATTGAAGTATCAGCTCCGGGAACAGTGGCACCGATAGCTTGCAGATTGTCCGTATTGTAGTTGAGTTCATGACTGCATTGTTGCCAACGACGGAACTGTTTACCTTGCGGAATACCTTTTTGGGCTGTAGCATCTACACCATAGCGTGCAGGAATATTCCAACCTAAGAAAAGTTCCGGATTGAAGTCGTAACGACGCATATCGTTCCAAATTTCCATGGAGAAATGCAATGCCAAACGCTTTTGAGTAAGAATCTTGCCTAAAGTAATATTCTCTTTAGTACCAATGCCATTGCTCAAATAGTTGTCAATGTCGGCTTGTGTCATAGGAGAGAACGAGGGACATGCTTCCAAATTGGCATCTTCACGGCACCACACTTTCAACTTATCGTTCATACCATCGATACTGGCTACAATACCTTTCTTATAAGCATCAAAAGCCGCTCCCTTATTACCCTGGTTAAAGAGTACCTCTGCACGTATGAAGCAAGCTTCGGCATAAGTTCCAATATAAGTAGGAGACGACACGCGAGTATAGAAAGTTCCCGATTCGCGAGAGGCATCAGTGCCATCACGACGATAAAGCAAGTCAGGACGTCCTTGGTAAGCTTTACACTGACTGGTACACTCTACATAAATAGTATCACCCTTACGGGTAGGAGATTCACTATCAATCCACCAGCTTTTGGCTGCCGAGAAGTTCGATCTCAACGGTCCGCCGGTAAGGCTGGGACTATCATTGCTAATCATATCTACACCCATAGAACGACGCCAACCGTCTTTGAACTTCACCCCTGCGGGCGAATTACTTGATTGCTGCGAATATGCCCAAGGTAAGATCTTATCGGCACGCGGGTCTTCTATTCCATTTCCGGCAAAATTGGTAAGATTATCATAGAGCATCTTGGTAGGCATATAGCCGGCATTCATGCCACATACGGAAAAGAGCGGTGAGTAATCAACCGGTTCGTCCCATCCCAATACATCATGCGAATTATTGGCATCAATATGATTGAATACGGTATTGTCGGCATTACTTTGCTGAGCCTTGTCAAGACAAGCCAAGATTTCTGTGGCATCGTATTTTCCTTCAAGATAACTTCCTGCACCCTTTTTGATAAGCTTGTTGATGTAACGTGCTTTAAGCAAGTATGCCAATTTGAGCCACTTGTCTACACTACCACCGTTCCAAATATCGCCCACAGCCAACGCAGTAGTCGCAGACCCTTGCTCTTTTTGGAACATCTCGATAGCGGTGTCAAGATCGGTCAAACAGCCCAAGTAAATCGTTTTTCCATCGTTATAGGTAGGAGTAACACCGGCTTCGGCCTCACTTGACTTGTAAGGCATTTCTCCATAAAGGTCCGTCATGAGCATAAAGCCATAGGCGCGTATTACACGAGCTGCGCCCACATAATGCCAAGCTTCGGCTGCCGTAGCCTTGTCAATCAAGAACGGAATATTTACAGCAGCTCCACAGAACCACCACTGGTAAGGAGTGGTAACCGCAGCAGTCTGAGGACTCCAATAAGACATACTCCAATAAGAACCGCCGTCATAGTAGCGTGTCCAATCGCCCATAGACATACTGGAGCGCCAAGCAGCAAACTGGGTGGCACTGTTGGTATAAAATTCAATATGTGCCAATCGTGAGTCATAGGTCGCATTTTCAGCTGTGGGATTTTCGGGATCGACATTTACATCGAGCCAGTCACTACACCCCGAAAACAAAGTCATAAGGGCACCCGCACTACATAATATCATAGATTTGAATAGTTTCATATTGCTTCTGTTTTTTAAGAGTTAGAAAGTAAGATTCAAGCCAAACGACATGGTAGAAGTGGCAGGTACACCGCAGTAGTCAAATCCTACAGATGATGAACCACCTACACCTGCACCGGCGGCAGCCACTTCGGGGTCACCATCGTAATTGGTGATGAGCAATAGATTGGTAGCCGCTACCGATACCGAAGCACGCTTTACAAATCCAATCTTGGCAAGCCACGTTTTAGGAAACTCATAGCTCAATGAAACAGAGCGTAAACGCAAAGAGTTAACATCAGTAATATAGTTGGCAGACTCCTTGGAGTAATAGTTCTGATAGTAATCCTTAATGATGTTGTAACCGCTCATTTGTACTCCATTGAAAGTATAGGTTTTATCGGCTTCCCAAGTATTGGTCACTGTTTCACCTTTGGAATTGACACCCGTCACGGTAAGAGGACGATTGCGTACATCAGCAGAGAACCGGCTTACACCGCTGTTGTCCATAGCATATTGAGTACCATTAACCACATCACCACCTACACGGAACTCCCATAGCATATTGAAAGTAAAATTCTTCCAAGTAAGGGTATTGTTCAATCCACCGGTAAACGATGACTCACGATTACCTACGGCTACAAGGGTCTTGTCATAAGTAGGCATACCATTTTTGTCGAGTATCACCTCACCGGCCTCATTACGTTTCCATTTAGTACCGGCAATACCCATAAAATCTCCACCGCTGAACGAGGCTGCCTGCATACCGGCATATTGCACATCAGTGACATACATAACACCCATACCTTCGGGAAGCCCATCCAAAGTACCGCGGTTACCTGCCATATTCAGACCAATATCCCATGTCCAGTCTTTAGTCTGTATGGGAGTTCCCGAAATAGAAAGTTCCATACCTTTATTATATACATTGCCCGCATTGATACTCCAAAAGATGTAACCGGTAGATTGCGGACCGCGAGGAGCAAGAATCTGATTATATGAATCGTTGGTATAGTATGCGTAGTCTATGTGCAGACGGTTTTTGAAGAAACTCAATTCCACGCCTATTTCGGTAGACTTGGTCATTTCGGGTTTCAGTTTGTCATTACCGCGTGTCCAAGTATTGCCCACACCTACCGTACCGTCAAGATAGGTACCGGTAGGCCACAAGGCAGTTTCCAATTCGTACACACCGGTATCTTTACCTACCTTGGCCCACGATGCACGCAGTTTACCAAAGTTGAGCACACTATCATCCAGCCAACCGAGCTTCTGCAACGCTTCAGTAAATACAAATGAACCGCTTACCGAGGGATAGAAGTATGAACGATTTTCAAGAGGAAGAGTAGAAGTCCAGTCATTACGACCACTCACTGTGAGATAAAGCATATTTTTCCACGATGCACGAAATTCTCCAAAAGTTCCTACCAAACGTTTCTTAGTAGCTGCATGTGTGAATTGTTTGTTGTCTTTACTGGCATTGGCGTATGAGAAGAAATCTGGAACAGAAAAATTCCAAGCCATCATCGAGCTACGGTCTGTTTTGGTTTCATCCATTGTAGCACCCAACAAAAGATTTAGGTCGAAATCACCAAACTTATGGCTCATGTTCGACATAAAATCATGACTCATATAGCGGAACTGCTGGGTATTGTCACTCATCATACCTTTTTGCCACACTTGTTTGAGCACGCCATTGGCAGCCAAACGGTTGGAAGCGGTTTGGGTATAACGGTCAATACCAACTTTATAAGAGACAAACCACCATTTGGCAATATCGGCTTTTATACTGAGCATCCCATTGAAACGGTCAATGTCATCGTACATTCGGTTACGATTGACAATCCAATAGGGGTTGTCGCGTTCGTCCCATGGATCAAGGCGATCGCCAAATAAACGATAACGGGTACCATCCTCGTTCTGATAGTGGGTCATTTGATCGAAAGGCGACCAGTTGTACACACCATAAAGAGCACCATTACCACTCGAATTATAAAGCCCGGCACCCGTCAAAGTACGGTCAGTATGAGCATCGCTATAAGCGGCGCTGGCGCTAAAAGTAAAGATTCCTACCTTCTGCTCACCATTGAAACGGAAAGCATATTTCTTGTATCCGGTTTCGGGCACAACACCTACTTGATCATAGTAAGATCCTGAAAGATAGAATTTACTATTCTTGGTACCCCCAGCTACGCTAGCACTTTCATCGAAAATATTTCCGCCTTGGAAGAAATCATCTATGTTATCATAAGTAGCTGCATTCGACTTCTCTCCCCACGAAGTATAGGCAAAGTCATTAAACACAGTACCGGTATAGTTCTTCTTTGAATCATATTGGTCTTCCATATATCCACGGGCATATTGACGCTGTGTTTGCGGCAGGCTCTTCACCCATGATGCAGTAAACTTAGAATTGATATTTACCTCAACCACGCCCTCTTTACCTTTCTTGGTAGTGATAAGAATAACGCCGTTGGCTGCACGTGAGCCGTATAGCGCGGCAGCAGCAGGACCTTTGAGCACCGACATACTCTCTATATCTTCGGGGTTGATATCCATCAAACGGTTGGAAGTAGTAGAGGCCGAACGCATGGAACCATCGAAAGCCGAATTGCCCACTACTGATGAAGAGTTATCAAAAATAACACCATCCACCACAAAGAGCGGTTGATTGTCTTTGCCTTCAGCACCCGACGTTCCTCCACGCAATATAATCTGAGCACCCGCACCAGCGGCACCGGATGACTGAGTAATATTCACACCGGCCACTTTCCCCGAAAGCGATGAAATAGGATTTGCGGTTTTTATGCGCATTAGTTCTTCACCTTTCACATCTTCCATGGAGTAGCCCAAAGCTTTTTTCTCTTTCTTAATACCCATAGCCGTAACAACGACCTCATCTAACGATTGGGTATCATCTTTCAATGTAACAGTATAAGCACTCGCTGCTCCTACTCTTACTTCTTCCGTAACATATCCAACAAATGAAACTACCAGTGTGCCACCCACAGCTGCATTCACTGAAAAATTTCCGTCGATGTCCGTCACGGCACCTGTACCGGACCCCTTTACCAATATGCTGGCACCGATGATTGGCTCACCTGCAGCATCTACAACTTTACCTGTAATTTTCTTGACTTGCTGAGTACTTTGGGAACTTGGCACATTTTCGGCAGCTTTTACCGAATAAGGGGATACCATCCCAAACAATGCAAGCAACACTAATGATAAGCAATAATTTCTTTTCATAAGCTCTATTATTTGGATTTGTTTGCAAACATATAAATAAATTTAGCAATTTCCTCGGAAAATAGACTAAATATTACTAAATAAATATTAAATCATTTGCATTTATACTTTCGCAAAGTTTAGGATAATTATTTAAATATCCGGAAATATAGCAGAATAAAGACATTATATCACATATAATCTATTATATATGTCATTAAAACACTATTTCAAGTATATTTATCACATTTAGGCATTGTACATGTACTAAAAAAAACATTATTCCATAAATATAAGCAGGCATATATAACTATTTTTATATAACATATCACTGTTTTATAAGATTACACCCATTCTAAAAAGCTTTGCAATTATAAATTAGTCGAAACAATTCATAAGATCATAAAAAAATAGTGTTTGAGTATTAATTTATGGACAGCAGACAAATAGTATCTATTAACATATATTTAAAAAGCACACATTAACAAAATGGCAGTCAATATGTATTTATATCGCCATTTATTAACTAAACATCTGACAATAAACATTATATACTATATAATAGAAAGAAATATGGAGTGGTAGCAAATGAGTTGCTTCCAACCCATAGAGTTTTCATATTTTGTTGTCGCATACAAATCAAAGTAGTGTAAAAACAGCTAATGCCGGCAAGATATACTTACTTTATATCGGCCGATTCTGTAGTCATAATACGCAATAGCACATATGTTTTTACCTGTAAAAACGTATAGACGAGGGGTTGTAACAAGTTAATTTAAATATTCTCAAGCTTCTGAAGTAATTTCACGAGTAGTGCGTTCAATAAAGCATACCCAATTTCGCACAATACAAAGTAAGTCCAAATAAGCTCCTCGTTTTCGCTTCTTTTTACTTATAGATGAATGGTTACTATTCTGATTTTTCCGGCACCGGGGAAGAGTATGTTCCTCGGTGTCGGAGGTGATGCTCCTCGGTGCCGAACCCCTTGTTCCTCGGTGTCGAAGAAATGCCCCCTTTAGAAGGTGTTCTGGCAAAGGATATAGAATGGAATAAAAAACACATCTATATTTACAACCAATATCAGTTGTAAACCTACGTAAACCTTATAGCACAACCATTCAATAAATGCGGCGTGATGTATCATTCATCTTATATTCGTGAGATTTTTTGCACAAGTTCCCAAAGTACTCAGCAAGCCAAGAAAATCACAGGTAAAGTTGTAGATGCTACAGGTGAGCCAATCATTGGCGCCAGCGTATTAGTAAAGGGTTCCGGAACAGGTGCCGTGACGGACATCAACGGAAATTTCACGTTATCCGTTCTCCCAAAAAGCAAATTAGTAGTTTCCTTTATAGGATATCAAACTATTACAGCAGAAGTAAAAGAGCAGTCTTCACTTATCATTACATTAGAAGAAGACGTCAACATGTTGAGCGAGGTAGAAATTACTGCAGAGTTCGGAATGAAACGTATAGCCCGTTCGGTGGGATCTTCAGTACAAAATGTCAAAGCAGCTGATATTATTGAATCAGGTCGCGACAATTTCATCTCAGCTCTGCAAGGACGTGTTTCGGGTATGAATGTATCTTCAAGTGGTGGCGCACCGGGAGCCTCAACAACAGTAACTCTAAGGAGCATCACTTCTATTTCTGGTAATAACCAGCCACTCTATGTGGTGGATGGTATTCCAATGAATAACTCAACATTCGACCCTACTTCATTTGCCGATGCAGGTGAAAACTTCTCAAGCCGCAACCTGGATTTTGCATCAAGAGGAAATGACTTTAATCCGGAAGATATAGAATCTATGACCGTCTTAAAAGGAGCCGCTGCCGCTGCACTCTATGGTTCTGATGCCTCGAACGGCGCAATCATCATCACTACCAAAAAAGGAAGTTCTGGAAAAGGGCGAGTTACTTATAGTAACAATTTCCGTTGGGACAAGTCTTACGGATATCCGGATATGCAAACCAAATATACACAAGGAGCTTATGGTACTACCAACTATTATTACACCAACCGTTACGGAGGACTTTATCCTGAAGGAGCAAAACTATATAATAATATTGATGCCGTATTGCAAACGGGTTTTACCAGCAAACATAATATTGCTGTCGAAGCTGGAAGTGACAAAGCTACACTACGTGCAGCCGCATCCTTCCTCGACCAAACCGGTGTAATAAAAACAACCGACTACGGACGTACCAATTTGACTTTATCAGGAAAAGCAGACATTACCAAATGGCTGAAGTTCGAAGCATCCATGCAATACACCTCAACCACCAACACAAAAGCACTGCGTGGAACATCTGGTCCTTTATACCTTGCCATGCGTTGGCCGATGGTAGATAACATGGACAACTACCTCGATGCAGACCGTTCCCATATGCGTCTGCCCAATTATTATACAGACACAGATATGCTGAATCCTCTATTCGGTCTGAATAGAAATAAATATTATGACGAGTCAGACCGTTTTCTTTCTAACGCAGCCATCACTATAAGGCCTATAAAGGAATTCTTTGTCCGTGCACAAGTGGGATGGGACGTCGGAACTCAAACGTTCGAAACATCGAACCATCCTTACTATTCTAACAACAATGCCGGATCTGGATATTACAACCTATCCAAATCTAATTTTTCAGATCCAACCTTGAACATTCTGGCTGGATATAGCAACGAATTCTTTAATAAGAAAATGACTTTCACTGCACAGTTAGGCTATCATCAAATAGAGAATGGAGTAACCCGTTTGTCCACTTATGGCTCAAACTTTGCTGTACCGGATTTCCAGTCTATAAACAATTGTGACCCTACCACCATCACGGCAAAAAAACGTACCACCAAGCGCCGTGTACAAGCCATATCAGCACAAGCAGAATTTGGATATAACAATATGGCTTTCCTAACTCTGCGTGCCCGCAACGACTGGTCATCCACTTTGCCAAAAGAAAATAATTCATATTTTTATCCAGCAGCCGAGCTGGCGTTTGTGGCTACAGAGCTCCCATTCCTGAAAAACAATACAGCAATCAATTATCTAAAGCTACGAGGTTCAATAGCACAGGTAGGTAAAGATGCCGGTCCGTTGGAGATTGACCCCAATCTGGAATCAACCGGACTTTATGGCGGCGGATACAGCTATGGCGATACCGGACCAAACAGGGAGTTAAAACCCGAAATGACCACCTCTTGGGAAGTCGGTTTTGAAGGACGTTTCTTTAACGACCGCATCGTGTCAGATTTTACCTACTTCCACACGCACTGTGCAGATCAGATAGTAAAAGGATTCCGTCTCAGCTACGCAACCGGATTCGTTCTTAACAATATGAACGTAGGTACATTCAACACCTGGGGATGGGAAGCACACATTGACGGCGACATCATCAATCAGAACAACTTTCGCTGGAATGTCGGTATAAACCTCTCTCAAACAAAGTCGGAAGTGGTATATCTACCCGAGAATGTAAGCGAGTACTACAATGCATATACATGGAACTCAGGTAATATCCGTAATGGAATCATGAAAGGTCATCCCGTGACGACCCTAACAGGACGTGCATACAGCCGCAATGAGCAAGGCGATATTTTAATTGACCCCACTACTGGCTTGCCCATTGTTGATGAGACATGGAGTGTTATCGGAAACCGTGAACCGAAACTTCGCTATGGTTTGACCACTTCTTTCACTTGGAAAGGATTTCGCATGTCAGCCATGTTTGCCGGCAGGTTCAAAGCAACCGTTGTGAATGGGACCAAACGTTCCATGATGACAACCGGCACAAGTTGGGAGTCAGTCAATCTGCGTGAAAGTGGTCCTGTAGTCTTCAATGGAGTACTAAAAGATGGAAACGAAAATTCAGCCAATCCTACCAAAAACGCCATAGTCGTAGATTATAAGACGTACGGAACTTCCATCTATGGGGGAGGTGATGAAGACTGGCTTGAAAATGACGTCAACTACTTACGCTTACAAGAATTACGCCTTTCATATACAGTCCCTGCCAAACAACTGAAGAAAGTATTTAGCGGATTGATTAGCAATGCTAATATCTATTTATGCGGCAATGACCTTTGTACCTGGACAAACTATTCAGGGATCGATGCTGTAGGCAATACCGTATCAGCCGCAGCCGGAGGCACCGGGGGCGAAGGTTATGATGTATGGTCACTCCCCAACCCACGCAGTATTTCATTCGGTATCAGTCTGACTTTTAATTAAATCATCCGGACAGAAAACTAAAATATACAAATTATGAAGAAATTCTCAATTATAGTCATGTTGACAGCAATATTATCACTTCACACAAGTTGTGACGATTATCTGGACGTCAACCATAATGTAGATGCTCCTGACTACGTAGAAGGTTATCTATACTTATCAGGTATCATCCAAAACTTTCAAAGTGTCTATTATGACATACGTGCTTTGGGACCACTCACGCAAATGATGGGAACTAGCTCTTACACCAGCTTTGCTGGACATTATTATTCAACAGGTTCCGATGCAGGAGGTGAACTTTGGAGAATGGTTTACTGGCTGCAAGGTATGAATCTGGAGAATCTTATCAACCAGTCAACCAGCAATGAGGAATGGACAATGGCGGGCATAGGACTGGCAATCAAAGCTTTTGCTTGGGACAAATTGACCAAATATCATGGTGAACTTCCCATGAAAGAAGCTTTTCTGCCGAATCTGTTGTCACACAAGTACGACAGTCAAGAGGATATTTATGCACAAGCAAGGCAATGGGCATATCAGGCCATAGAATATCTGGAAAGAGACGATTCTCACAATTACGGCACAAAGATAAGTGCCAATGACTGGATTTATAATGGTAAAAAAGACAAATGGATCAAATTCGCTTATTCCGTTATTGTACACAATTTAGCATCACTTTCCAATAAAAGCGATTTTGTAAGCAGATATGCTCCGGAATTGATTGAATGTGCCGGAAAAGCATTTCAAAACCCTAGTGACGATGCAACAGTAACAGTAGAAGGGAAAGGTGAAAGCTCTGCGGAAACAAGCTATAACAATTTCTGGGGAACTTTCAGAGGCAATCTCTCACGCTCTTATTTCCAACATGAATATGCTGTACAGGTCATGACAGGAAGTATTCCGAAATACGATGAAACAACCGGAGAGAAATATCGTGTGGAAAATAATGATTTTTATCCGTATGAACTGGCTGAAAAACAGATCATCTGTGATACATTAAAAAATGTACCGGGTCACTATGATCCACGTATGGCAGTGAAATTAGGTACCACGGACGATCCTACATACGAAAACATCAACAATGCCGATAGTGTAAAGGCCCATCACTATTACGGAGGTTCATTTACGAGTACCAGTGGTCCGATAGGAACAGCACCTTCTTTCTATGGACGCAATGCAACTTCACAGTATCAGGGAGAGGTACACGATGGAAAAGGACGTTGGATCTATCGCGATGATGCTCCATATATATTGATGACTTATGCCGAAATCAAATTTTGTGTAGCAGAGACATATTACAAAATGGGCAATAAATCTGCTGCATTGCAAGCCTTCAAAGAAGGAGTAAAAGCTGATTTAGACTTTACAGGAAACTATATATATCCAGGTAGTAAAGGAAAAGCCGCTGGTGGGGACAAAATCAGCAAAGAACTTTTCAATACTTTAGCAGAAGAATACGTAAACGGCCCTTATGTAGCCGGAATTACTGAAGACGAACTTACTTTATCGCACATCATGATGCAAAAATGGGTCGCACTTTATCCTTGGGGAGCACACGAAGCGTGGGTAGATATGCGCAAGTATCATTATGATATCCGATATAGCAACGAATATCCCAAATTAGAGAACGGCTGGTCTGAAACCATGATCGACCAGAAATGGGATACGGACGACTCTAAAGTTTACAAAGGACTCTATCTGGCACCAGCGCAGGTTCAAAGTCGTAAAGGACAATATAACACTCGTAATCATGGTTCTCCTTGCTACAGAGTACGTCCTCGCTATAACTCTGAATATATGTGGAATTTACCATCACTCGAATCATTAAAGCCTATTAGCGGAACAGCGGAAAATTATCATTGTTCCATCCCCTGGTTTGCTTATCCGAATGAAATGCCCACAGATCTATAAATAAAAAGATATTAACTATATATGGTACAATTATGAAAAACTTTAAGTATATAATTTTATTTTTAATTACATTGGGAGTGGTATCATGCGACAAACATGAAATTGAATACATGACCACCCCGATAGATAAAGGAATGGCTGAGATTCAGCTACACTATTTTGTTCCTGTCACCGCCGTCGCTGCCAATAACATTTATAAAGTAGCAATTGGCAACCAAGAATATATAAATAATGGTGCAGCCGTCATCAGCACATACAATGCCATACCTTCAGGCAGCGTGGGGCGTTTCTATGCCATAAAGGACGGAGATGTCAATATCAAATTGTATAAAGGCTCCGATATGGAACTGGTATATGACAAAAATGTGGAACTCAATGCCGGAAAACAAAACGTATTCATATACGATTTTGATAAAGAACCAATCGTATTTGAGAATGGATATCCATATAATACGAATACGACAATGGAAACAGACAGTACTTGTTGGGTGAAATTCTATAATTTCATGTATGAGAAGGAAGGAGAATATTGCACTTTAAAACTGCAATATCAATATCAGTACACTGATTCAGAAGGTAAGAAAAGCGATTGGAATAACCTTGGCGAACCTATCGGCTTTGGTGAATCAACAGGATGGCAACCCGTCAGAGTAATAAAAAGTATCTTCAACTCTAGTGGGTATGCTCGCATCGATTACAAAATCAAAGTACAGGATGAAAACGGAGAGTATACCCAAGACTTACAATTGTGGAACTCTAACGGTAAGTATGTATCTTACTCTGATTATTGGAACGGGTATATAGGACGCCGTTACCATCACATCATGAAAGGGATGCGTTCCGCAAAACCTATTGCCTCGGTAAGCCAGTTTACAGCATTATAATGAAGTTCACAGCTTCATTCATAATTTGATGATTGGGAATAGCCGGTTCGTGAGGATCGGCTATTTATTTTCTATCTCTTATCTCCCTATCGGCTGAATTCTTCTTCTTACATCTTTCGATATTTCCAAAAACATATAATTCAGTTTGCCTGAATGAATGCCTGTTTCATTTTGCTTATACTTCTTATTAGCATATTCTTTGGACTTATCAAAAGTAATGCGTGACATTTGGTTCTGTGATTTACCCACCATGGTAGAGTCCAGTTGTTCATCAGGAAAGAAATCATCCAGATCCACATCACCGATCATAGTCGTTTCGAGGAAATTCATATCCTTATGATTGGTATCAGTATAATACCCCACAAACATGTGTCCCGGAGTACGTACCAAAATAGGTTCTATATTAATAGCACGGAGCAGAGAAGCAAACAAAACACTGCCATCCACACAGTTAATTTGCGAAGATTCTAAAGCATCGTCAAACGTACGCACACGCTGCGAAAAGACTACATTACTGGATAAACTGGTGTTTGACACCGAGCTATAACGGAAATTCCGCTTTTGCAATACATTCCATAAGGCATACACTTGTTTATCTACCGCATCGGCACTTCCCGCCTGATAACCTAAAAAGCGATTTACAATACGGGTATTCAACGCTTCACGTAGCAATTGGTCGATCATAGGATTCTCTTCATTCACATAAGCCGCAAAGAATATGCCGGTATCATGGAATTTCGTGCCATTTGAAACATACCCCAACAAACATTCATTGATACTACGGACAGAAAAAGTATGAACCCGTTGGCCTAGATCTTTTCCATTCATCTCCACCGTAATCGCCACACTGATAGGTTCTGCCTGGTTTATTTTTTTTAGTGCTTCGTAATTCCAGATCACATCAGGATATATGGTATATTCCGTTCTCGGTTTTGCCAGTACAAACTCCGATACAGATCGGGAGAAAAATGGTGTTTCAGCTACTTCTACCCTAACCTTACTATAGGCCTTGCCAGAACGAATACGCACAGCAAAGCAGGATTTCGGATTACCCACATACATAGAATCAACAGGTACAATCACTTGTGCATCAGTCGTAGCAACCGAAAGTATACTGGATGGGAAAATATTGCCGCCCAACTCATCGGTAATCTCGAACCCCGAACGGAAAGGTGCCGAATTCAACCATATAGAGCCAACCACAACTAACGCCAATACAGCAATTATTATCGGCAAACGCCACTTATGAGAGCCTTTACCCATATTTATAAGTTCTTTCATACAATCAGCCTGTTTTTCTACACAAAGGTAATAATTAGATGTTATTTTACACCCCTTTATCCTATCATTTATTATTTTAATACACTATTCCAATCTGTAACTAAAATGTAATACTTGTTTCATTCCATCGTAACAAATTAGCCGCAACTTTGTCGCAGAAAAGAAATAAAGTTTAACTTTGTGACGAGAGAATTGTTGTCCTTATCACATTAAATAATAATGCAATGAACGATTACCGGATTTTAGTAGTGGATGATGAAGAAGATTTATGTGAAATCTTGAAGTTCAACCTTGAGAATGAAGGCTACGAAGTAGATATGGCTAATTCTGCTGAAGAAGCCTTGAAAATGGATATTGGCAGCTATGACTTATTATTGTTGGATGTCATGATGGGAGAGATTTCCGGTTTCAAAATGGCAAGCATGCTTAAAAAGGATAAGAAAACAGCCAAAGTACCCATTATCTTTATCACTGCCAAAGATACAGAAAACGATACGGTTACAGGCTTCAACTTGGGAGCGGATGACTATATTTCGAAGCCATTCTCACTGCGTGAAGTAGCCGCGCGTGTTAAAGCCGTGTTACGTCGTACGCAACAAACTGAGACGCAACAGGCACCGGAACAAATTGTCTACCAATCGCTCGTTCTGGATATTGTTAAAAAGAAGGTAAGCATCGACGGAGAAGAAGCACCACTTACGAAAAAAGAATTTGAGATCTTATTATTGCTACTGCAAAACAAAGGACGCGTTTTCTCCCGTGAAGATATATTAGCCCGCATCTGGAGTGACGAAGTTTATGTACTGGATCGTACCATTGATGTAAATATCACCCGGCTGCGTAAGAAAATTGGAATATATGGCAAATGCATCGTAACTCGTTTAGGATATGGATACTGCTTCGAAGCCGAATAAAGACACTCATTTCTTATCATTTAGCCGGAAATTGTTTCTTTCGGTTATTTCGTTATTCCTTGTATTTGCCGTTTGCTTCATTGCTTACCAATATCAACGTGAAAAAGAATATAAGGTAGAACTGCTGGATATGCAGCTGCAAGATTACAATGAACGCTTACATCAGGAACTACAAGAAACTCCAGATAGCTTATGGAAATACATGATGGATAACTATATTTCCAATTACAAAAACAAGGATATTCGTACCACAGTAGTTGATTTACAAGGAAATGTAGTGTTCGACAGCTATAAAAAAAGTAATCAGGAGCTGGCAAACCACATCAAACGTCCCGAAGTACAAACTGCCTTGAAATATGGTAAAGGTTATGATGTCAGGCGTACATCGGAAACTACCGGTACGCCCTACTTCTATTCTGCTACAGTTTATGACAACTATATTATTCGTTCGGCCCTGCCTTATAACGTAAATTTAATGAAGAACCTGGCAGCCGATCCACATTATCTTTGGTTTACTCTTATTATAACGCTGCTATTAATATTCATTTTCTACAAATTCACATCTAAGTTAGGAACCGCCATCACTCAATTACGTGAATTTGCAAAGCGGGCTGATAAAAATGAGCCTATTGAAATGGATATACAATCTGCATTCCCGCACAATGAGCTAGGAGAAATATCGCAGCATATTATTCAGATATATAAGCGCGTACGCGAAACAAAAGAAGCATTATACATTGAACGTGAAAAACTTATCACCCACTTACAAACATCTCGCGAAGGCTTAGGCGTATTTACAAAAGATAAAAAAGAGGTATTGGTGAATAATTTGTTTACCCAATATAGCAACCTCATCTCAGACTCTAACTTGCAGACTACTGAAGAAATCTTCTCGATCTGCGAGTTTCAGCAAATTACCGACTTTATCAGTAAAGCCCAAAAACGCTCCACGGATAGGGAAGAGAAAAGAATGTCTATCAATATCAACAAAAATGGGCGTATTTTCATAGTGGAATGTATCATTTTCCAAGATCTTAGCTTCGAAATCTCTATCAACGACATTACACAAGAAGAAGAGCAAGTAAGATTAAAACGGCAATTGACGCAAAACATTGCTCATGAATTAAAAACGCCGGTTAGTAGCATACAAGGTTATCTGGAAACTATAGTAAACAATGAAAATATCCCCCGAGAGAAATTACAGACTTTCCTTGAACGCTGTTATGCCCAAAGCAACCGTTTAAGCCGATTACTGCGTGACATCTCTGTATTAACCCGAATGGATGAAGCCGCCAACATGATTGATATGGAAAAAGTAGATATCAGCGTATTGGTTACCAACATTGTTAATGAAGTTTCTTTGGAATTAGAAGAAAAGCATATTACGGTAGTCAATTCTCTGAAACCCAAGATACAGTTACGAGGAAACTACTCCTTGCTTTATTCAATTTTCCGCAATCTGATGGATAATGCCATAGCTTATGCCGGAAACGACATACATATTAATATCAGTTGTTTCCGTGAAGATGAGCACTTCTACTATTTCAGTTTTGCCGATACAGGAGTGGGAGTTACACCGGAGCATCTGAACCGCTTGTTCGAACGTTTCTACCGGGTAGATAAAGGACGTTCCCGAAAACTCGGTGGAACAGGTCTAGGATTGGCAATCGTAAAGAATTCAGTGATTATACATGGGGGAACCATCTCTGCTAAGAACAATCAAGGTGGAGGATTGGAATTTGTATTCACACTAGCGAAAGAAAAATAAAGTTGTACCTATAGCTGCATTTGCTCACACAGATATGAGGGTGAGGAGATACAGCTATAGGTGTTTAGTGTTTAGTTTGGTTTTTTAGTACTATAGTTAAACGCTTCTGGATTCTTATTATCATTGACAACAATATCCAATGCTACTCCTACGGTCCAATCGGATTCATCTTTTGCTAAATCAATTTTTCCGTCCAACCCCCATTTTTCAAAGACATTTACTATATATTCAACGTTCATCTTCGGATGATGGTTCTCTTTCGTATCGCGAGCATTAATAGTGGTTGCATAATGATTGAGATCTTCACAAGATAGACCTTTTGCTCCCTCAGAAGCTACTCTCAAAGGTGTTCCAAGTCCGACAAATGTAACTTTTGAAGCAATAATCATACTTTTAATATCATCTAACCCTACTCCAAAATCAGTTTGTTTCACCGATTCATTTTTTTCAAAAACTTGATCCGCTCCGCCACCAAGATAACTTTTACTGTAAATTACACCAAATTTATTATGCCTAATGCAGTCTTCCGACTGAACACTTGATACTTTATATGCTATTTGCATGGAAGCTCCTCCTATTTCAAGAATGCCGTTCGGATTAGCAAACGACCATGACTTTTTACCACTGTCCCATTTTAGTTCTCCATTTTTGTAATTTGCCGCTATCCATGCATAAATTCCTTCATATCGCCCGGAAATAGTCATGGCTTTTTCCAATTTGTAACCTGAAAGAGATGTGTTTTTCATCTTTGTGTAAATTGAATTTGCTTCTATGCTGTTTACCAGCCTCATACCAGCGGTTGCCAAGACATATAGGTCAATCGGGTTAAACTTATCCGGGTTAGAATATTTGCATGTCATTGTAGTCAAAAAACTATCTACACATTTTTGGCAATTATTAATACAGGATAATGCAACTCCCTTTGAAGCGTCCACCTTATCACCAATAGGATACAAAGTTGTTAATACTTTAGTATTATCATCAATATCATACACATAAAACCTCGACCCTGAACTTCCTGCATCAATAATCGCAATCTTTTTCGCCGATAGTCCACCTACAACACTTAGCAAGAATATCGCTATCAGCAGCAATGCTTTAATTCTAATTTTCAATAAATCTTTCATACTTGTTCGTTTATAAATTTCTCCTACTCTTTTCAATATATGGTTTTTCAGAATCCACCATGTTGCAAACCTACGAGGCAAATGTAAAGGGGAAATAAGACATAGCACAGCTTGTTTGATAAACAGCATTTATTAAAGACAATCGTACATATTGGGAAGAGATGATGCCATTTCTGTACACATTTTCATTTTTTTTCTTATCTTTGCAACGCATTGGTTCACCACTTCTTTCCGGAAGTGGCGATTAAAAGGGAATCAGGTGAGAATCCTGAGCAGTCCCGCTGCTGTAAGTTTCATAAACGGTTGCAGACATTACTTATGCCACTGGATATTGTCCGGGAAGGCGCCTGTAACAGAAATAAGTCAGAAGACCTGCCATGCACGTTTTTATCATTGCTTTCGAGGAAAAAGCGTTGAGTCTAATGAGCCGGACAAATCGTCCATCATTTCATTCATCAAACCTAATTCAGAGAAAGTAAAAAGGTAAATAAACTCTGCCAAGTTTATTTAAATGATGTCCGGTCGAAGTGATTTCGCCCGGACATTTACTTTTCAAAAAGTCACAAAAAGATTGGTTGCTATTAATTAAATAGCTATATTCGGCACATAAAACTCAAAAACAAGTTTTATTTACTGACCTATTGTCAAATCCTTAAATGTATAGAACATGGAAATCCCGTTTGCCGAATCATGGAAAATCAAAATGGTGGAACCTATCCGTAAAAGTACCCGCCAGGAACGCGAACAATGGCTGAAAGAAGCTCACTACAACGTATTTCAACTTAAATCAGAACAAGTTTATATTGATCTTATCACTGACTCGGGTACAGGAGCCATGAGCGACCGCCAATGGGCAGGTATGATGTTGGGAGACGAGAGTTATGCCGGCGCTTCTTCTTTCTTTAATCTCAAAGAAGTCATCACACGCCTGACCGGATTTGAATACGTGATCCCCACCCACCAGGGACGGGCTGCCGAAAATGTACTTTTCTCCTATCTAGTACATGAAGGAGATATAATTCCGGGAAATTCTCATTTCGATACGACTAAAGGACATATAGAAGGGCGCAAGGCCATAGCTTTGGATTGTACCATAGATGAAGCCAAACAGACACAACTCGAAGTACCTTTTAAAGGCAATGTAGATCCCACCAAACTAGAAAAGGCTTTACTGGGATTTGGAGAAAAAATACCGTTTATCATCATTACCATCACCAATAATACAGCCGGTGGTCAACCCGTTTCCATGCAAAACCTGCGTGAAGTACGAGCTATTGCCAAGAAATATAACAAACCTGTCTTATTTGACTCCGCCCGCTTTGCAGAGAATGCCTATTTCATCAAAACAAGAGAGAACGGGTATCAAGATAAAAGCATCAAAGAGATTACCCGTGAAATGTTCGCTCTGGCAGATGGCATGACTATGAGTGCCAAGAAAGATGGAATCGTCAATATGGGAGGTTTCATAGCAACGCGTCTGAAAGACTGGTACGAAGGTGCCAAAGGCTACTGTGTACAATATGAAGGTTACCTGACATACGGCGGCATGAATGGTCGTGATATGAACGCACTTGCCATCGGCTTGGACGAGAATACCGAATTTGATAATCTGGAAACACGCATCCGGCAAGTGGGATATCTAGCCCAAAAGTTGGATGAATATAATATTCCCTACCAACGTCCCGCAGGCGGACATGCCATATTTGTAGATGCTCCTAAAGTATTGACTCATGTTCCCAAAGAAGAGTTTCCTGCACAAACCTTAACTGTGGAACTTTATTTGGAAGCAGGCATACGTGGATGCGAAATCGGTTATTTACTTGCGGACCGTGATCCTATAACGCGCGAAAATCGTTTTAATGGATTAGATTTACTTCGTCTGGCAATTCCAAGACGGGTATATACAGATAATCACATGAATGTAGTTGCAGCTGCATTAAAAAATGTATATGATAAACGCGAAAGCATCACCCGCGGTGTACGCATAGCTTGGGAAGCTCCATTGATGCGCCACTTTACCGTACAATTGGAAAGATTATGAAAAACTAATCAATATGCCAAGTCAAGACGAAATCAGGATGGAGCAAATAATCTATTTTAAAGGATTGTTGCAGCTCCGTCCTGTATTCGTGGGCATTAAAGCTACCCTGCTCCTGTGGAACGAAAGGTTCTATGTACAAATGTTTTCTAAAATCAACTTCAGCTGTATTCATGCACTTGAACATAACCTCCTTAGCCGACCAATGCAATAAAAGGTTCCAGGTATCATCCCCCTGATAAGGATGTACAGTTTCATCTTCTCGCATATATTTATGGGCCACTTTATGTACTCGCTGTCCATACTGCTCTATATCAACACCAACCGGTGTACTTCCAAGAATTACCGCTACATATCCTTTTGTATGTGAGATACTAAGATGGTAAGATCCATCTACCAAATATGGTTTACCTGAAGGCAAATAGCCTATTTCTTTATGTTCATGAAGCAAATGATAGAGCAGCACACGCACTGACAACCACTCCAATTGACGGTGTAAAGACGTGAATTGTTTGGTAGCCTCTTCAAACAGGGTGGTATTTGATAGCTCATCCTGCAAAGCCGTAAGCGATTCTTCCATCCGCCAAACACCTAACGACCAGAAGTCTCCTTTAATCTGAGTGAGAAGTGCCATCAGTAGAAGGTTCATTAATCTTAAACTTCACCTTTAAGATGCGACGATTATCCATCTCCAAAACTTCAAATTCATAGCAATCATAAGTAACTTTTTCGTGAAGTGCAGGAAACTCGCCTTTCAATTCAAGAAGAAGACCTGCCAAGGTATCGGCATCTCCTGCTACAGCATCAAAAGTGTCCTCGTTTATCTTAGTGATTTTATAGAAATCAGTCAATTGTGTCTTAGCTTCGAAAATCCAGGTACGATCGTTAAGCACTACATAAGTACGCTCTTCGTCATCATACTCATCATGAATTTCACCTACAATTTCTTCAATAATGTCCTCCATGGTTACAATGCCCGAAGTACCTCCAAACTCATCCACAACTATTGCAATATGAATTTTATTTGCCTGAAAGTCACGTAGCAAGTCATCAATCATTTTCGTCTCCGGTACAAAATATGCAGGCCGGATCAACGACTGCCAGCGGAAATTATCCCCTTTATTCAAATGAGGCAATAAGTCTTTTATATAAAGCACTCCCTTAATATTATCACGTGTATCTGCATAGACAGGGATACGAGAATAAGCGTTCTCAATAATACATTTCAGCACTTCCTTAAACGGAGTACGAATATCCAAATCAACTACATCCAAACGGGATGTCATTACTTCCTTGGCAGTTTCGCCACCAAAACGAATGATTCCTTCCAGAATATTATTTTCTTCTGAAAGTTCTGCTTTATCTGTCAATTCAAGGGCATGCGAAAGTTCGTCTACTGAAATATTACGATTTTTACGTGCAATATGCTTATTAAGGAAAGAAGTAGATTGCACCAATAAAGAAGCTAACGGATAGAAAACAGAACGGAACATAGTGATACCCGGTGCCGCAAAACGACAAAATGTCAATGTTTTCTGCGCAGAATAAATCTTGGGCATAATTTCGCCAAAGAGTAATAACAAGAAAGTAAGTGCTATTGTCAAGATTACAAATTCCGCAATTTGAGAATGAAACTGAAACACACTCATGAAAAAGAAATTACAGAGTATAATTATGGTAACATTCACAAAATTATTGGTAATCAAAATTGTAGCTAACAATCGTTCTGTGTTTTCCAGCAAATTACTGATCTTTTCATCCGAAGGATGTTTCTTCTCCGCAATAGAGTTTAAGTCGGAGGGCGAAAGCGAAAAAAAAGCTATTTCAGAGGCTGAAGCAAAGCCTGAAACGAGCAGAAGCAATCCTGCCAATACAATTGATACAATGGCTGAAATAGAAGGAGCATGTACGGAAATTCCGTTAAAAACATCTGCCAACTGGCATAAATAAGCGTCTGGGTCCAAAGATTTTGGTTTTAGTTAAACAATTAGAACGGCAAATCATCTGCCGGGTTATTTTGCACTGTATTATTCTGCAATTGTGCCGATTGCTGTGTAGGGGCAGCGGGCTGTCCGGACGTTCCGGCCTGAGGAGCAAAAGGTGTATTTCCCGGTGCAGCAGCACTTTTCGGTGAAAGCATTTCCATATTGTCTACAAAAATCTCAGTCACATAACGTTTCATACCTGCCTGATCATCGTAAGAGCGCGTACGGATTTTACCTTCAACATAGAGTTTATCTCCTTTATGAACATATTGCTCTACAATCTCTCCTAAACGTCCCCTGAAAATAAGATTATGCCATTCTGTACGATCCGGAATTTGTGTCCCGTTCTGCAAAGTATATCCTTTTTCTGTAGTAGCCAAAGAAAGTTGAGCAACACAGTTTCCGCCATCATAATAGGTAACTTTAGGATCTTGTCCTGCATTTCCTATCAATATCACTTTATTTACTGACATAAGCTTTGAATTTTTAATTTGCTGCCAAAATTAACGAGAATATTCACACAATGCAAGAATACAAACAAATTTTATACATATTTCTCCAAGAAGGCATGTATCAACCGAGGGACGGCATATTGACCTAAATCCTCTATTCTGATCTTCTGATAATCTGAGAATGAAGGTGTTCCCTCTGGTAATTCCACTTCATAAAAGTTAGCATAAATAACCCGATGAGACAAGACGTGTTTTACATTCCGAAGAACCGAACACACCTTTATCCCCTCTCCTACTTCCTTAAAAAAATCATGTAACTGCCGGCACAACAGAAATTCTTCTTCGGATAAATCTTTCTCTGTTTCAATCAACGGCAATTCAAACAGATTTTTCCAAATATCATTTTCTGTCCTCTTATGTATTAATGTATACGCGCCCATACGTACATAAATATAATTAAAGTATCGGTTCGTTGTCTTTGTTTTATGCTGTTTCACCGGCAATTGCATAACTTTGCCTTTTAATAACGCAGAACAACTATCCGACAAGGGACAAAACAAGCAATTAGGCGTCTGTGGGGTACATTGAATAGCACCAAAATCCATAATAGCTTGATTGTAATCAGCCGGATGAGATTTATCAAGCATTTCTTCTGCCAGAGCCGCAAAGATTTTCTTTCCCTCCGTAGAATCTATCGGGGTATCAATGCCGAAATAACGGGCAAGCACCCGATATACATTTCCATCTACAACCGCGTATGGCATATTGTAAGCAAAGGAGCAGATGGCGGCAGCCGTATAATCACCTACACCTTTCAATGCGCGCACCTCTTTGTAGGTTACCGGAAACACTCCATTCATACTCCTCGCCGCAGCATGAAGATTACGTGCACGTGAATAATACCCTAAACCTTGCCAATACTTCATCACCTCATCTTCCGAAGCCGAAGCCAATGCCTCTACTTCAGGAAAACGACGCACAAAGCGGAGGAAATATTCATATCCTTGCACTACCCTTGTCTGCTGCAGAATAATCTCGGATATCCATATCACATAAGGGTCATTAGTTTCTCTCCAAGGTAGCTCACGCTTATTGCCGGCATACCACTCTAATAAAACTTCAGTCAGTATATTCATTTCAGAACAAAAGTACTGATTTTCAATCTAACAAAACTTAATCATCAGACTTTTTTAGAAAAATGTCTGGAATATATTTTTTAGAGCGGCGGAAAAGCTATATATTTGCAGTCCAAAAAATTAGGAAAACTATAGTAATAATATTTTTTTTAAAGAAAAATGACTAAAGCTGATATTGTAAACGAGATTACAAAGAACACCGGAATTGACAAAGTCACAGTACTTACAACCGTTGAAGCATTCATGGACGCAGTGAAAGCATCTTTATCTAAAGATGAAAATGTTTATCTTCGTGGATTTGGCAGTTTTGTAGTGAAGAAGAGAGCTCAGAAAACAGCTCGTAACATCTCTAAGAACACTACAATTATTATTCCGGAACATAACATTCCGGCTTTCAAGCCTGCTAAAACATTCACCATTTCAGTGAAGAAATAATAAACAATAGTATTAACCCATAAAATTAGAAGCTATGCCAAGCGGAAAGAAGAAAAAAAGACATAAAATGTCTACGCACAAGCGTAAAAAAAGACTAAGAAAGAACAGACATAAAAGCAAAAAGTAATTTTTTAGTCTGAAGGACAAAATAAAGAACAAACTTGTGAAGCAAAATGTATCGCGAGTTTGTTCTTTGTTTAAGTACCAAATTGAATAATTAAAAACTAAAAGCAAATAATTGTGACAAGCGAACTCGTTGTAGACGTACAGCCCAAAGAGGTTTCCATCGCATTGCTCGAAGATAAGAGCCTGGTGGAACTTCAAAGCGAAGGAAGAAATATCTCCTTCTCAGTGGGCAATATGTATTTGGGACGCGTCAAGAAATTGATGCCCGGCCTGAATGCCTGCTTCGTGGATGTAGGTTACGAGAAAGATGCTTTCCTTCATTACCTGGACTTAGGTCCTCAATTTAACTCGTTAGAGAAATACGTAAAGCAAACTTTAAGCGACAAAAAGAAATTAAACCCTATTACAAAAGCAACTATACTTCCTGACCTTGAAAAAGACGGCACAGTTGCCAACACACTCAAAGTCGGACAAGAAGTTATAGTGCAAATTGTCAAGGAGCCTATCTCTACCAAGGGACCCAGACTAACTTCCGAGCTTTCCTTTGCCGGAAGATACCTTGTCCTTATCCCTTTTAACGATAAGGTTTCTGTTTCACAAAAAATTAAATCAAGCGAAGAGCGCGCACGCCTCAAGCAATTGCTGATGAGCATCAAACCGAAGAATTTCGGTGTTATCGTCCGCACCGTTGCCGAAGGAAAACGTGTAGCTGAGCTTGACGGAGAGCTTAAAGTTTTATTGAAGCATTGGGAAGATGCCATTACGAAAGTACAAAAAGCCACCAAGTTTCCGACGCTGATTTACGAAGAAACCAGTCGCGCCGTAGGATTACTACGCGACTTGTTTAATCCTTCTTTCGAAAATATCCACGTGAATAACGAAGCGGTGTTCCACGAAATAAAGGATTACGTAACTCTCATCGCCCCTGAACGGGCAGGAATTGTAAAACTGTACAAGGGCCAACTTCCTATCTATGACAATTTTGGTATCACCAAGCAGATCAAATCATCATTCGGCAAAACCATTTCATACAAAAGTGGTGCCTACCTGATTATTGAGCATACTGAGGCGCTTCACGTAGTAGACGTGAACAGCGGTAACCGCACCAAAAATGCCAACGGGCAGGAAGGCAACGCACTAGAAGTGAATCTGGGAGCAGCCGACGAACTGGCACGCCAGTTACGACTGAGAGATATGGGTGGTATCATCGTAGTAGACTTCATTGATATGAATGAAGCCGAAAACAGACAAAAGCTTTACGAACGTATGTGTGCCAACATGCAGAAAGACAGAGCACGCCACAACATCCTGCCGCTCAGCAAATTCGGGTTAATGCAGATTACCCGCCAGCGCGTACGCCCGGCTATGGATGTTAATACCTCGGAAACCTGTCCCACCTGTTTTGGTAAAGGCACCATTAAATCGTCTATTCTCTTCACAGACACTTTAGAGAGTAAAATTGACTATCTGGTCAACAAATTGAAGGTAAAGAAATTCTCGTTACATATCCACCCGTACATCGCCGCTTACATTAACCAAGGATTGGTCTCCTTGAAACGTAAATGGCAAATGAAGTACGGATTCGGTATCAAGATTATTCCGGATCAGAAACTCGCGTTTCTGGAATATATCTTCTTCGACCCGCAAGGGGAAGAAATTGATATGAAGGAAGAGATCGAAATCAAGTAAAAAAAGAGAGTGCATCAAACTATTTAGTAAAGATGCACTCTCTTTTATTTTCCCCCCGCTTTTATTTTCAAAGCAGTGACAAAAGCTGCCGCAACTCAGTCACGTAAGTTATTCCTTCCGGCTTTTCTTTTGAATCAGGGCAGCCTAGTACCACCTGACATCCCAGACTGATGCCCGGCAAAATATCATTTTTCATCGAATCGCCTACAATAAGCACTTCTTCAGGATTGAAACCTGCACCCTCAATAGCCAGTTTCCAAAGAGCCGGATCGGGTTTACGCACACCGGCAATAGTAGAATCGGTAATAGATTTGAAAAACGAAGCGATTTCCAAGTCACCGGCTATTTTGCTGACATTGCCATAATAGTTGGAAACAAGCAACAAAACATACTTTTTTTGTAATTCGGCAAGTACATTGCGTGAAGCCGCTACATACTCGGAAGAGTATTCGGTAGACAAAACAGCTGCCTGCAAAGGAAGTTCATTTCTATTTTCCGGTGTATCAGCCAATACCCCCTTCTCTATGAGATGAGAAAACTGCAAGTCTGTTTTAAACTTCTGAGTCTCTTGCAGCGAATGCGAAGGTTGCACCAATTGCAAACGTTCCATCATTTGCTCTGCATAGACATAAGAATCCCTAAAGTTTTCACGCGTCAGCGGTAAATTCAATTTAGTGGTATATAGATACAGATAAATATCCATCCAGTGAAGGAAAGGTGAGTCTAAAGTTCCTCCAAAATCAAACGCAACCGCTTTTATCTTACTTTTATTAATCATGTTTCTTTTATACAATATTATTTCTCTAAATCCTTAACTTTCGCAGCGGCTTTCTTATTGCCAACCTTCATCAAAGCAAGCCCTATCACAATCCATACTAATTCACGTACGCGAGTTATCAAAGCCGTATATACTCCGTAAGCTCCCGAAAGCGCCAGTCCACCGACTGCTAAAGCAAAACCTCCTTCGCGTCCGCCCAACTGCATAGGCAAGAAGAATAAAAGATTTGCAAGCAAAGAAGAAAAAGCAAGAATAAGGAAGCAATTGATAAAGCTCACATCAGTAGTGAGCACATTCAATATCAACCATACCTCGGCACAACTTACAATACGAGATGTGAATTCAAGGGTCAACGCACCATAAAATGTACTTTTACGTTGTTGGTGAAGCAAAGCAATCTGCTGATCGATATTCTCTAATTTTTCTTTATGTGCCTCAGCAAAACGTGCAACCTTCTTTTTCAAGTAAGGAATTTTGCTTCCCACACGCATACATGCCACCGCCATTCCATGTTTATACCCTTTTGCCATTAGTGTACCCAAGAATACACAAAAAACAGTGATAAGCCCCAATATAATACCCATCTCCCAGTTCACAGGAAAAAAGAGAACGTATACAACCACCGCGCTCATCCAAAAAACAAAATGCGAGAAGATATGTGTCATCACATAAAGAATAACGGAAGAAGTGGAACGCTCTACCCCTATATATGGAGTAAGCTCCATTATACGATACGGCTCTCCACCCATCAGTCCGACAGGAGTAACATAATTGAGTGCAAAACCCGAAATGGTGTATTTGAATAGTTTACCAAAAGTCAGTCCGCCCAGTTTTCCTCCACTCTTTATAATGATATACCAAGAAAGGGCATTAATGCAATAAACCACCAACCATAGTAATAATACCAAAGGCAGATATATGCCTGCACGCTTCAAATTGCCCAACAATTCATCATAAGACACATCGAAAGTAAACAGCATGATGACTACTGCCACAATGCCGAATACTAAAAAAACATTCCTGAACTTGCTATTCATATATTACGAGAGTTTTCGGTACATTAATTTACTCAGCGCTTCGTGCTTGAAGATCATGTAAACCAATAAAATATTGAGTACTGTCAGTTCAAACACAAAATAAAGCCAAGGCATGTTGAATATCAGCGAAACAAACAATGCAATGACACGTGTATTGAACGAAAGTATATTTGTATATTTCATCAGAGGCAAACTGCCTTTACGAAATTCGTCACTAATACTTTGAGGATAAACTTCACCATAAGTGCTTGTCAACGCTTTAAAGAACCGTTGAAACGCCGGAGAAAGTCGCTCTTGTGAAGCAGTATAATTTCCATAAAACCATAAGAACGTTTTACGGACAAGATCTTTTTTCCAGGACAAAGAAGCAAATAGCGCCCGTTGCTGTTTCGAATTGTCAAACTCACTACCTGATTTCCCTTTGAGGAAAAACAAATGAATATTGCGGTAATAATCCGCCATAGCAGCTTGCTTGCTATGCGCAAAACCTGCCACAGCTGCCAATATCCATATATAACAGCCCCACTCCGGAGTCAGTCGAAGACAAATCGCCGTGTATATGGATATGAACCATAAATCACCGGAAACTCCGTCGAGGATACGTCCCAACTCAGATTTCTGCCCTGTCATACGGGCCAACTGTCCGTCGGCACTATCGTACATGTTTGCCCAAATGAGCAAACACATTCCTATCAAATTAAGAAGTAAATCGTTATAATAAAAAAGGAAACCCGAAGCGACTCCTAAAAAGATGGAAGCAATAGTGATTGCATTCGGCGTCACTCCCAGTTTCTCAAATAAAATCGCCCAACGATAACCGATAGGGCGATAAAACAACAGGTCAATCCACTCTTCCGTATCCGATGACTTCAACGAAGCTTGCAGATCTGACTTTTTGGTTTCTACATTCATAAAATACTATTTTTAAATACTTGCAGAATTGTCTCACCGATGGCCTTAGATGCCTCTTTACGACATGGAGCAAAGCTTGGCCAGTCGTTAAAGTCTATGATCCTAATGCTTGAGTCGGGTGATACAATGCAGTCTCCACCATATACATGAACCTGCAGCACACGGGCAGCATCCTCGCAGAGCTGCTGCAAGTCGTCCAACGAAAAAGGAATACCATGGGGTGCTCCGTTAATGGCTTCAAGACCGAACTTGCTATGTCCGCCCTCTTGTGGATAGAACCAGTAAAAGAAGTTAGTACCAGCCACACCATAAAACTTTATCAGGTCTCCCTTCAGGTGTTCGTTTATTACGACCCGTTCAATACCACGCAAAGCATATTCAGCCACTACATCACGGAGTTCTTCAGCACTGCGTACATAGGTTACATCTTCACGGTGAATAGCATGAAAATCGGCACGCTTTACCCAGCATGGTTCAAACTTCTTCTCAAGTAAGTCCAAAGGAATACTTTCTCCGGTATTACAAATCAAGCTATCCGGATGAGCAACCTGATGTTCGAGAAGAAGAGTGGTCATCCGTTCGCGTGTACAATTTTCGATTCCCAACCCTGAATTAACGGCTACAGCACCTTCTGCCTGTAGCTTTTGCAATTTACGGACGGCAGCTTTGCTACGCATCATCGTAAATATATGTTTTTCACCTTGCAACGAGTCGGTCAGGAACTCCTGCTCGGTATACATATTCACTTTATGCCCATTCTCCGTCAGATATTGGGCAACAGCCGAAAATACAGCTGCATCATTTCCCACATGATTCGGAGAAAACAGGGAATATCTCTGTATTCCCGCAATAGTCAATGGTTTCATTATAAGTTTATGTCTCTAAAAAAAGTTCAGCCTTCCGAATGTCAGCCGTATGGTCAATATCAATTATCTTGGAAAATGGATGGGCTTGCATTTGCAGTCCCGCATCTACCAAATACTGTTGAAAACCACGCATACGGGCAACTCCGGCTTCCATGGCTGCAGGCAGCAGTGACAGCGCTTTTTGATTCATACAGTATATACCGCCTGAGATATACCGAAAACCGTCATAAGGTTCACTGGCATATCCGGTTATACGCAGATCAGGAGCCGTCTTCACATAGAGAGGCTTTTCATCGTCAACATAATCGGTAACCGCCATCAGCGCATCATTATTCTCATCCTCACAAAAAGTTCGGATATAAGAAGAAAACTCTTGTTCGCGGAAGATGGGGTCAACTGTAGTCAGACAAAACTTCCCTTTTCCTTGTAAATAGGGAGTAAGTTCATAAAAGCTATGAAAAGAATCGGGCGTAGACTTCACTACTATATCAAGAGGAACAGGAAGTTGTTGCTGCTTGAGAAAATCGTAAACTTCGGTCATTTCTTTATTGATAATGATGCAGAAAGACTCTGCATCATTATCAAGAAAAATCCGAAACAGCCTGCTCAACAAAGGTACTCCTCCAACTCTAACCAACGGTTTGGGAACCTGCATTCCTTCCGAAACTAAGCGAGAACCTTGTCCTGCAGCAATCAGTGCATATTTCATTCGGAATCTATAAATTAGTCCAGATAACTAGGTGATGTTTCGCCCACCATGTTGCGAAGGGTTTCTTTCACCATTCTCCACTGAGTAAACAAATCATGTATCGGTTCGTGCTCGAAGTCGTGCATCGGGCTCTTGCAGAAGAATGACAACCAAGTCTGGATGCCACACATGCCTGCACGCATAGCAAGGTCACTGAAGATAACCAAGTCAAGTGCGATAGGAGCTGCCAGGATAGAGTCACGGCAAAGGAAGTTAACCTTAATTTCCATCGGATAGCCCATCCAACCAAAGATGTCGATGTTATCCCATGCTTCCTTATTGTCCTTACGGGGAGGATAATAGTTGATACGTACTTTATGATATACATCACCGTACAGATCAGGGAATTTCTCAGGTTCGAAAATATTATCAATAACAGATAATTTGCTGACTTCTTTGGTCTTGAAGTTTTCGGGTTGATCGAGCACTTCACCATCACGATTACCCAAAATATTAGTTGAGAACCAACCGCTTACACCTAACATACGAGTCTTAAACATCGGTGCAAGAACTGTTTTCATCAATGTCTGACCACTCTTGAAGTCCTTACCGGAGATAGGCACACACATTTTCTTAGAAAATTCCCACATAGCCGGAGTGTCTACACACAAGTTAGGAGCACCCATAATAAACGGAGCACCTTCAGCGATGGCTGCATAAGCATAACACATACTTGGTGAAATGGCTTCGGTATTGTTTTCCTTCATTGCTTTTTCCAAAGCAGCTAGAGACTCGTGCTCTTCTGACAGAGGAACATAGATTTCTGTACTTGCAGCCCACAATACAGCGATACGCTCGCAATTGTTGGCAGCTTTAAAGTTACGGATGTCCTCACGAAGTTGTTCAACCATGTCCCAACGAGTAGCGGCATTCTTAATATAAGTACCGTTCAAACGTTTTGCAAAATTATGGTCAAAGGCAGCAGGCATCGGTTTGATAGCTTGCAATTCATCTTTTACCAGATTCAAGTCTTTCTCTTTCAAGACTTCTGCATACATGGCAGCTTCGTATGCATTATCAGGGAATATATCCCAACCACCAAAGACGATATCGTTTAAATCAGCCAAAGGCACAACGTCTTTTATAAGTTTTTCTTTACCGTCTTGCATACGCATGGTAGCCATCTGGGTGATAGAGCCTATTGCTTTTGCCAACCCCTTACGGGCAGCCAATGTTCCAGTAATCATGGTAGTTGCAACCGCACCACCTACTCCGACTACTAAGACGCCAAGACGTCCAGTCGCCGGCTTAATGTTTTCTTTCATTGCCATTGTTATTATTTAGAGTTTAAAAATTGTTCAAATTTAGACTATTTTGTCCAAAGTCAATTAGTCATTTTATCCGATTTAATGTCCTATTAGTAAGATTTAAGTTAAATAGCCATACTTAGTCAAGATAAAGGCCTCGATTTACTAATAATTTGTAAATTTCGGCAAGCAAAAAGACACACCTAATCCATATAGAGAATAAATGTTCTAAAAAACCTCTTTCCTTCCAAACACTTCACGTTAAAAGCCGTTGTATAGCGAAACGAAGCATAAAAGCATCGAATTAACCAGCAAAACCTAAACAAATTAATTATGGAATGGATCTTCAATCAGCTTAGGGAGCGTCCCGAACTAGCTATTTTTCTCACTATTTTCTTGGGATTCTGGCTGGGAAAGCTACGCATAGGCAAGTTTTCACTAGGAACTGTTACCAGTGTACTGCTTGTCGGTGTTCTGGTAGGGCAATTGAATATTGCCGTACCCGGTCCTATTAAATCAGTATTCTTTTTATTATTTCTATTTGCTGTCGGCTATAAAGTAGGTCCCCAATTTTTCAGAGGATTAAAAAAAGATGGATTGCCACAGGTAGCATTTGCTGTACTGATGTGTACATCCGTACTGGTCGTGACCTGGCTACTCTCCATGTTAATGGGCTACAACCCCGGTGAAGCTGCCGGCTTACTGGCCGGCTCGCAAACGATTTCCGCCGTTATAGGAGTAGCGGAAGACACTATGGCTAATATGGGGCTGGATGAAGCACAGCGTCAAAGTTATGTCAATATTATTCCCGTATCGTATGCCGTTACCTATATTTTCGGCACAGCAGGTTCCGCATGGGTTTTATCATCTTTAGGTCCCAAAATGCTGGGCGGACTGGAAAAAGTAAAAGCAGCCTGTAAGGATCTGGAAGCCAAGATGGGAAATTCCCAGACAGACGAACCCGGATTTATGCCGGCAGCGCGTCCTGTTACTTTTCGTGCTTATAAGATAGAAAATGATTGGTTTAAGAATGGACGAAGAGTCATCGACCTGGAAGTTTATTTCCAACAACATGATAAGCGTCTTTTCGTAGAACGTCTCCGTAAATCCGGTGTCATAGTAGAAGTCAGCCCCAATATACAAATAGAGCCGGGTGACGAAGTAGTATTAAGCGGACGCCGTGAATACGTGATAGGCGAAGAAGACTGGATCGGCCCCGAAGTCGTCGATCCGCAACTGCTCGATTTCCCTGCCGAAAAACTACCGGTCATGGTAACCCGCAAAACATTTGCCGGAAAAACAATAGAAGTAATCCGCAAAGAAACATTTATGCACGGAGTGAGCATTCGAAGCATAAAACGTGCAGGAATAGATATCCCCGTACTTGCCCAGACCATTGTAGATGCGGGCGATGTTATAGAAGTGGTAGGAACCAAACAAGAGGTTGAAACCGCCGCCAGACGCTTGGGATACATAGACCGCCCCACCAATCAGACAGATATGATATTTGTCGGCCTCGGTATCCTTATCGGAGGATTATTCGGCGCACTATCCATCCATATAGGTGGCATCCCCATCAGTCTGAGTACTAGTGGAGGCGCACTGATTGCCGGATTGTTCTTCGGATGGTTACGTAGTAAGCATCCTACTTTCGGACGCATTCCGGAGGCTTCACAATGGGTATTGAATAACGTGGGATTGAATATGTTCATTGCAGTAGTGGGCATAGCAGCAGGTCCCAGCTTCGTGCAAGGATTCCGTGATGTCGGTGTCAGTTTGTTCTTGGTTGGTGCAGCAGCTACTACCCTACCGCTGATTATCGGTCTGTTACTGGCAAGATATCTCTTCAAATTCCATCCCGCAATAGCCTTGGGAGTTTGTGCCGGAGCACGTACCACTACTGCTGCACTAGGAGCGATACAAGATGCTGTAGAAAGTGAAACACCTGCATTAGGATATACGGTAACCTATGCCGTAGGAAATACCTTATTAATAATATGGGGTGTAGTTATTGTTTTGCTGATTTAGTAGTGTAACAAACTAATTCTAATCCTACGGATATTTATAGTGAAAGATACTAGAAACTAAAATCTTCCTTACTAAGAATTAATCGTCCGACATCTGTTCTACATTCGTTCGACAATTGTCGGACGATAATTCAACAGATGTCGAACGAATAAAAAACATATATCGGACGATTAATTCTTTACTACGGAAGAAATAGTGTATCGCATGAATGGAATTAGTTTGTCGAATGAAAAGAAATAGTGTACCGAATAAAAGAAACTAATTTAAAATAAACCTAAACTAGAAAGTATGGATACAAAACTTTTAGAGAAGAAGATGGAGAACATCAGTCCCTTTGAACTGAAAAACCGTCTTATAGACATGGCCGACGAAAGTCTGAAAAAGACTGCCCGTACTATGTTGAATGCCGGACGTGGTAATCCCAACTGGATTGCTACCACTCCGCGTGAAGCCTTCTTCCTGCTAGGCCAATTCGGATTGGAAGAATGCCGCCGTGTAATGGACTTGCCCGAAGGCATTGCCGGCATTCCTGAACAAACAGGTATTGCCTCACGCTTCGAAGCATTCTTAAAAAAGAATAAAAGCACCGCTGGTGCTAAATTGTTGGAACAGACTTACAGTTATCTGTTGATGCAGCATGCTGCCGATCCCGACAGTCTGGTTCATGAATGGGCAGAAAGCGTTATCGGTGACCAATATCCGGTACCCGACCGTATCCTCCATTTTACAGAATTACTGGTTCAGGATTATCTCTCACAGGAAATGTGTGACAAGCGCCCTCCGCGCGGCATCTTCGACCTGTTTGCCACCGAAGGCGGAACAGCTGCCATGTGCTACATCTTCGACTCTCTACAGGAAAACTTCCTGCTGAATAAAGGAGATCGTATTGTGCTTATGGTTCCGGTCTTTACCCCCTACATTGAGATTCCGCAACTGGACCGCTATCAGTTCCAAGTAACCAAACTGCATGCCAATCGTATGAGTCCCGATGGCCTACATCTGTGGCAATACAGCGACGAAGATATCGACCGGTTAAAAGATCCGTCTATCAAGGCTCTATTCGTCACTAACCCAAGCAATCCGCCCAGCTATGCACTCAGCCCGGAAACAATGGCACGCATCGTAAAGATTGTACGTGAGGACAATCCGAATCTGATGATTATTACAGACGATGTTTATGGAACTTTCAGCCCTCATTTCCGTTCGTTCATGGCAGAGATACCTTATAATACACTTTGCGTGTATTCTTTCTCCAAATACTTCGGTGCAACGGGTTGGCGAAATGCCGTTATCGCACTTCACGAGTTCAATGTTTACGACCGGCAAATATCTCGTTTGCCTAAAGAGAAACGGGAAGCACTCAACCAGCGTTATGCAAGTTTGACATTAGAACCGCAGAAACTGAAATTTATCGACCGTATGGTGGCTGATAGCCGACAAGTAGCCTTAAACCATACTGCCGGTCTTTCACTTCCGCAACAGATGCAAATGAGTTTGTTTGCTTCCTTTGCTTTGCTGGACAAAGAAAACAGTTATAAGCAAAAGATGCAGGATATTATTCTGCGCCGTCTACATGCCCTTTGGGATAATACGGGCTTTACATTGGCAGAAGATCCGCTTCGGGTAGGCTATTACACCGAGATAGACATGCTGGTTTGGGCAAAGAAATTCCATGGCGACGAATTTGTAGAATACCTGAAACGTACCTACAGTCCGCTGAATGTTGTCTTTCGCCTTGCCAAAGAAACATCTCTGGTACTGCTGAACGGTGGTGGTTTTGATGGTCCTGAATGGAGTATACGCGCCTCCCTTGCTAACCTGAACGAAAAAGATTATGTCATTATCGGTCAGGGTATCAAGAGGATATTGGACGAGTATGCGAAAGAATTCTTTCAACTTTCAACTAAATAGTATGCGGAAACGAGTCAAACCATCGTTGTAAGTACGCAGGGAGAAAGTACAACCATGACGGCTCAGGACTTCCCGGATAAACACCAAGCCAATTCCCTGCCCGTTCGGTTTGGTGGAAAAGAAGGGGCTGAAGAGTTTAGCTTCGGCCTCTTTGCTAATCCCAGGACCATTGTCAACGACTTCAATAGAAGCGGGGGCAGTGGTCCTAACTATGATTTCACCTCTCTTATCTGATTCTGAAGCAGTGCTCTCTATACTCTCCGCTGCATTCTTGATGATATTTACCAGCACTTGTTCAAAAAGTGGGGCATCCAAACGGACTTTTCCTACGGTAGGGTCACACTCCAGACGCAAGTTGATTTTGCGATCATTACACATGCCTTCCATAAAGCGCTTGCACATAGATACCAAATCATTCAATTGAACCGGAGCCAAGGTTGGTTCGGGTATCTTTACCACATCCGCGAAGCGAGTAATAAACCGACTCATAGAAAAACAACGGTCGGTACAAACGCGCATTACTTCGCAAATATCCTCCATGTCTTCTTCAGTAGAAAGAGCTTGCTCTACAGTATCCAAGGTAGAAGTTATGCCGGCAGTTGTATTGTTCACCTCATGGGCAATCATCCGGATGACTTTTTCATAAGCACGTTTCTCGGCACGCATCACTTCTTCTGTCATTCGTTCTATCAAGTAGAAAGGATGCTTGAATCCTCGGTCTATAAAAAAAGAATGGGTACATTTATATATATTGGCATCGTTCAAGCGAACAACAGAAGTCTCTTCTTTTTGAATTACTGCCAGTTCCATAGCCAAAGGAGAATCTACCGACTCCAACCGTTTATTCATTGCTTCGTCCAAATGTACCCCCAGCATTTTTACCGCCATAGGATTCAATTGCGAAACCACACCATCCATGGTTGTAATAATAACTCCCATCGGTGATGCTTCAATCAGCAAATCCAAGAAGTGATTCTGCTCGCGCATGCGCAACCGTTCATTCTTTAACTGTTCCATCATTCGATTGAAGATGTTCACAATACGATCCGCCTCATACTGCCCTACCTGACTCAACCTACTGCTGAAATCCTGTTCGCGCAACAATTCCATACCACTGCCAATAGTATTCATCGGCTTTACAATCTTACGATAGAACACTACCAAGTAGATTAATACAAACAAAATAAGCCCTTCTATAATATATAGGTGCATAATTTGCTTTTCACCGATTAAGAAAATCAGTGCTCCACTCAAACCGAGTAGAAACAAGACGAGGATGAAAAAGAAGAATTTAATGCGCACGGCAATTTAGTTATAAGTTATGAGTTATAAGTTATTTGTCATCAGTAGTGAGTTATAAGTCATTAATAGCAAAGCAATCATAAACAAATAACTAATAACTTATAACTCATAACTAATATTATATTTCTCCAAGCGACGATAAAGCGCAGCACGACTGATGCCCAACGATATGGCTACCTGGCTAAGATTTCCTTTATGTTGTTCCAAAGCCTGCAAGATAGTCTGACGTTCTATTTCGTCCAAAGTCATTCCTGCAAATGAAGTACCTTCGGCAGCTTTGGCCGGTTCATCGTGACGCAAATACTGGGCGTCAAAATCGGTTGCATCCAATACGGATTTACCACTAACCAGAATCGTACGTTCCACCAGATTCTTCAACTCACGTATATTGCCCGGAAACGGCAAACGACTAAGGAAGTTCAAGGCATCTGCCGAGAAATCCGTACGAGGCAGCCCGTTCACTTCTGCTTGACGGTCGGCAAAATGACGTGCCAGTAAAGAGATATCCTCACGACGCTCACGCAAAGAAGGCAGTTTTACTGTTATCAGATTAATACGGTAAAACAAATCTTCGCGGAATGTACGTTCCGAAACCATCTTACGCAAATCGGCATTGGTAGCCGAAACAACGCGTACATCTACTTTGCGGGGACGGCTATCTCCCAATACTTCAAAAGTCTGATCTTGCAAAACTCTCAATAGTTTTACCTGGCAAGAAGGATCGAGATCACCGATCTCATCCAAAAAGATTGTTCCTTTGTTTGCCATTTCAAAGCGTCCTATTCGGTCGGCACTAGCATCGGTAAATGCACCTTTCTTATGCCCGAACATTTCGCTTTCGAACAGACTCTGAGATATACCACCCAAATTGACCTTGACAAACGGCTGTTTCAATCGTTGGCTATTGATATGAATGGCTTCGGCTATCAATTCTTTACCGGTTCCACTTTCGCCGGTAATGAGTACGGAAGCATTGGTACGGGCTATACGACCTACCGTATTCAGTACTTCCATCAATCCTTGTGATTTGCCGATAATGTGGCTGCGGTTCAGCGCGCCACTTTGTTCTTCGGAAACTTCCTTAGGCGCGGCAGTCAATTCGAGTGCGGTTTCAATACGCTGCAACAAAGCAGCATTGTTCCAAGGCTTAGTGATGAAATCGAATGCTCCGGCTTGCATACCTTGCACGGCAAGTTGAATGCTTCCCCACGCTGTCATCAAGATAACAGGGACATCAGGACGGAATACCTTTACTTGCTTCAACAAAGTAAGTCCTTCCTCACCGGTGGTAGAGAGAGTGAAATTCATATCCATCAGTATCAATGCAGGAGCCTCTGCACGAACTATATCCATCGCTTCACGAGGTCCCGGAGCCGTTTTAATTTCATATCCGGCACGTTTCAACATAAAACTTAATGAAGAACGCACAGCACTATCGTCATCTATTATCAGTATCATAATACTTTTGCAGTTTTGTTTCCTGCAAAAATAGAGAAAAATATATAGTTATGAGTTATAAGTTATAAGTTATTTGCTTGCAAATGGAAACATACAGTACTTTCACAAGCAAATAACTCATAACTTATAACTCATAACTCCCCCTAATCATCCTCTTATGATATCTTCAAAGTCAGCTTCAAGTTCAGTATTCCGTTCAAAATCCCAAAGGGTAAGACTACGGAGTTGATAGAAATAATACCAGAAGTTATAGAGTTCGAAAATATGTTTCTGACGAGCTTCATCCTTGGAGTTCTGTGCATCATTCAAATCCAATGTACTGATTTTACCAATCATAAAGGTTTCGACACTGGTTTTGTATCGTTTCTCAGCAATCGCATCCGCTTCTTCTGCAATATCCAGTTGCTGAGCCTGATTATTGAAATTTGCTACTAACAAGAATATATCTTGATTAAAATCCATTTGTTCCTGACGGATTTTGGAAAGAACCACTTCACGGTTGCTCTTTGCTACGCGCACTTTTCCACGACGCTTTCCCCAATCAAGAATAGGAATCTTAACCCCTACCTTTACTATCTGATTATCCATCAAATCTTTATAGGCAGAAGAGAACTCGTGGTTCTGACCGGTATAACCTACGCTGGCAAAAAGGTCGATACTACGCAAATTACCGCGTGCAGTAGCTACTTCGTAATCGGCTTCCAATTGGCGGCGACGAATATTTTGGGCAAACGAGTTACGTTCTAATGCTTTATTCAGCACCCGGTCGTATTCCATTTTAATATCAGGTACGGTTGCCGGAAGTACGGGATTCAAACTTTCTTGTTCTGATACTCCGAGAAAAGAACGAAGTTGGAACATTTTAGCATTCAGATTACTCTCGGCTGCCGTTACATCGGCTTTACCTTGCAAGGCATTCAGTTTTAGTTGCAGCAAGTCATTTTCCGAAATCTGCCCCATTTTACGCTTGGCAATCGCTACTTCATACAATCGGTCGGCATTTTGTTTGTTCTGGCGTTGAGTGGCAAGTTCTTCTTTAGCCAAAAGCAGTTCGAAGAAGTAAGAGATAGTCTTCATGGTTACTCCTTCAGTAGCAGAAATAAAAGCAGCTTTAGCCTCAGCATAGCGAACCGGTTCAATACGGCGATTCCATTTCAGATTGTTTACTCCAAAAATAGGTTGTGTCAACTCAAGACTCACTGGAACGGACATAAATTGTTTATCGCCTCCGGTTCCTAATTGCTTTATATAATCCAGCGAAGAAGTTAGTGACAACTTACCGCCTGTAATCCAGATATTCTGATCTACAGAAAGCTGGCCGGACAATCCTAAAGTATTATTCCGAACAAAGCTATAAGAGCCATCCGAGTTTTGGTAAGTACTGTATGATTTGTTGTAGTTGGGCAGCGTACCTGTAAAATTAACTTCCGGCAATAAGTCGGCACGGAAAGTACGGTATTCCCAATAGGCAGTCTTCAGCTCATTCAAGGCAACAGCAGCATCTACAGACTGAGTACGTGCCAATGCAACAGCTTCCGATAAAGTTATGTTACGCTCATGCCCTAATGTATCGTTTTGTGCCGATGCAGCCAACGACATTAAAAAGCAAACTACAAGTAAGATATTCTTTTTCATGTTCGGTCTTTAAATTTAACGATATCAGAAAAGCAAAGACCGTGCCAAGTGGCAGGAATAGTATCAGGGAAGGGGATGTGTTCATTTTCGGACAGTGGGAATGTCCGTTTGCGGACGATATCAAAACTCTTTTTTACCACAGATTACGCAGATTAACGCAGATTGAAATATATTTCATTGACTATCAACAAAGAAAAACTGTGCTAATCTGCGTAATCTGTGGTGAAAAGAGTTTTGACTTTCTTACAGCACTCCTTTCGAACTGGGTAATTCATAATGATAGATATCGCGCTTCGCAGACATTTTCAAGGCTCGTGCCAATGCCTTGAAGATACCTTCTATTTTGTGATGTTCGTTCTGGCCTTCAGCTTTGATATTAAGATTCATCTTAGCGGTATCACTCAGTGATTTAAAGAAATGCAGAAACATTTCGGTAGGCATCTCTCCTATCTTCTCACGCTTAAACTCCGCATCCCACACCAGCCAAGGACGTCCGCCAAAATCAAGACATACCTGGCACAAACAATCGTCCATAGGCAAAGCATAACCATAACGTTCAATGCCCCGCTTATTGCCCAAAGCCTGATAAAGACATTCACCTAATGCAAGTGCCGTATCTTCTATGGTATGGTGTTCATCTACTTCCAAATCACCTTTCACATGAATAGTCAAGTCCAAGCCTCCATGTTTGCCTATTTGTTCCAGCATATGGTCAAAAAAGCCCAGACCGGTTTGGATATCACAATTCCCATTGCCATCTAAATTGAGCGATACATAAATATCAGTTTCTTTGGTCGTACGACGTACTTCAGCGGTTCGTTCACCGGCAAAAAGGAATTCTGCTACCTTATCCCAATCTTTTGTAACGAGGGCACAGACATCTTCCAAACCTTGACAAGTAGCATATCCTCCTTCTGATACAGGTTTCAACAAATCAGTATTATCCTGCAACAGAATGGCACTACATCCCAGATTCTTAGCCAATTCCACATCGGTGGCACGGTCGCCTATCACAAAGCTGTTCGCCAAGTCATATTCCGGATTATTGAGGTACTTGGTAAGCATACCCGTGCGGGGCTTGCGGGTAGGTGCATTGTCTTCGGGCATACTTCTATCAATGCAAATGTCATCAAACGTAATGCCCTCCCCTTCTAGTGTCTTCATCATCAGATTATGCGCCGGCCAAAAGGTATCTTCCGGGAAAGACGCGGTGCCTAGTCCATCCTGATTGGTCACCATAACAAACTCAAAATCAAGTTTGCTACGCACAAAGCCAAGATTACGCATCACCTTCGGATAAAATTCCAGTTTTTCCAATGCGTCCAATTGATAATCTACAGGCGGTTCAATAACCAGCGTACCGTCGCGATCTATAAATAGTACTTTCTTTTTCATAATTATGATATTGTATCAATGGGAATTTAACTCCTAATTACTCCTCAAGAGATAAATTATCATTTATATAGTTTCAGTGCCTCTATCAGTTTCTCATTCTCTTCAGCTGTTCCAACCGTTACACGCAAACAGTTTCCGCATAACGAAACAGAATTACGATTACGAACTATAATTCCTTTACTTACCAGATAACTGTATATCTTCACAGCATCCGTTACACGTGCAAGGAAAAAATTGGCATCAGAAGGGAATATCTTCACAGTGCAAGGCAGTTGGGCAAACTCAGCCTCCAGACTTTCGCGAGCTTCTTTCAGCATCTTTACCCAACGTTCTATTTCCTCATAACGTTGAAGCATCTCCATGGCCTGCTTCTGTGTCAATTCGTTCACATTATACGGGTATTTTATCTTGCTGAAAATACCGATAATATCGGATGACGCAAATGCCATACCTAAACGGATCGCCGCACATCCCCATGCTTTGGAGAAGGTTTGGAATACGATGAGATTAGGATATTTATCTAATTCTTCCAAAAAAGAAGGAGCTTCCGAAAAGTCGTTATAAGCTTCATCCAATACTACCAGCCCTTCAAAGTTCTGAATCAATTTCTCTATTTCACTACGAAGAAGATCATTTCCCGTAGGATTGTTAGGCGAACAAAGGAAAATAAGTTTGGTATGCTCATCTGCCGCCGCTAATAATTTATCGGCTGTAAATTGGTAATTCTCGTCCAACAAAACTTTGCGATACTCCACATCGTTCACTTCTGCACATACCTGATACATGCCGTATGTAGGATCAATGGCTACCACATTATCTATGCGAGGCTCACAGAAAGCACGAAACACTAAATCAATCGCTTCATCGCTGCCGTTTCCTAAAAAGATATTATCAAGATTTACTTTCTTTATTTTAGATAACTCTTTTTTCAAATCCCGCTGCATAGGGTCCGGATAACGGTTGTGCGGTAAATTATAAGGGTTTTCATTTGCATCGAGAAATACGGATGCAGCCGCACCATTATATTCATCACGTGCCGAAGAATAAGGTTTCAATCGCCATATAGTAGGACGGGTAAGTTCTTGCAATGTTTTCATGTCGGAGATTTATAATTTATGATTTATGATTCAGGGAGTTCAGTCTGACAGTCACCGCATTTTTATGTGCATCCAGTTGCTCGTTGGCAGCCATCACTTCAATGGCAGGACCGATGGTTGTTATTCCTTCGGGCTTTATTTCCTGGAAAGTTATCTTGCGAATAAAGCTATCCAGACTAACGCCACTATATGCTTTAGCATAACCATTCGTAGGTAAGGTATGGTTTGTACCCGAAGCATAATCTCCTGCGCTTTCCGGAGTAAGAGAACCTAAGAAAACAGAACCGGCGTTCACTACCTGCTCTGCTACAGACATATAATCGGCTGTTTCCACAATCAGATGCTCCGGTGCGTATGCATTAGTCAGCTCAATGGCTTCCTCCCTATCACGCACCACTATCAATTTGCTGTTAGCAAGAGATTTTTCTGCAATCTCCTTACGGGGAAGGAGAGCCAATTGGCGTTCTACCTCTTCTTTAACCGCTTGTTGTAACTCAGCTGACGTGGTAATCAAAATTGCCTGACTATCCACCCCATGTTCCGCCTGGCTCAACAAATCTGCCGCAACAAATATCGGATTAGCCGTTTCATCTGCCAACACTTCCACTTCAGAAGGACCGGCAGGCATATCAATGGCAACATCGCGCAGACTCACCAACTGCTTAGCGGCCGTTACATATTGATTACCCGGGCCGAATATCTTATACACCTTCGGAACGCTTTCCGTTCCGTATGCCATAGCAGCGATTGCTTGTACCCCACCAGCCTTAAATATCCGGTTTACACCGGCCACGCTTGCAGCAAACAACACAGCGGGATGTACCTTACCATCTTTTCCCGGAGGTGTGCAAAGCACAATCTCTTTGCATCCGGCAATCTTAGCGGGAACAGCCAACATCAATACAGTAGAGAACAAAGGAGCCGTTCCTCCGGGAATATATAAACCTACTTTCTCTATTGCAACTGATTTCTGCCAGCAGGTAACTCCCGGTTGCGTTTCCACCTTCTTACCTTCGAAGCGCTGCGCAGCATGGAAAGACTCGATATTTTGTTTAGCCAGACGAATAGCAGCTTTCAATTCATCGCTCACCAATGTTTCAGCTTCTGCAAGCTCTTCATCCGTCACAGCGAGCGAAGTCAAAACCGCCTTATCAAACTTTTCTTCATAATCTATAACAGCCCGGTCACCTTCCGCTTTCACGCGGTCAATGATGCTTCGCACCGTATCAAACAGATTCTCAACATTCATCACCGGACGTTTCAGTATTTCCGCCCATTGTGATTTATCAGGATTCGATATTAATATCATAAAAATAGATTTAAATCCTTCATTTAAAGTATCATTTTCTCTATCGGTAATACCAAAATACCTTCCGCACCCAGTACTTTCAGTTTGCCTATGATTTCCCAAAAACATTTTTCATCGAGCACTGTATGAACAGAGCACCAACCCTCTTGCGCCAATGGCATTACCGTAGGACTCTTCATACCCGGAAGTACGGCAACAATCTCTTCCAGCTTATCTTGCGGTGCGTTCATCAATACGTATTTCTTGTCTTCGGCAGTCTTCACTGCATCCATACGGAACAAAAGCTCATTCAATATTTCCAGTTTGTCCTCACTCATATTCTTGCAACCAATCAATAGAGCTTCGGATTTCATCACTACCTCTACTTCTTTCAGGCGATTGCTCACCAAAGTAGAGCCGGAACTTACGATATCAAAAATAGCATCGGCCAAACCGATACCCGGAGCGACTTCTACTGAGCCTGTAATAACATGTATCTCAGCCTTAACCCCTTGCTTTTTCAGATAAGCAGACAGGATTTCGGGATAAGAAGTTGCAATCTTTTTACCATGAAACCATTTCACACCTGGGTAGTCGATGTCCTTCGGCATAGCCAATGAGAGACGGCACTTGCTGAATCCCAAACGCTTTATAATCTCGGCATCCTCGTTCTTCTCCACAAATTCATTCTCGCCTACTATACCTATATCGGCGACTCCCGTTGCTACGGATTGTGGAATGTCATCATCTCTCAGAAATAACACTTCCAAAGGAAAGTTTGAAGATTGTACCAGCAATGTACGCTTAGTGGCACTTAATTTGATATCCGATTCTCCAAGGAACGACATTGTCTCTTCATAGAGACGACCTTTAGCTTGTACTGCAATTCTTAACATGTTCTTATTTTATTATTTATGATTTTACTTACTCAAAAACTAAACTAGACCTAACTAAACTTCCAGATACAAAAAAACGAGGCTCACCAATATTCGGCAAGCCTCGTCATTTATGTTCTGTGTTATACATATACACTCATACGCCCACCGAGTTATTCGTTAGGATGATGATGGTGATGATGTGCAACGATATTCTTCATACTTCTTTGTTTTGATGTGGCAAAAGTAAACTATTCGTTTGAAACCTCCAAGAATTTATCACAAAAAGTTTGTTTTTTCTTTCAAATCAATAAAATCATCCGGATTTTACTGATAAGATTGACGTTTCTATAACAATATTGTTAAATGAACGGCAATATCTCCTCCGGCTCCACATCACAACGATGGAAACACATTTCCGCTTCAGCTTTTTCTTTCGGGAAAGTGAAGTAAGTACATGTGGCTTCTGTGCAAAGTTCTCCCATACTATTATATAGACGTGCCTCGATAATAGCAATATTGCGTTTTTGTTCACGAAGGAATGCACGCAATACCACATGCGTATCGTTGGTCGATATCGGTTTACGGAAACGAGTCTCCATCTTCGACGTCACTCCTCCTGTTTGCAGTTTGCGGAATACTACCCAGCCACATATTTCGTCCAACAATACCGATTGTATGCCTCCATGCAATGTATTGAGCCACCCCTGATATTCCGGACGTGGCTTCCAAATGCTCACAATCTCGTCACCTTCTTCATAAAATTCCATTCTCACACCAGCCTCATTATCAGGAGAACAACCGAAGCAGTTGTAGCCTTCCATACTTTTCCATGGATTAATAATCTTCTTCATATAATCTATTTTTTATCATCCTATGCCATAATGCAAAGATAAGAAAGATGTTTTTTTAAGCCTATAAATAGCATAAAAAAACACCAAACTTTATTATCTTTGTTCTGAAATATTTTTTAGTCGTAACACTTTGTTCTTTTTCTTGTTTATATATGACAAGAAAAATCAATTAAAGCGAAAGCAATGCCAAAAAGAAATATTATCTGGTTATGGATATTCATGTTACCCTTATCTTTGTTCGCACAAGGTGAAAGGAGCGATTCTATCGCACACGATAGTATTGGTACGCAGCATTCACGGGGAGGCTTTAAAAAAGCAATAAAACAATTCCTGAATTTCAGCGATTTCGATACCACCTATATTAGTCCTAACCGTTATAACTATGCTTTGATGCTCGATCATTTTACGAATTACGAATATTACTCCATCAGTAATACTGCGCCTACTCCCCAGCATCTCAGTTTCTCGCCCAAGCCCCACAATAAAATAGGAGTCTATTTTGGCTGGCGATGGATATTCCTAGGATGGGCTATCGATACAAACGCTCTTTACGGAAAGAAAAGCGGGAAGAACAGGGGAACAGAATTCGACCTAAGCCTTTACAGCTCCAAAATTGGTGTGGATATCTTCTATCACCGCACAGGAAACAGCTATAGAATAGACAAGGCCACAGGCTTTTCCGAACATCTCCCTTCTAATTATTCTGAAGATTTCAGCGGATTGAAAGTAAAGATGAAAGGACTAAACCTATATTATATTTTCAACAACCGGCGTTTCTCTTATCCGGCAGCTTTTAGCCAGTCTACCAACCAGCGACGTAGTACAGGTTCATTTATTGCCGGTTTCTCAACGTCCACTCACAATTTAAACTTTGATTACACCAAGTTGCCGGATATCATTCAGGAAACGATGAATCCTGGCATGAAAGTAAAACATATTAAATACACCAATATCAGCCTCAACTTCGGCTATGCCTACAACTGGGTCTTTGCACGCAATTGTCTTGCATGTTTATCTCTCAGCCCGGCTATTGCCTACAAGACATCGCGCATCGAAAAAGAAGAAAACGAAAAAAAAGACTGGTATAAGAATTTCAATATAGACTTTATTGTACGGGCGGGTATTGTTTACAACAATAGCAAATATTTTGTAGGTACCTCGTTTGTTGGCAGAACTTATGACTATTACCGCAACAATTTCTCATTAAACAATGGCTTCGGTACGCTGCAAATCTATGCAGGATTCAATTTCCACCTGAAGAAAGAATTCAGAAAGCCCCAACAAGTTAAATCAAAATAACTTAAAAGCTATAGTTGCATGTCAAGCCAAAAATATTCTTCTGTCCCTTCTGTTCCCATTGGCGGCAATAAAAAACATCCGCTTTCCAACGGTCAGATAAGGGTAATGCAATGCCACCCCGATATCTCATCCGCTTCACGTCAAAACGGTCGCCGGCATTCAAACCGTTATACATCTCTACTGACACATAAGGTTCCAGTATACAATCCGGTACATCATAAGCAACTTTAAATTGAGAACGCAGGCGATATTCATTATTACTTTTTTCAAAGGTATGTTGAAAGCGTTCCCGCAAAGAGAGTTTCACATCTTGTATCCGCGTTGAAAGAGTACCGTCGAAATAATAACGTTGGCGGAACTTCCATCCGGCTTCCCCCCGATTACGATAATGCAGTTCATAACCTGCACCAACTTTCAAAAAGGGTAATAAAGTATATGCTCCTCCAATATTCAGACCCCAACGGTCTGTCTTGCTAAGGTCGTCCTTCGTACGCCACTCCAAACCACCGGATACAGCAAATGCCGGCTTCACTTTATATTCGAGGCCAATATTCGCCCAAGTTGCAAAATCTTTCTCCTGAGCACGCAGAGAAAGCTGCGATATACACAACAAGGCAACAATTAATAAAGACGCTCTACTATTGGAAAAAAATCTTTTTATCATATCCATTGAAAGTTTCATTCAAAATACATTATTGAAATTACAAAGTTAAAGATGAATTCTGTAATAAATCTGTAAAATCTAATATCTCAAACGGATAAGAACAAGCAAATCGTAAAAACGTTCATCAAAGCCTCAATAAATACAGAAAGTAACGGTGATCAGAATAAAGACTGGTATAGGTAATAAAGCAATTACATCCGAATATAAGAAAGGCTGAAATCTATAACTTCTTTCGAGCAAAGTTTAGATTTCAGCTTTTTTTATAGTAATAGTATTTCCAATTATTTAAATTCCACGTGTGCAATTCTTTTCAAATGTTCTTCTATCTTCTGAAAGAATGTAGCAAGATGAGAGCCATCCACAAAAGCATGATTGACATAAATGGAAAGCGGAAAGACCAAACGTCCTTCACGGGTAACTACTTTGCCCGCAGTCATCAAAGGATGGCTACAGCCATTACCAGCCTCAGCTAATGTATATGTAGTCGAGGTGAAAAACATTTTAGGAACTGCACTTAAATGCACTACATCATAATCTCCCTGCACCGACAACTCCTTCTCCGCCCCGTATGGATCACCGTCTTCGGGTATATTGGTAATCATGGAATAGGCTTCGGAGTAGAAACGTTCGAAATCTTTATGATAAGGGATACGAACTGTGTAGAAAGTTTTTCCGGGTACCGCAATCGGAGAGATAATATCCACCCGATCATGAAAAACGACTTGCCCGTCCTTGTCTATACGGTATCTTAGTTCATCCACTTCGTTAGCCGAACGTAATACGGCATAAAGGTAATATAGAAAAAAAGAATGTCCTGCCGCTCTGGCAGCAGCACTCGCTTCCGTACAATCAATTTCTGTAGTTACGGAATACCAGGAATTTACAAAACCACGGAAAAAGCCGTAGTTATCACGACGTTCCCAAGTTTCAATGTCTATAATATGTTTCATGTTAAAAGGGTATTAAGAAAAAAGGATGCTTTCTTGCAAGCATCCTCTTTTCCATTATTTTTCTTTCTTATAGTTTTCAAGACCAGTCTGCAAGAATTCTATATACTTTGGAACGTCTTCATCGTAAGAGTAAGACTTGTTCAGCGGATTGCCTTCATTATCAATCAGCACATAGAATGGTTGGGCATTGGCTCCGAACTTCACTCGTTGTAGATAGCTCCATTTGTCGCCTACTGTGCGCAAAGTACGTTCTTTACCATTTTCAACGATCTTCACCGGAGAAGTTAGCGGAGTCTTATTATCCACATAAAGCGTAATCAGTACATAGTCATTGTTGATAATATCACTTACTTTCGGGTCAGTCCATACGGCAAGTTCCATCTTCCGGCAGTTTACACAACCATATCCGGTGAAGTCCAACATCACAGGTTTGCCTTGCTGACGGGCATACTCCATACCCAGATCGTAATCGTCGAATCGGGCGTGTACTTCGTTATTATATAAATTGAAGTCCTGCGTTTGCAAAGGAGGTGCAAATGCACTGACCGCCTTCAACGGTGCTCCCCACAATCCGGGAACCATATACATGGCAAATGCCAACGAAGCCAAAGCCATAAAGAAGCGAGGTACGCTGACCTTTGTATCATCATCATCGTGCGGGAACTTGATTTTACCCAACAGATAGAATCCGAGCAATGCAAAGAGAACGATCCATAAAGCAAGGAAAGTTTCACGGTCAAGAATACGCCAGCCGTATGCAAGGTCGGCTACCGAAAGGAATTTCAAGGCAAATGCCAATTCAAGGAAACCAAGCGTAACCTTTATCACATTCATCCAACCGCCTGACTTCGGCATAGACTTCAGCCATGACGGGAACAGTGCAAACAGTGTAAATGGCAAAGCCAACGCAATAGCAAAACCTAACATACCGATTGCCGGAGCTACCACACTACCTGTTGTAGAGACTTGTACCAAAAGGAAACCGATAATAGGACCAGTGCAAGAGAAAGATACCAGTGACAATGTAAATGCCATCAAGAAAATGCTCAGCAGTCCGCTTGTCGTCTCCGCCTTGCTATCTACAGCATTACTCCACTTAGATGGAAGCGTAATCTCGAATGCCCCGAAGAACGAAGCGGCAAACACAATCAACATCAAGCAGAACAAGATATTAAAAATCGCATTGGTAGATAGTGCGTTCAATGCACTGGCCCCGAAGATTAGCGTAATAGCCAGTCCAAGAGCCACATAAATCACAACAATAGATGCACCATACGTCCAGGCATCACGAATACCCTTCTTCTTATCTTTGCTTCGTTTTAAGAAGAAGCTGACTGTCATCGGAATAATAGGCCATACACAAGGCGTAAACAAAGCCAATAATCCACCTACAAATCCAGTGAAAAAGATATATACCCACGACATATCTTCATGAGAGGTTGTTTCTCCTAAAGATTGCAATTCATTGATGACCGGTTTCCAAAGATCAGTTTCACCTGCCACATTGATATCTGTTGCTCCCTCTGCACCGCCAATTATTGCCGAAGCAGCCACCGTATCGGCTGTAACTTCGGGTTGTGCAGGCTCAGTCTTTGCTTCGGTAGCAGGTGCTTCTTTTGCAACCCCGGCTGCCTTACCTGAAAACTTAAACGGAACCTGAGTTGGCGGCAAGCAATTTTCATCATTACATGCGCCATATTCCAAATAGCCATCGATCTCATAGGCTCCACCGGTTAACTTCAATTTCTGTACGAACTGAGCTGTATTCGCAAAATAACGCACTTTCATTTCGAACAGTTTATCGAAAGCCGAAACTTCCTTACCTACAGGTTTCAACTTACCTACGAGTGTAGCACCCGAGAGTTTCTCGGTATTAAAAGTCGCCGAGATAGGACCACCATCACCCAAATCCGTTGAATAAACATGCCAACCTTTATCAATGGTTCCGGTAAATATCACTTCTACCTCATCAGCAGATAAAGTCTTCAGTTCGGTCTTGAACTTGACGGGTTCATGAATCTGAGCCTGCACCACTACCGCCAAAAGCAGCAGAAGCGTCGAAAAAAACGTCTTCTTCATCACTTATTTTTTAGTTTTATTTCAATTAAACCTCATAATCCACACATGCACGGCTTTCCTTCACCTCTGCAATGAGCTTGCCCGCAGCCACATGGTCGGGATGTGTAGCGTAGAATTTCACATCTTCCAAAGTATCAAACTCACTATAAAGAGCAATGCTCCAAGTCTCAGCCGGATTGATGTTCAAACCTACTTCAATCTTACGAATAACCGATATCTTAGCAGGAAGCGCCTCGATAGCTTTTTTAAAATTATTCATTGCAGCTAACTTTTCGTCAACCGGAGCCTCGTCTTTAAGCTTAAATAATACAATGTGCTTTACCATAACTTTGTTATTTTAATGATTTATGTCTATATTTGTCAGCCGAAGCGGCATTCATTTTAAGAATGCAAAAATACTCGTTTTCTTTCAATTATACACTTAAACGGATGTTAATAATAGGAATTGCAGGCGGAACCGGTTCTGGAAAGACCACCGTCGTACGTAAAATTATAGAAAGTCTGCCAGTTGGTGAAGTGGTATTATTACCGCAGGACTCTTATTACAAAGATAGTAGCCACGTGCCCGTCGAAGAACGCCAGAATATTAACTTCGACCACCCGGATGCCTTTGAATGGAGCCTCCTTTCCAAGCATGTGGCCTTGCTACGTGAAGGTAAAAGCATAGAGCAACCCACCTATTCGTACTTGACGTGTACACGCCAACCCGAAACCATCCACATCGAACCACGTGAAGTAATTATCATAGAAGGAATTCTTGCCTTATGCGATAAAAAGCTACGCAGCATGATGGATCTTAAAATCTTTGTGGATGCTGATCCGGATGAACGCCTCATCCGCGTAATACAGCGTGACGTCATAGAACGGGGCCGTACTGCCGAAGCAGTCATGGAACGCTATACCCGTATATTGAAGCCGATGCATCTACAATTCATTGAACCCTGCAAACGTTATGCCGACCTTATTGTGCCGGAAGGAGGAAACAATCAGGTGGCTATAGACATTCTGACAATGTATATCAAGAAACACTTGAAATAGTAATAAGTGATTTGCTATGAAGAAGGGAACAGGGTTATGTATATTGCTTGCTGCTATGCTGCTTGGCTGCATCTTTGGATGTCGTGGAAATCACCATGCCGGAGATGAAAAGGCGGAAGATGATCTTCAGCAGATAAAAGATAGCGGAGAATTGGTAGTATTGACTCTATACAGCTCAACATCTTATTTTATCTATCGCGGTCAAGACATGGGATTCCAATATGAATTAAGTGAGCAGTTCGCCAAAAGCCTGGGAGTAAAATTACGGGTAGAAGTAGCAAAAAATGTTCATGAGCTCATAGAAAAGCTGTTAGCGGGTAAAGGAGATTTGATTGCTTATAATCTGCCCATTACAAAAGAATGGAAAGATAGTTTAATCTATTGCGGAGAAGAAGTTATCACCCACCAAGTTATAGTACAACGTACCAATGGACCTAACAAACCATTGAAAGACGTAACCGAACTTATTGGAAAAGATGTATATGTAAAGCCGGGAAAGTATTACGAGCGGTTGGTCAATCTTGATAAAGAGCTTGGCGGTGGTATTCATATCCATAAAGTAACCAATGATAGTGTAAGTGTGGAAGACCTTATCATGCAAGTATCTCAAGGTAAAATACCCTATACAGTAGCCGACAATGATCTGGCACGACTCAATACCACTTATTATCCTAATCTGAATATCAATCTTTCTATTAGTTTTGACCAACGCGCATCATGGGCAGTACGAAAAGACTGTCCTGAACTTGCCGCCGCTGCTAACAAATGGCATCAGGAAAATATGACTTCACCTGCTTATACAGCCAGTATGAAGCGCTATTTTGAAATCAGCAAAGCTATTCCTCACTCTCCTATTCTCTCCTTGCGGGAAGGCAAGATCTCACATTTCGACAATTTATTCAAGAAGTATGCCCCCGACATTAACTGGGATTGGCGGTTATTAGCCTCATTAGCCTATACGGAATCAAACTTTGATTCCACAGCTGTTTCTTGGGCAGGAGCAAGAGGATTAATGCAGTTAATGCCGGCTACCGCACGCGCTATGGGTGTTCCGTCGGGAAAGGAGCAAAACCCGGAAGAGAGCATAAAAGCCGCCACCAAATATATCAATGCCACCGCCAAAAGTTTTGCTTCCATACCCGAAGAGGAACGGATCAATTTCGTTTTGGCATCCTACAATTCGGGTATAGGGCACGTATTAGATGCCATGGCATTAGCCGAAAAATATGGCAAAAACAAAAATGTGTGGCGGGATAACGTAGAAAACTTTATTTTGCTGAAAAGCAACGAAGAGTATTTCACTGACCCTGTCGTTAAGAATGGATACTTCCGCGGCATAGAAACGTATAACTTCGTGAGAGATGTTACTTCACGGTTTGAACAATATAAGAAGAAGATAAAGAAATAGTTATGAGTTATTAGTTATAAGTTATTTGTTTTACGCTGCGCTATTTTACACAGCAAACACAAGCAAATAACTTATAACTCCATAACTTATAACTAAAAAAGATTCAGCTTTTTCTCCTGCGCCTCCTCCAAAGAAACTGTCTTCACTTGTCTGTCTTTGTTCTTATCACGCAGTTGCTGATAAGTTTCATCCAATTCTGCTTTTAATTCTTCCTTAGTTTTGGGATTCATTAGTTTGGCTGCTACAGCAGCATTTTGTGAAGCATCTTTCAAATGAACAACAGGAGCATGATAAACAGGAGCTATTTTCAATGCTGTGTGAAGTTGCGAAGTAGTAGCTCCACCTATCAATAGAGGTAAATCCAAACCTGATTTTTCAAGTTCGAGGGCTACGTGTACCATTTCATCCAATGAAGGAGTTATCAGACCACTTAGTCCGATCATATCCACTTTTTCTTCTATAGCACGTTGAATAATGGTTTCCGCGGGTACCATCACTCCAAGATCTATAATTTCGTAGCCGTTACAAGCCATTACAACTGAAACAATATTCTTGCCTATATCATGAACATCACCTTTCACGGTGGCAACCAATACCTTACCGGCAGAAGTCATTCCCTCTTGCTTTTCCGATTCTATAACAGGTTGAAGTATAGCAACGGCTTTCTTCATAGTACGGGCGGTTTTTACTACCTGCGGAAGGAACATCTTTCCGGCACCAAACAAATCGCCTACATGATTCATACCTGCCATTAAGGGACCTTCAATAATATCTACTGCTTTGGGATATTGCTGCAAAGCTTCCGCAAGATCTTCCTCCAGGTAATCACCGATACCTTTAGTCAAAGCATATTTCAATCGTTCTTCCACAGGGACGTTTTCACGCCATGAGAGTTGTGAAGGGGAGGCTGATTGCACATTGTCAGTACCGGATGCTTTAGCGGCATCCGCTTCTGCTTTAAGGCGCTCGGCTGTTTCGATCAATCGTTCGGCAGCATCGGGACGACGGTTCAAAACCACATCTTCAATACGTTCTAAGATATCAGCAGGAATATCTGTATAAAGTACAGAGGTTGCCGGATTTACAATTCCCATATCCATACCTTCACGGATAGCGTAATAAAGGAATACGGCATGCATCGCTTCACGAATGTAATTATTGCCACGGAAAGAGAAAGAAAGATTGCTCACTCCCCCACTGACATGAGCACCAAAAAGATTCTTCCGTATCCACGAGGTAGCTTGGATAAAGTCGACTGCATAATTGTTATGCTCCTCCATTCCGGTTGCTACAGCAAGTACATTCGGGTCAAAAATAATATCATGAGGATTGAAGCCCACTTTATCTACCAGCAAGCGATAAGCTCGTTCGCAAACTTCAATCTTACGTTCACAAGTATCTGCCTGACCTTTTTCATCGAAAGCCATTACTACGGCAGCGGCACCATATTGTTTAATGATACGGGCATGTTCCAGGAATTTAGCCTCCCCTTCTTTCAAAGAAATAGAGTTGACTATGGATTTACCTTGCAGACATTTCAGTCCGGCAACAATAACGTCCCACTTGGAAGAGTCAATCATTATCGGTACCCGGGCTATTTCAGGCTCAGAGGCTACAAGATTGAGGAAAGTTGTCATTTCAACTTCTGCATCCAGCAAACCATCATCCATATTGATATCAATCACCTGTGCTCCATCTTCCACCTGCTGGCGGGCGATGCTGAGAGCTTCATCATACTTTTTCTCGTTAACCAGACGGAGGAATTTACGCGAGCCTGCAACGTTACAACGCTCGCCTACATTTACAAAATTATTCTCCGGCTTAACTTCCAGCAATTCAAGACCCGAAAGCCAAAGACTATCTGGTTTTTGTGCCGGTTGGCGAGGAGTGGCACCGGCTATTAAAGCGGAGTATTCGGCAATATAGGCATCAGTTGTTCCACAACAACCACCGATGATATTCACCAAACCTTCATGAATATATTCTTTTACTTCCTGTGCCATGTCGGCAGGAGTCTGGTCGTACTTACCCAGGCTGTTCGGTAATCCGGCATTAGGATAAGCGCTTATATAATAAGGTGCACGGGCAGCAAGTTGCTGAAGGAACGGTTTCAGTTGGCGGGCTCCGAACGAACAGTTTAACCCTACAGAGAAAATGTCGGCATGTTGCACGGATGCAAGAAAAGCATCTAAGGTTTGTCCGGAAAGTGTACGTCCGCCTGTATCGGAAACAGTAACCGAAAGCATCAAAGGCACACGTATACCGGTATCTTCCATCGCCTGTTCGGCAGCAAAAATAGCAGCTTTGGCATTTAATGTATCAAAAATAGTCTCTATCAACAAAGCATCTACTCCACCTTCGAGCAAAGCTTCCATTTGTTCGCGATAGGCTGCGGACAGTTCATCGTACGACAAAGCACGAAAAGCCGGATTATTCACATCGGGACTCATAGAACATGTCTTATTGGTAGGTCCTACCGAACCGGCAACAAATCGAGGCTTATCAGGAGTTAGGGCAGTAAATTCATCCGCCACTTCACGGGCCAGCTTCACGGCAGCCAAATTCATCTCCCGTACATATTCCTGTACATGATAATCTGCCATACTGACGCGAGTGGAACTGAATGTATTGGTTTCAATGATATCCGCTCCCGCTACTAAATATTTACGATGTATATCTTGAATAACGTCAGGACGTGTCAAACAGAGCAAATCATTATTGCCTTTCAATTGTCCCGGTATATGCGCAAAACGTTCACTCCGGAAGTCTTCTTCCGCTAAATTATATTGCTGTATCATGGTGCCCATAGCACCATCTAAGATAAGGATGCGCTCCCGCACCAAACTGCCAAGCATGTTCATTTTACTAATCACTATTTTTTAAACATCCGCGCCATATCGCGTTTGTCATCTTTCTCTCTCAGGGATTGACGCTTGTCGTACTCTTTTTTACCTTTGGCCAAAGCTATAACGACCTTAGCCAGTCCTTTTTCATTGATAAACATGCGTACAGGAACCATGGTAAAGCCGGGATTCTTGGAATCTTTCACCAAGTTATTCAGTTCTTTTTTAGTCAAAAGAAGTTTCCGCTCCCTCCGTGCCGAGTGATTATTATACGAACCATAAAAGTACTCGGCAATATGCATATTCTTCACCCACAACTCGCCGTTGGCAAAGTAACAAAACGTATCAACCAAACTAGCCTTTCCCAAACGGATGGATTTAATTTCCGTACCCGTGAGTACAATACCGGCTGTATAGGTGTCTATTAGTTCGTAATCGAACGTAGCACGTTTATTTTTAATATTTACAGGAGCCTGTTTCATAATATAATCAGTTTAGCACCACCGTCAGCTTATTAAAAATCCATTCAATAACTGCCGGACAAGCTATTAACAATATTGAGGAGAAAATGGTAAACCGCAAGCGATCTTTTTCTGCTACTTGCATTACTCTAACACTTCCTTCCCACACTACATAGACAATATAAAATTGCAGCAATAAAGCTATAATTCTGATATCGGGCAAAATGCCGATAATTATTTTAAGCAAGAAAAGCACCACCAATGCATATCCGGCAAACTGCTGTGTCAAAGGCGCGTCGCTGTTCATTTTCAACATACGCACTCGCAGTTCATTGATAAGATAAGCAGCTAAAAAATATCCTCCAAACAAGGACACAGCCACAGCACAACATTGTGTCATGGCATACTGAAAACTTTGTGGACCACCCCATCCCATCGTTATCAATGAACCGATAAATACGGACAATCCACATAAACCAATCATAGGATAAACAAAAGCTGTAAACACCTTTCGCCTATCCTCTTCCAAACGAATTTCCTCCCAGGCACGAGCCGGAGAGGAAATCAGTTGTAATGCTATTTGAAATAAATCTTTGTAGTTCAAATTTTAATCTTTAAATTCATAAACTACTTCATATTTAGTCAGTTCATCTTTCTTTTTGTCTAAAGCATCAGTAGTATTATCTTTTGTTTCATTTGTATAAATAACCACCTTCGTCGGCTTATTACCTGCTTTTGCAACAAACTGTTCCAAAGCTCTATTTATATCAAACATCTTATATGAAAGCACTGCCTTCTTTGCTTCTGTGTCAGATGACTTATGACGCAAATAAAAAACTATTTCTGAAGCGCCTGCCTTTACCTCTTCTTCATTAAATACCAAAGTAAATTCATGTTTTCCCAACGCCTCTTTAGACGCTTCTTTAACCAAGAAGATAAGTGGAACTATTAATTTACTTTTATCATAGTACAAAAACTTGATACCATAATTGCTATTTACCTCAGGACCATCTCCCATCTGAATTAAAGTCACATTCTCAAAATTCTCACCTTTGTCAGCAGCAGCAACAGCTGGTCTATAGGTCATTTTCTCAAAGATTGTGATAGTTGCATCAATACTTTTTGTATTATTATCCACTTTTTGTAAATCTGAATCATAAGAAAACTGGAAATATACATAATCTCCTGTATACAATCCCATGTCAGTCTCATTTACCGCATTAAATTTAATGCCACCTGGAGTTTCAATGACTAGTCTTGGAAATGATTCAGTTATTTTACCAAAAGTCACATTGCTCACTGTAGGATCACCCTCACCGATACACGAAGTTAAAGAAATACCCATCAACAGGGTAAAAGCAATCATTAAGAATTTTAATTGTTTCATTTTTCTTATAAATATTAGAGTTTGCAAATTTAGATAAAAGAATCGAGTAACTAAGTGCTCTCTTCGTTTTTTTATTGTTTTTAAGATTAAATGAAAGATTAATCGAAATACTGCAAACCCTAATAGTTATTTAACACATATTCACTCATTAAAATTAGATGTATTCAAAAGTTTTCCTGTAGATGCGTCGTATGTTTTTGCTTTAAATTCAGAAAAAGAAGTTCCTCTCCATTTACCTTTAACCTTAAATGTCTTTGTATCTCCAATCTTTCTCAATGTTGCAACATAAGTTACAGTTCCCTCGTACAAAAACAAGACTGCTTCAAGCCTTATATTGGTATGTGGTGGAACTTGAATATTAGCAGTTCTAGATTTTGTGATTTCCTTTGTATCACTTGTACCGTAAGTCCAACTTTTGCTTGCCTGTTGTTGAATAGTTGTGTTAATACCAATCGAAGGGTTTCCAGACGCACTTGGTAATCCGACGTTAAGTCCATTTGACACAGACACACTAACTCCTTCTGTTTTTGAAAAATTAGAAGTCTCGGTATATTTTACTGACACTGAATAGTTCCATGTGGCTACACCAGAGCTTGGATTATCATAGGAATCACGATCACATATCAGTTCTGTTGGAGTGAAGTTATCAACCGACGTCATAACATACTTCAAATCAATAAGTTCATATTCGCCAACAGGAACAAATTGCCATTGAGAAAGAGTTGTTGAATTGTCTGTTCTAAACTTCAATGTAGAAGATGTAGACGATTCCGAATTCAAATAATAAGATGTCGGAGGAAAAGCCCCATTACCCGTCTGTATTTGAAAATTGCCATTACCCAATATATTAAACATAAATCCCGGCAGTCCTAATGAACCCATAGGAGAATCATCACGAACTACCGAAAACAATCTGATTGTATTCGGTATTTTGGGAACCGCTGCACTGTACCAATTATCAGTAGCAGCAACGAGATAGTTTCCTGTTGAAATTGCATCATTACCTTTAGTTAATACTATCGATTTTCCATACTTTATGTACCACTGTTGCCTTCCACTATTATCATCCACTGTTGTTAGTCCAACACTATTACCGGATTTTGGGCAAGATAAGAACTTCCGAGTAGAATTTCCCATATTAATGACATTTACAGGAATTCCGTCCAATTCACTTATTGGATTAAAATCCGCTATAGAGATTGCAGCTCTTGTCTGAACCTGTTTCACATCACTTTTCATAAAATCACCTAATTCGTTTTGTTCACAAGAGAACAAAACCAACACACTGATCAATAACAAACCGATCTTTTTCATAAGTATTATATTTTAAGTCAATAATATACTATAAAGAAAAATAGCCACATACACAAGCACCCTTTTTTCCTTTAATTTCTAAAAGAAAATAACCAAAATTCAGATGACAAATCTATAAATCTCTGCATAGCAGATTGTACATTCTCTGAAGCGCAGTAGGCTACAGTGCCATTTAACGAAATAATAATCTCCACATCTCCTACAGCTTTCTGGAAATCAAGCACGATAGAATTATCACTTTCATCCAACAACACAACAATTGGAATTAAAGGAAAAGCAGAGCGACTTCCATCCTCTTCCCCCGTTGTTAAAATATCAAATGGAATATCATTCGAATACATAGAGATTTCTACTTTGCCCGAAGCCTTTGTATTTGAGGCCAAAGTATGAGCATTAGCATTCACAAATGTGAGTAGCAGTAATAATGATAAAATAAATTTCAATTTCATAGTCTTTTCTCTTTTCGCTCAAAGTTAGAGACTATTTAAACAATAAACAGAAAGAAGTACTAGGACTATTTATCAATCATATTTCACTATGTATTAACAATATACAAAAAACAAATAGGACAATACAGAAGTTAAATTCAATACAACATTATCATTTGATCTAAAGATTCCTCTCGGTCAAGCATCAAACTCTGCTTCAACCGTTGTCTATACTTATATAGTGATTTCATTTCACAGCCGAAAACATAAGCCAATTCTTTGTTAGAAAAACCTATCTTCAATAATACAGCCAGCAAAAGTTCATTTTTACTTAATGCAAAATCTTTTTTAAGACGAGTAACAAAGTCAGCATGAACCAAATCCATAAAATCAAATAAATGTTTACGCTCGGATATTGTCATATTCTCTACAATCAGCCGACCTTGTTTCAACTCTTCTAATACAAACAATGCATCTACATTGGTGTTTTCTCTTAATCTTTTGTTCTCCGTTGTCAAACAAAGTATTTTTCGATTCAATTTTCCAATATCTTCCTTTCTAACTTTATCTTCATAAACATTAGCACTTTCCAACTCTGCAATTTTGCAGGCATATTTTTCTATAGTCAGATTGTTACTCCTGATTAGCTCAACATCCCGCAAAACAAGCTTCTGATACTTCTTTCTTAGAAAAACACAAACTGCAATAGCTATCCCTACCATGAGAGCTACTACAAATAGAGAAAGATACATTTGATTCTCTTTCTCCAGCTTTATTTGTTTATTCTCCAAAATCAGATTTTCGTTTTTGTATTTACTTTGTAAATCTACTATTTTTGCCTGCAGTTCATTATTGCAAACTATTTCTAATAAAGAGTCAGACTTTTCTTTACAAGTCAAAGCTTTATCGTACTCCAAATGCTTCCTATAGACTTTATACAAACTATTATATGAACCAGAAGAGACAAAAAGATCAGTAGAGTTACGGCTATAATAAAAACACTCAATAGCTTTCTCATCTTGTTCAACATCTAGATATGTATTTCCTAATGAAAGGTTATAACGGCACTTTTCATTAAACTTGTCACTACATTTAATTGCAGATTGGAAATAGCTTATTGCCAGCGAGTATTGTTTATTCTCATTTGCAATGCGTCCCAATATCTGCAAAAAGGAAGAACGCATTGTACTTGATGTATCACTTAATGCCAACCCTTCATCAGCATACCTGTTAGCACTATCATTATGATGTATAGCAATATATCCTCTTGCCACATTTCTATAACCATTCAGCAAACAAGAGCGAGCATTTGCTAACTTATAACATTCAATCGATCTTTTAAAATGAGATATTGCACTATCGTAGTTTCCTTGAGCAGAAATTAAATATCCAATATATTCCCAAATCAGTCCTTGAATCTTATATTCATTAGTTCCTTCTACAAAAGTTTGTGCTTTTAAATATGCCTGCATCGCTTCTATATAGCGTCTTTTAAATGCCATCACTCTTCCATAATAAAAGAAAGCCTTGCCCGCCTTCATTCTCTCTCCTTCATTTTTAGAATAATACTTCGTTGCGAACTCTATTAAGGAATCCGACTGCAAACTATCCATATACATTTTATCATACGCTTGCGTGAGCAACAGAGCATAATCAGCCAATTCTTTCTCTCGCAAATCTTCCGGATGTTCAATCTGTTTTAAAAGAGTTAGAGCAATATTAGGATGAGACTCCATACAAGATTCCACTTTCTCAAACAATGTCATTTTTATATTATCCTTAACACAAGAGACTAAAAGGAAGATACTTGAAATTAAAATCAACAATATTCTATTCATAATGATCAAATCATAGTTAATCTAATTTTCCAAAGGTTATATTTGCTATGCAAATCGAATTGCAATGTTCGTCATTTCAAAGAAGAAATACAAATTATTTCTCAACAAAAAACAATCAGGAATTTCTGTTTTATTTATACCTAAAACTCAAATATACAAAGCCTTCCATGACAAGCATAGGCAGAACGCCACATTGCTTCACTAAAATATCTATATAAAATGGAGTAAACATTAATAGAGAACTTCCTAAAGCCTTACTGATAACTTGCTTTGCATAGATATAAAAATTCCTCTTGCTATACAGAAAACTATAACCGCAAGTTTTGATTATATAACCGAAACTTCTGATTGTATAACCGCAAGTTCTGATTATAAAACTGAAACTTTTGATTATAGTTTATCTTATATTCAAAACAATTTTTATATCTACATAAAGTAAGTTTTCTCTTAACAGCAAGTAGATTTTATATTAATATCCAGTAGACCAGAAGTATGGTCTAAAATAAATGTTTCATCCGAAACTGGAGCATATAACATCAAGATACTACTATTTTCGCAAAGAGTTCCAAATGTTCGTCCACATACCCTGCTATCATAGCCGTAAATTCTTCTTCTTTCTCAAGGAACTCTTCTTCCAATTCATCAAAAGCCTCGTACTGCTCGTACATAGCCATAAATTCGTCATCCGTGCGCTCGCGTTCCAAGTCTTCACGATGCTCATCGTACATTTTCTTAGCAGAATAGACCAATTTGCTTAGTTCGCCCGCACCCCACAAACGCATTACTTTGGCAAACGGATTGGCAAAAATATACCCGCCATATCCATTTTGTATCAACTGGCAGAATCCTCCTTCTT